>DATBZX010000058.1:0-49152 GCA_036512955.1 Terriglobales bacterium
AAGCGCGGGCTGGTGGCGACGCCCGAGGACTGGCACTGGAGCAGCTTTCGCGCTTACGCCTACGACGAGCTCGGGCTGGTGAGGGTGAACTGTCAGGAGTGGCCGCTCGAAATCAAATATACCCACTCATTCGAAAACCGCGAATGAGTGGGGCACCCGGCGTCCCCAACTCAACTCGCCAGAAGAGATAGTTCACTGCGAAGTGCCAAGCGTCTCCGCGGCCACGCTGAAGTTGCGATTCCTGAAGAAGCTGAAGTGCACCCTGAAGTATGAAAAGCTCGCGTCGGAATCCGGGTCCAAGTTGATTGCGGGCGTGGATGAAGTGGGACGGGGCTGTTTGTTTGGCCCGGTGGTGGCAGCAGCAGTGATCCTCGATCCGGGCTACCGCATTCGCGGGCTGCGCGATTCGAAGCTGTTGGATCAGGAGGCGCGCGAGAAGCTGGCCCCGCGCATCCGGGAAAATGCACTGGCTTGGGCGGTGGCGTCGGTGGATGTCGCGATCATCGATGAGATCAACATCTACTGGGCGTCGAAGCGGGCGATGGAGGCGGCGGTCGGCAAACTCACGCTATGTCCAGATCACCTGCTGGTGGACGCCATGGGCCTCAATTGTGATTGCACCCAGACTGCGATCATCCATGGCGACGCGCTATCGGCCTCGATTGCGGCGGCATCGATCATCGCCAAAGTCGAACGCGATGCCATGATGCGCGAGTTCGACGCGGTGTATCCCGGGTACGGGCTAGCTTCGAACAAGGGGTACAGCGCCCCGGTACATCTGAAAGCATTGCGCGAGAAAGGCCCGACTCCGCTGCATCGAATGTCGTTCGCGCCGGTGTGGCTGGCGACGAAACCGCAGGAAGTGATGGAATTCATGCGGGAGGAAGAGGAAGCAGCTAGCAATTAGTAATAAGCAATTAGTAGTTAGCAATCAGGGCAATACAATTCGCATCAGGTATGAGAAGCTTTCAGGTCACGAATTTCACCTTCAGCAGCGAGAGGTTGAGTATCAGCCTGTTCAGATGGCCAAGTCATGCAGGGCTGACGTGTTCTGGATCAGCAGAGTGGAACCATGCAGCTCTGCAATGTGCTGCTTACGAAAATCGGCGAGAGTGCGCGTAACGGTCTCTCGCGACATGCCAATAATTTGCCCAATCTCCTCGTGGGTCAAGGCCACTTTAATTCCGCGTGCGGCAGGCGTTCCGGCATCCTCGTGCGACCAATCCAGCATCAGCCGGGCGATGCGCTGTGGGGCGGAGCGCATTACGAAGGAACGAAGCTGCTGGTATGCCTGCTGGCACTCGCGGCTGAGGTGGATTGCCGCCTGCATGCTGGCCTCTGTATGATCGGCGAGAAATTTAATAAAGTCTTCCCTTTTGACAAAGTTCAGCTGGCAGGGTTGGCCAGTTTCCGCCGTGGCCTCGTGCGAGGTTTCAGACACGGCTGCGTTCAGCCCTAGCACTTCACCCGGCTTGGCGACCTTCAATATGATGGTCTGGCCCTGACTCGAACTCGCCGACAGTTTTACCCGGCCCCGGCACAAAATGTAAATTCCACGACACGGCTGGCTCTCGGTAAACAGAATCGAGCCAGCAGGATACGCGAGCGTGAACTTTATCTTCTGAAAGGCCTCCATGTCCGCTTTGGGCAGACGACAGAAAAAGCCGTCGGAACAAAGTTTGCAGGTGAGACAGTTCTCAACTAGTTCCATGCCATATGGTGAGTGCATTGTCACCCTTCCTGTACGAGGAGGCCCCTAAGGTTGTGGCAGAATCCATGGCAGTTGAGAGCCGACGGGCGATGTTGGCGCTCAATGACAACTGCAGCAAGGATTTTGCTGTGGTTGTGGTGAGGATACGCTCCCGAGCGGCGCAATGCGGCAAATGCTCAAACTATTCTCTCTGGCTGAAATTCCGAGGAATCAGTCGCTTGGCGGGAATTTTCGGATAAGGACCTGCGCTAGAGCAACTTACAGGCAAAAGCATCATTTCAAATAACTTAGCGGATTGGAGATAACGGTCCCAACTCAAGCCCGTCGGGCGGGCGAAACTCTCCGGTTTTACTCATAGAACGAATGGTGAAGAGTGCAGCAAGAATCGCGAGGGCAAGTAACCGAGCGCTTGCCTTGTTGGGAATTCGGATAGAGACCTACTCTCTGCCAACGGCGGGCAAATCTGGCCATCTGCCATGTCCTAAGCCCCTCGCCCATGCAAAGAAAAAAGAGCATCGCTGTGCGCTGGGATCGCCTCAATGCGTATATAGTGTGGGGCTGCTGGAATCTGGGACAGAGGATCTGCTTGAGGTCGAAACACAGGCGATACTGTGGCGTCACTTATCGAACCAACCTTAGCCCACATGAAAATCGAAAGGAGAGTGTTCGTGCATAAGAGACTGATGTTTATTGTGGTGCTCCTGTTCTTTACGGTTTGGTTGCAAGCGCAAGATGCAGGGCAGACAACCGGCAAGACGGCCGGCCTGACTACGATTCAAGGCTGCCTGACATACGGCAACAGCCATTACAGACTCACCGAAGACAATGGGACGATCCATCAACTGCAAAGCCAAGCCAACAAGCTCACCAAGCATGTAGGCCACGAAGTCACGATCACCGGAAAGCCTGCAATCAGGACCGTAGGTACTACCGTCCAGGGCGCCGCTTCCTCGGTAAAAGAAGAGCAGGTTTTTAAGGTAACCAGCGTACAGCATGTAGCGGACGCGTGCACGGCGGCTGCGCACTGATCGACTGCGAGCCGTCACCCTGGGATGCAATGGCGCGGCGTCTTCGAAAGTGGAACGTGCCGCGCCAGGGATTCTCAACATCGAGGACTGACAAAGGCTCAGACTACCGTGGAGATCGCCCCTGCATCCGCGTCCAATGCAGAAAGACGTGTCGTGCAGTTCGGCCTACGTGAACTCGCAAAGCGGCGTTCGCAGGGTTTCGCGATTGCGGTCTGGTTGAACTCACATCGTCAGAACAACGCGGAACTGCGCCTTACCGCTCAGCATGCGCGCGTACGCCTCGGCCGCTTTTTCGAGCGGATACGTTTCAATCATGGGTCGCACGCCGGTTAGTTCGGCGAAATGCAGTGTGTCTTCGGAATCGGCTGGTGTACCGGCGGCCCAGCCCTGAATCGATCGACTTCCACTAATGAGTTGTACCGGCGTGACCTCAATGGGATCGAATGTCGCACCGATCACCACGAGCTTGCCGTTCGGCCCCAGACCGTCGATGAGTTCGGACATCAGTTTCGAGCTTGGCGCGGTCGCCAGAATTACCTGCGCGCCACCCAGTTTTTGCAACTCCTCGGCGGCGTTCGTCGCCTGGCTGTCGATGTACAGGTTTGCCCCGAGTTTTTTTGCAAGTGAAGCATTTTCTGGACCGCGCCCGATGGCCGCGACGTTATGACCAAACTTGTTGGCGAATTGAATTCCGAGGTGACCCAGTCCTCCGATACCCACCACGGCAACAAGGTCGCCGGGTAACGCACCGCTGTGCCGCAATGCGTTGTAGGTGGTAATGCCGGCGCAGAGCAGGGGTGCTGCGTCGGCGTCGCTTAGGCTCTCGGGTATCGCCACCAGTGCCTCCACGGGAGCCACCATGTACTGCTGGTACCCACCGTCATAGCTGATGCCACAAATTTTCACGTTCCGGCAATTGCGAAAATCTCCGCGCCGACACTCCCGACACGTGTTGTCTTGGCCGCCATGCCAGCCAACACCGACACGCTGCCCTTTCTTCCACGCGGAAACCCCCGCGCCCACTTCATCGACAATGCCTGCCACTTCGTGTCCCGGAACGCGGGGATACTGAATTCCAGGCCAAAGGCCTTCTTTGGTAAGCACGTCACTGTGGCAGACGCCACAAGCCTGCACCTTGATCCGCACGTGACCTGCACCCGGCGTGGGAATCTCGCGCTCGACGATCTGAAAATCCGCTCCGGGACTGGGAACCTGCGCCACTTTCATAGTTGCTACTGCCGCTGTTGTCGTTGCCATAAATCCTCCCATGAATTTTCGGCGATTGTGGAAAAGCACCTAGTGGCGGCGTTATCAATAAGCGATAGTGATGCTGCTTCCGCCGCAGCAACGCTGAGGGTGGTACTCACAAAGCCCCGCCTGGCGAAGCATGAGCGAACACTCTCCGCAGGAGGTCAATTTTCCCTCCTTGATTTGCTTTAGATCACCCAGTGTAAGGGCCTACCAGGGGTGGGAACCGCTATCCGAAGACGAGTGATGCAGCGGGCCCTTTCCGACGGTTACGAAGTCTATTTACTTCGAATGTTTTCTGTCAACCAGCGTAGATTCGCGGTCGGGGAAGGTCAATAGACCCACTCAGCAAAATCGGCGTGAGTGGAGCACCGGGCTAGGAGACCCCCTCGCGTCCTCGCTCAGGATGACAAACTGAGCGGCGGCCCTACATCCCTGGCATTTTCATGCCGGCCATGCGGCGGGCGAAGCTGGGCTTGCCCATGCCCTTGAACATCTTGCGCATTTGCGCGTACTGGCGGAGGAGGTGGTTCACTTCCTGCACGCTGGTGCCGGAGCCGCGGGCGATGCGCTTGCGGCGGCTGCCGTTGATCGACTCGTGATGCTCGCGCTCGTAGGGCGTCATAGAGTTGATGATGGCTTCGACGCGGCCGAGTTCTTTCTCGTCAACGTTGTCGGCGGCCTTCTGCATGTTGGCGAAGGGGCCGATTTTGGGCATCATGCCCATGATGCTCTTGATGGAGCCCATCTTTTTTACCTGACGCAATTGATCGCGGAAGTCTTCGAGGGAGAAGCCTTCGTGGCTCATCGCCTTGGCGGCGAAGGCCTCGGACTTCTTCTTGTCCATGGTGGCGTCGGCCTTTTCGATGAGCGAAAGGATGTCGCCCATGCCGAGGATGCGTCCGACGATGCGGTCGGGATGGAAAGGCTCGAGCGCTTCGTACTTTTCGCCCACGCCGATGAACTTGATGGGCTGTCCGGTGACATGGCGGATGGAGAGGGCGGCGCCGCCGCGGGCGTCACCGTCCATCTTGGTGAGTACCACGCCGGTGAGGGTGAGCTTCTTGTGGAACTCGTCGGCGGAGCGAACCGCGTCTTGTCCGGTCATGGAGTCGGCGACGAAGAGGATCTCCTGCGGGTTGAGGATCTTCTTCAGCGACTGCATCTCTTCCATCAGCAGTTCGTCAATGTGCAGACGGCCGGCGGTATCGACGATGAGCACGTCGCAGCCATTGCTGATGGCGTCGCGGCGGGCTTCCTTCACCAGGCGCTCGACATTCGCGGTGTTGGCTTCGCCAACCTCACCTTCGTAAAGGTGGGCCTTGACGGCCTGTGCGACGATTTTGAGCTGCTCGCGCGCGGCGGGACGATAGACGTCAACCGAGACGAGCATGGGGCGGTGTCCACCCTGCTTGAGCCAGTGCGCCAGCTTCCCTGAAGTGGTGGTCTTGCCGGATCCCTGCAGGCCGGCCATGAGGACGACGGTCGGCGGCTGCGAAGCGAACTTCAACTTCGCGGTGTCTTTGCCGAGGATAGCGATGAGTTCGCTGTGAACGATTTTGATGACCTGCTCGGAGGGAGAGAGCGAGGTCATGACTTCCGTGCCGAGGGCCTTTTCGCGGATGTGCTCGATGAGTTCCTTGACGACGTTGAAATTGACGTCGGCTTCGAGCAGGGCCATGCGGATTTCTTTGAGCGCATCGCCGATGTTCTCTTCGGTCAGGGTGCCCTGTCCGCGCAGGTTCTTGAAGGCACGCTGGAGCTTATCTGTAAGATTCTCAAACATGATTGGGATCCAAATCGATGGCGTGGCGGCGCAGTTTTCGCCGCGAAATATCAGGATATCACGCAAAATGAAGGCGGTTTGGAAGCGGTATGTCGTCGAGGGCGACCCAAGACCAGGAGTATCCGCGCGAAACGGGCAAACTACCTCGGCGGCTAACCCCGGGTTCCATCGCGTGCGCTGAATGCACCGCTGAACAGGTTGCGGAAAAAGCCGATGTTTTGGTAAAGCCGGCCTTTAGATCCTGCCCTGGTTACTTTCGTTTCGTGCTGCCCCCAAATTCTCTTGCGTTCGCCTCCCGTCCCGACTACAACCAACTCTGTAAAGCTAGGGAAAAGTGTCTCTAGATGGCTCGCGGCAATGCCGCGAATGTAAATCGCTCTTTGATAATTCCTAGATTGGATCGGAAGTGCGCGGACCTGCGCCCTGGAAACCAAGCTAAGTCCTACGCGCAGATATGGATACGTATAAGTAGCTAAGGAATCAATGACATGCGAACAATTTCTTCATAAACCATTGATTCTAAACGATCGTGATTTTTATTTTAAAGTGTTACACACGACTACATCACCCCACCACTGAGCGGGTGAAAATGAATTGGTTTGTCGGCACTGAAGAGTCTGTGTGAGAACTTAGTGTTCGGGTTGCAAGGCGGTACAAGCTGCCAGAAGTCCAGCCCATCGGGGCGGGGACATGATAGCCCAGCATGCAGCCGAAGGCGGAGTGCTGGGTAAAGTGGAAAAAAGATTTGAGTCCCCCCGGGGACGATAGAGGTTCTCACACAGACTTTGAAGGCGCGGTTTCCGAACCGACGTTAGTAAGTGGGTTGAGTGTTGGCGGGGCGAAAGACTTCGGCGGCGGCGATAACCGTGTTGGTGTGGATGGTGACGGTGTCTTCAACCCGGATGGCATATCCACCGGCGAAGGTCACCATGACGGGGATGTTGCGGGCGCGGGCGGCGCGATACACAATTTCGTCGCGCTGCTTCAATCCTTCTATCGTCAGATCTAGTCCGCCGAGTTGGTCTTCACGGAACGGGTCGGCGCCAGCGACGTAGCAGATAAGGTCAGGCTCAAACTGACGCAGTCCCGAGCTGAGAGCATGGTCGAGCCAGGCGAGATAGCTGGCGTCATCGCATCCGTCGGGCAAGTTCACATCGATGGAGGACCGCGGCTTGATAAACGGGTAGTTGTTCTCCTGATGCAAGGAGATGGTGAAGACGTCTTTCGAGGTCCCGAACAGAATCTCGCCACCCGCATGCGCAACCGTTGAAACGGGGCGATCACATGGCAAGACTGCTGGGTGGGCGCGTGACCAGCAGAAAATCGCTGCGGTACCGTTGCCCTGGTGAACGTCGCAGTCCACGGTCATAGCGCGCTGGATGAGTTTCCGCTTCTGCAGGCTGCGGATGGCGACGCCGAAGTCGTGCATCATGCAGAATCCTTCGCCGTGGTCGGGGTGGGCGTGATGAAATCCGCCCCCGATATTGATGCACACGCCATCGGTCAGAGCGAACTCGGCGGCGAGGATCGAGCCTCCGGTGTGCATGAGGAAGGTGTCAACCACCTGCGGCGAGTAAGGAATTTCCATTTCCAGTTCTTCACGCGCGGAAAGGCCGCCCTCCGTGAGCTTGCTGACATAGAGCGGCGAGTGGACCAGCATCACGTCGGATTCCGAGGCGGGTTGCGGCGAGATAAAGTCGGACTCATCGACCAGACCCAAGGCGAAAAGGCGCTCGCGAATCAGGCGGTATTTGTCAGCGCGAAAGACGTGCTCGCCGATGGGGAGAAAATACTTCTCGCTATAGACGAGCTTGAAGGGCAACATGGGCCGTGGGTCCGAAACGCAGCGTGGCGGACGCAGGTGAGTGGCCGCAAACGTCGACGCATACGCAACGGAGAAGTATAGAGCAGAACGCAAGCCCACTGGGTTGGATTCATGCTTAGCAGCCGCCGCTAGGTGGACGTCACAGCCAGACCTTCGTGGTCTAGGCGGATTGTTGATTCTGAGTCACACTCACCGGACCACAAATCCCAACTCTGAGGAGAATCGTTGATGAAGCAAGCAGTGCGTCTTGCAATTGCAGTGTTGTGTCTTTCGTTCGTGGTGGCAACGGCGGTGACCGCGCAGGTTCCTTACAATCAGGGCCCAGTGGAGCGTGTTGTGCTCCTCAAACTCACGCCCGGCCACTTCGATGCGTTGATGGCCGATTTCAAGAAGAATGTGGTCCCGATCTGGGAGGCGCAGAAAGCTGCCGGGCTGATTACGGGCTACCAGATGTTCCTGAACCAAACCAGCTCCGGCGAGGGCGACTGGGACTTTGGCTATTCGCTCACGTATAAGAACATGGCGGCTTTGGATGGTCTGCCCGATAAGCTGTACGACCTTCGCATGAAACACTACGGCGATCAAGCCGCCGAGCAGAAGGTGATCGACAAGCGGGTCGAGAATGCACATATCGTCAGCAGCTATTTGCTGCGCGACGTTACTCTGCGGTAACTGACTTAGAGTGGTTAAGAGTTGCGGCGTTGGAATTCATCCAGCGCCGCATCGTTTGCAGCAACGTCGGGAACACATTGCGGCCTGGCCAGGCGCCGTGATTTAAGATGGCGCTGCATGGCAACTTCCGTTCAACTTGGATCGCTACAGCGCGTCGCACGCCACAACCTGCTGGCCACGGCAGGGGCGGTGCTAATCGTGATATTCGTTACGTTCGCGCTGTTCGCGCCGTGGATCGCTCCACAAGATCCCTACTATATCGATTTGCCTTCACGGTTGATGAGTCCGTCGGGTGCCCATTGGTTAGGGACTGACGAGTTGGGCCGCGACATTTTGTCGCGCGTCATTTATGGGGCCCGGGTCTCGATGCTGGTGGGGAGTTGCGTAGTCGCGGCGTCGCTGACACTGGGGTTGATCTTCGGATCGATTGCCGGGTATTACGGCGGCTTTATCGATCGCCTTCTGAACGTGGTCGTGATGAACGCGTTCATGTCATTCCCGGGTATCCTGCTGGCAATCGCGTTCGTCGCGTTTCTTGGCCCGGGACTGTTCAACCTGATACTGGCGCTCTCGATTGGCGGATGGGTGGGTTACGCCCGATTGGTGCGCGCGCAAGTGCTGGCAGTCAAAGAGCGGGAGTTTGTAGAAGCGGCGCGGGCGTTGGGCGCGAGCGACTCGCGGATTATCGTCCGCCACATCCTGCCGAATATTATTCAGCCGGTCATCGTGCAGGCGGCGATAGGAATGGCGGGCGCGATATTGGCGGAAGCGACGATGAGTTTCCTGGGGCTTGGCGTGCCGCCTCCGACGGCGACGTGGGGGGCGATGCTCAACGACGCTCGCTCGCACTTGTTTGACGCACCGCACCTGGTGCTGTTCCCTGCTGCGGCGGTGATGCTGGCGGTGCTGTCGTTCAACTTCATCGGCGACGGACTACGCGACTACCTTGATCCGAGATCGCGGATCGAGGTGGGGTTATAGGACGAAAACCATTCACCACAGAGGCCCAGAGACACAGAGTTTTGGGAATTCATCTCTCAGTTCAGGGCCAGTTTGCAGCGTCACAGCGACATTATCTGCATTGTTCTAAAATTCCTCTGATCGACTCTCCGAGGTATTCATGATCTCTTATCGTTACGGAGCTTTTATCAGTGCGATCACGATGACGATGTTACTGGCCGGATCGTGTGGCGGACAGGCGTCGCAGTCCAACAGTACGCCGCCTCCGGCGCAGACGTATCAACTG
This sequence comes from Terriglobales bacterium, assembly GCA_036512955.1. GTDB lineage: Bacteria > Acidobacteriota > Terriglobia > Terriglobales > Acidobacteriaceae > DASRAA01. The sequence continues at coordinate 9,517 of DATBZX010000058.1, forward strand.
ATGTGGGCGGACGAATTCAGTGGACCTGACGGATCGGTTCCCGATGCCACCAAGTGGGCCATCCAGACGGGCGGCGGCGGGTGGGGCAATAACGAACTGGAGTCCTACACCGCGCGTCCAGCGAATGTGCAGATTTTGGGTGGCAACCTGATCATCACAGCGGCTAAAGAGGACTACACGGGGGCTGACGGGATCGCCCGGCACTATACGTCGGCGCGCATGCAGACGAAGGGACTGTTCTCGCAGCAGTACGGGCGGTTCGAGGCGCGGATCAAGATTCCGAGGGGACAAGGCATCTGGCCGGCGTTCTGGATGCTGGGCAACAACATCGATACGGCCGGTTGGCCGGCTTGCGGCGAGATCGACATCATGGAGAACATCGGTAAGGAGCCTTCCATCGTCCATGGAACGCTGCATGCACCGGGGTATCCGCCGGAAGGGTATACGTCTGCATACACCCAACCGAGCAGCCAATCGCTTGCCGACGACTTCCACGTGTTCGCCGTCGAGTGGGAACCGCAACAAGTCCGACTGTATGTTGACGGTAATCTCTACGCGACGGACACGAAGGCGGGGTCGCCTCAGCCCAACTCGTGGCCCTTTGATGGCCAGCCGTTCTTCATGCTGCTGAACCTGGCAGTGGGAGGCGATTGGCCCGGGAATCCCGACACCACGACACAGTTTCCGCAGCAAATGCTGGTGGACTATGTGCGGGTGTATCAGAAGAATTAATTGGTAATTAGTAATTGGTAATTAGCTGCCGTCTGATGATTACTGGAGCGCAAGTTAAGATCGAGCGAGCCGTTTTGATGGCTTGAACATTTTGGGCCAGTGGAGCATCCAAGTATTTATGGCTACTGAAAAAGCAATCCTGGGCGGCGGATGTTTCTGGTGCGTTGAAGCCGCATTTGTTCAACTTGAAGGAGTGGAGTCGGTGCGCTCGGGCTATATGGGCGGGCGGCGGCCAAATCCAACGTATGAACAAGTGTGTACCGGCGTCACCGGGCACGTCGAAGTAGCGGAGATCACATTCGATCCGGCGAAGATCAGCTACCGCGATTTGCTGGATGTGTTTTTCACCGTCCACGATCCAACCACACTGAATCGCCAGGGCAACGATGTGGGCGAGCAATACCGCTCGGTAATTTTCTACCTGAATGACGAACAGCAGCAGACCGCGCAGGAAGTGATTGCTGAGTGGACCAAGGAGCGGGTGTTCCCTGACCCGATCGTCACGGCGGTTGAATCGGCGCAGACGTTCTATGTTGCCGAGGATTATCACCAGGACTACTTCAAGAACCATCCCATGCAGCCATACTGCATGTTCACGGTGGCGCCGAAAGTGAAAAAGGTGCGACAGAAATTCGCGGCACGGTTAAAGGCGGAAGTGTGAGGGACGATTTCTGCGGAAATGTTAACCAGTTCGAAAAGCAGATTCCTCGCGGACTGAAGTCCGCGAGGAATGACAAACAATAGGAAACGCCTTCGGCACGACTGAAGTCGTGCCCTGATGCGAGACCGTTAGGTCTAGCGGCACGGTTAAAGTGCCCATTCAAAACTGTCACGGGTTTGTCGACCCACCCTTTGCTCAAAGACGGCAAAGGATGGGGCACCCAACGTTCCAGAGCAGGCGCTAAAATACGGCGATGGCTGATTCGCTCAATCTGAGTCTCTGGTTTCCCAGCTTCCACGAAGCGGAGATGCTGCTGCGCGCGATATCGGTGATGCGGCAGTTTCTGTATTCCGATGTGCGCGAAGGCATTACTTATCTGTCGGTGCATCCCGTGGCTTGGTCAGAGCCGACGGTCCTGGAGCGGCGATTCAATCCCGGCATCTCTCCCGAGGAAGCGGCAGAGATAGCCGACGAATTTGCTCACGACGACTTTGGATTCGTGTTTGAGGCCTTCTGGGATTTATGGGTCCCGAATGACGAAGCGAGCGGCGACGCATGGGTGCAACGCCCGGTCGCAGTGCGTTTCATCGTTCATGGAGTGCAGTTCGACGAAGGCATCTACGCCGACGACGGCCACGTCGAGGTGGATTTCGGACTGGACACACCTTTTCTGTTTGAGGGCCTAGAACTGTCGTCCGTCAATGAAGAACATGTCAGGATCAACGTCGCCAAGCTGATCGCATTCACGCTCGCCGTCCAGAATAATTGCGGATTGTCTGGACGCGTGTTGTGGTCTGAATCGGAAAACAATCTCGCGCAGAAGCTCATTGCGCAGTTGCAGCAGACGCATTAGAAGAAGTTGTCAGTAATCAGTCGCCAGTTGCCAGTTAAAAAAGCAACGGACCCGGCGTGATGCCGAGCCCGTTAGCTTCTTGCTTCCATTCGTAGCTACTTGGTTCGTCCGCCCTCGATTTTCAACTCCGCGCTGGCGCCGGCTTGCGCCGCTGCCAGACGGGCAGTCAATACGCGGAACGGCGAGCAGGAGACATAGTTGAAGCCATTCTGCGCGCAGAACTCGACGGACGAAGGATCGCCGCCATGCTCGCCGCAGATGCCGATCTTGATCGTCGGCCGAGTAGCGCGGCCCTTTTCCACCGCCATCTTGATCAATTGACCGACACCCTGCTGATCTAGAGTGGCGAACGGATCCTGCTTCAGAATGCCTTCCGCCAGGTACGCCGTCAGAATCCTGCCGACGTCGTCGCGCGAGAAGCCGAAGGTGGTCTGAGTAAGATCGTTGGTGCCGAAGCTGAAGAACTCGGCTTCCTGGGCGATCTCATCGGCCATCAGAGCAGCACGCGGCAACTCGATCATGGTGCCGACGAGGTATTCGACCTTGGTCTCCTTCTCAGCGAACACTTCGTCTGCGATCCGACGCACGATAGCTGCCTGGTTGGCCATTTCTTTCAGACCTCCCGTCAGTGGAATCATGACTTCCGGCTTGACCTTCACGCCTTCCTTTGCGACCTTAACGGCCGCCTCGAAGATGGCACGCGTCTGCATCTCGGTGATCTCGGGATAGGTGATGCCGAGACGGCAGCCACGCAGGCCAAGCATGGGGTTGACTTCGTGCAACTGTTCGACACGATTTAACAAGTTGCGCAACTCTTTCAGCTTGGGCGACTTGGGCTTGGTGATCTCCAGCTTGGCAATCTCGACCATGAGATCTTCGCGACGCGGCAGGAATTCGTGCAGCGGAGGATCGAGGGTGCGGATGGTAACTGGGAATCCGTCCATGGCGCGGAAGACGCCGACAAAGTCGGCGCGCTGCATGGGCAGAAGCTTCTTCAGCGCAAGGCGGCGGTCTTTCTCGTTGTTGGCGAGAATCATGGTGCGCATGTGCGGCAGACGGTCTTCGGCGAAGAACATGTGCTCGGTGCGGCAAAGGCCGATGCCTTCGGCGCCAAATGCACGGGCCTGCAGGGCATCGCGGGGAATGTCGGCATTGGCGCGAACGCCCATGCGGCGGAACGGCTCGGCCCACTTCATCAGGATGACCAACTCAGGATCGTCAGGCCGTGCGGCGACGGTGTTGAGCTTGCCGTTGATGACGCGGCCGGTAGTGCCGTCGAGCGAAATCCAATCACCGCCTTTGAGCACCTTGCCCTTCACGCGCATCTCGCGGGATTTTTCATCGACATCGATATCACCGGCTCCAGCCACGCAGCACTTGCCCATGCCGCGGGTGACCACCGCGGCGTGACTGGTCATGCCGCCACGCGAGGTGAGAATTCCGGCTGCTACTTCCATGCCTCCGATATCTTCCGGAGTGGTTTCGCTGCGGACAAGGATGATCTTGGCGTGCTTGTCTTTCTGGAACTTCTCAACCGCTTCTTCGGCGGTGAAAACGATCTGTCCGACAGCCGCGCCAGGAGATGCCGGTAGGCCAGTAGCCAACACTTCAACGTCAACACCCTTTTCCGCAAGGCTGGGGACGAGGAAGTCATACAACTGGTTGGGTTCGACGCGGAAGATGGCTTCTTCCTTGGTGATGAGGCCTTCTTCGACCATCTGGATGGCGACGCGAACAGCGGCGCGTCCGGTGCGCTTGCCATTGCGGGTCTGCAACATGTACAGGCGACCGTCCTGGATGGTGAACTCGAAGTCCTGCATGTCGCGGTAATGCTTTTCCAGACGCGTAGTGATTTCGCGCAACTGGTTATATGTGTCGGGCTGAATTTTTTCCAGTTCCGAGATGTGAATCGGAGTGCGGATGCCGGCAACCACGTCCTCGCCCTGCGCGTTCATGAGGAACTCGCCGTAAAACTCTTTTGCGCCGGTTGCGGGATTGCGGGTGAAGCCCACGCCGGTACCGCTGGTGTCGCCGAGGTTTCCGTACACCATGGCCTGCACATTGACCGCGGTGCCGAGCATGTCGTCGATGTTGTTGATGCGGCGGTAGGTCTTGGCGCGATCATTCAGCCAGGAGCGGAACACTGCATCACGCGCCATCACGAGCTGGTCGTGCGGGTTCTGCGGGAACTCAATTTTGGTGTGCTTGAGGACGACCTTCTTGTATTCCGCGATCACTTCCTGTAGCGCCTTGGCGTCGAGTTCGGTGTCAAGCTTGGCTTTCTTCTGTTTCTTCTTGCCGTCGAAGACTTCTTCAAACGCGTGCTTGGGTATATCGAGCACCACGCTGCCGAACATCTGGATGAGGCGGCGATAGGAGTCGTAGGCGAAGCGGGGATTTCCGGTGAGCTTGGCGAGGCCCGCGGCCGACTTGTCGTTGAGGCCGAGGTTGAGGATGGTGTCCATCATGCCGGGCATGGAGAACTTCGCACCGGAACGGACGCTGACCAGCAGGGGATTGTCGGAGCCGCCGAGCCTCTGGCCCTGCAACTTTTCCAGCTTGCCCAGCGCTTCATCCATCTGCTTGTCGACTTCCGCCGAGGTTTTGCCGCCGCGCATGTACTCGCGACACGCTTCGGTCTGAATGGTGAAGCCGGGAGGAACAGGCAACCCGGCGTTGGTCATTTCGGCAAGCCCGGCGCCTTTACCGCCAAGGTCATCTTTCATTTTGCCATTGCCTTCGGCGTGATTGTCGCCGAAGAAGTAGACATACTTCACAGCTTTCTTGTCTGGGGTTGCCATTTTTTCCGTCTCAATCGTTGAAGTGCTCATGGGGTGAGTCCTTTGTACTCTAAGTTATGAAGATTTGTTTTCAGTTACGATCTCGCTGAAATCGGCGATTTTTCTAAACTGCTGATAGAACATCGACAGAAAGCCTAGGCGATTTCGCCGAGTTGGCTCATGCTCGTGCATCACCATTACGATCTCAAAATATCGCTCGAACGGCTCGGCCAGCCGCGCCATCCTGTCAATTGCTGTACCATATTCAGCACGTTGCAGAAGTTCCCAGAAACCGGAACCTGCTTCGTTCATCAAAGTGACGACATCAGCCTCTGCTTCGGAGTGCAGCATTGGGGTAAACGGGCCGATCGCAAACCCTTTATCAAGCGCCTGCTTCAAGATATTGCGCGTGCGCTTGAACGAAACTAGAGCCGACTCGAGTTCAGGTGTGCCTCGCTTGGCCGATATAGCAGAAGCCAAGTCCAACGCCAGAGGGGGAAGGTTGGCGGGGTCCAATCTTCTATTTGAGTCTGCGCCCACCGAAGAGACAATTCCTATTCCTTCGCTTGTGTAGTCCGGGTTTTGCGCTTTCAAAAGATCCGGAGTCAAGTCCTCAGTGCTCAGAACTGCGTTGACTGTGTCGTATGCAAAACCTTTGTACTCACGCAAATAAAAGGAGAGACGTTCCCACAGTAGTACCGTCGGACTCGGGAGTTCCGTATCAACCTCAGCAGTCCTGAGCGCATTGAGCCACACTCCTTGTCGGAGCGCGGTAATCCGCTCGCGAGTCCTCCACCAGGAACTGGACTTCACGAACTTCTTCTCAGCTTCACTACCCATGTATTCCCATATGGAGTCCGCGACAAGCTGAGTAATTCCAACTGGGAGCTTCTTCTCAGCTAAGATCTTCACTATTCCATTCCCTGCTCGGCGCAGCCCGAAGGGGTCCTTGGAACCCGAAGGCACGGCCCCCAAGGCGTACATTCCCACGATCGTGTCGACCTTGTCGGCGATCGCGAGCACAGCACCCTCAACCGTCGGCGGTACGTCGTCATCCATCGATTCCGGTTGGTACTGGTGATATATGGCGTCACCAATCGCGGCTGCAGTGGCCGCCGGCAACACGGGATCGAGTTGCTGGACTTTGGCATAGAGTCCACCGACGACGCCCTGCAACTCAGTGAACTCTTTCACTAAATCGGTGGTGAGGTCGGCCTTGGCGAGCAAGGCTGCCTTGTGAACAACTCCCGGACGGATGTGGACTCCGGCAACTTCCAAAATCGTGGAGACCAAGCTGGCGAGTTTCTGCACCCGCATGGTCTTGTCGAAGTAGCTGCCCAGGTCCTTCTGAAAGGTCACCGACTTGAGCATCTCGACGCGATCGCGAAGCGAAATCTTCTGATCAGTGTTCCAGAAGAAGCGGGCGTCGTTGAAGCGGGCGCGCAGGACGCGCTCGTTGCCATGTCGAATGAGGCCGTCGGGATCGCCATCGGTGTTCAGCACAGCGAGGAAATGGGGCAAAAGCTTTCCTTCGGCATCCTCGAGTGCGAAATATTTCTGGTGATCGCGCATTACTGTGACCAGAACCTCGGGGGGCAGCGAGAGGAATTCGGGATCGAAGCTTCCGAGTACTACTGAAGGACACTCGGTGAGGTCGACAACTGTGTCTAGCAAAGACTTGTCTTCACGCCAGCGCGCCCCCGGAATCGTTCGCGTAGCAGCATCGAGCGCTTTGCGGATGCGATGCTCGCGATCAGAGGCACTCACTATCACGAAATTCTTTGAGAGGACCAAAGCATAGTCGGCAGGTCGGTTGATCGTCACCGGGCCATTGGAAAGAATGCGATGTCCCTGGCTAGTGTGGCCGGCCGAAATGCTGGCAAACTCAATTGGCACGACTTCCTCGTCTAGCAGCGAGACCATCCAACGCACGGGGCGGACAAAGCGCTCGGCAGACTTGCCGCGCCAGTACATGCTCTTGGCCCAGTAGATTCCCGCGATTTCTTTGGGGAGAGACTCGGAGAGAATTTCGCTGGCCGATCTTCCCTTCTTCTGGACGCTCGCCGCGAGATATTCACCCTTGGGAGTCGTGACTTTTTGCAGTGCGCTAACGTCGACGCCGGACTTGCGGGCGAAGGCCTGGGCCGCCGGCGTAGGAACACCATCTTTGTAGGCGATCTTCAGCGAGGGGCCGGTAAGGTGCTCGGTCACATCGGCCTGGGACGAGGAGACTCCCTGCGCAAACACAGCCAGGCGGCGGGGTGTCGAGTAGGCTTGGATGGACGGTGATTCCGCCAGTCGCTCGCGGAGCAGTAAAGCAGTAACACGTTTGGACAGGTCCTCGCAAGCGCCGTCGATCATGCGGGCGGGGATTTCTTCGGTACCGATCTCAAGAAGAAAATCAGACATGAATTAACGCGTTCCTATCATTTTGCCGCAGTCCGTGTTGCAAATGGTAACTCGCATCACAGCGAAAGAACCGTGCCGCCCCTACGCGGCTGTATCGTTAGCAATCGAAACTAAGTAGCAACCTCGATCTTGTCGCTTTCTGCCTCCACGGCCAATTGTTGTTCGGACTGCTGTTGGTCGACATAAGCCTTGGCGACGCCTACGGCGAGTGCGCGGACTCGGGCGATCACTCCTACGCGCTCAGTCACACTGATGGCTCCGCGGGCGTCGAGAATGTTGAACAAATGCGAGCATTTCAAGCAGAGATCGAATGCAGCTAACACCGGGAAGCGCTTGCGCTCCGGCGTGTCAAATTTTGAAGCCGACACTTCGCCTTTCGCGGGCTTACCTTCCTTGCCGCGACCAGCCTGGGCGGTGCCTTCGGCGTATCGGTCCAGCAGCGACTGGCACTCGGCTTCGTAGAGGCGCAGGTGCTGCCAGGCTTTCTCTACATCCGCATACTCGAAGTTGTAAACCGAGAATTGCAACTCGTCCTGAAGGCGAATCTCACCGTACTTCACCGGACGTCCATCCGGACCGACAACCCAGGTAATGTCGTAAATGCTTTCCACATCCTGCAGGAAAGCGGCGATGCGTTCCAGGCCGTAGGTAAGTTCTGCAGAGATGGGATCGAGATCGATGCCGCCGCATTGCTGGAAGTAGGTGAACTGGGTGATTTCGAGGCCATCGAGCATCACCTGCCAGCCGATGCCCCAAGCGCCGAGGGTCGGCGACTCCCAGTTGTCTTCCTCAAACTTGATGTCGTGCTTGCGCAGGTCGATGCCAATGGCGCTCAGCGATGCGAGGTAGAGGTCCTGCACATCGGCCGGCGGCGGCTTGAGGATGACCTGATACTGCATGTGCTTGAAGAGGCGATTGGGATTCTCACCGTAGCGGCCATCGGCGGGGCGGCGCGAGGGTTGAACGTATCCGACGCGATAGGGCTTGGGGCCGAGCACGCGAAGGAATGTCTCGGGAGCCATGGTGCCAGCGCCGACTTCAACATCGTAGGGTTGCTGCAGAACGCAACCGTGATCGGCCCAAAAACTCTGCAGACGAAGAACGAGTTCCTGAAACGTCAGCGCATTTTGTGAAGAAGCCAATGAGTTCTTCCTGAGTATTTCCGGCGGGAAAAGCCGGGGATTGCACGACTGAGCTACAACTTGTTCAACATGACCGCGGTTACTAATTTCTTTTCAATATGGCGCTCGACGATCTGCAACAGAAATCGCCGCAGATCCGCGCACTTTGCCGACGTCCAAGCTTCTGCCGCAAAACTATCGAGCGGCATGCGGAACATCTGCGCTGCCAGAGCCCGCGACTCGATGGACAATTCCGTCGAGGCCAACCGCTTGTGTCGCGAGCACATCAAACCGTCAGCCAGCGCATGATAAAACGCCTTGCCACCATCGAGCGACTGCCCACAATTACCGCACTGGCCCAGTTCGGGCAAAAAGCCGACCAGCCGCACCAGCCAAAGCTGGAAATACGTCAGCGGCATCCAGATGGAGCCGTCACGCAACTGGCGCAACACCGAGACAGCCAGGCGATAGATCGCGTCGTTGGCCTCACGGTCGGGCAGCAATTCATCGAGGGCCTCGGCGACGTGTTCCAAAGCCACCACGCGTGGATAATCCACCGCGGTCGAAAGCGGCGATTCCAAAATGTCGCAGGAGTCCAGTCGAGCCAACTCCTGACGCTCGCGATCCTCGTAATACGCCCGCACACAAGTAAGCGGCTCGAGCGCTCCGCCAAAACGCCGCCTCGATTTCTTGGCCGCGCGCGCGACGCCCTTGACCTTGCCTTCAGCACGGGTAAACAGGGTGACCAGAAGGTCGGCCTCACGCAGCGGATAGGTTCGCAAAACGATCGCTTCCGACTGCTTCAGAGACATGAACTATCGCCTGACTACCAGGGAACAATCGGGGCGGACGTGCCGAGATTTCGCCAGCGAAGCTTCACTCGAATTGCAGGCTGCGATGGAACCGGTCAAGCCACTGCGCCGTAATCGATAATTCTACTGACATGGGTCCGCTTGTGCAAAGCAGGACGAAGAGCATGGTGGGAAGGTGTGAATATATAAGGAGCGACGCTGTGGGCACAGCGGGTGTGACCGGTCCAGGCACCGGGGGTCGCAAAGTCACGGTTACAGAGGGAGGGCGCGCTTCATCGTATGGGTCGAGGACCGTTGGCAACGCACCAGTTGGGGACGCGCCTTCGACTTGCGGTGGAGTTGCGCGGCAGCATGTCGCTCCAGAGCCATTCGCTTGAGTTGCTCGACTTCCGCGGACTGGCGCGAAGCCATCTCTTCAATCAACTGCTGAAGGGTCTGGGCGGGGGTCTGACCAATTTGTATGAGCTGCATGGGCGGAGAATAGTACGGCTTATCGGGTGGTGAAATCCCCCGTTGGTCGCAAATTTACGCATACCTTCGGGTCACATTGGCTTCGGAGTCGCAATGCTAGAATGCGCAAAAGACGTTGCTTCGAACCGCATTGGCGACAACATCACATTCCGGCGAATCCGCGACTTCACCTGCATTGGTTGCGCTCACTGGATTTATGGGGAGCGGCAAAACCGCGACCGGAGCTGCTCTGGCGGAACTGTTGGGCTGGGAGTTCGTCGATTTGGACGAAGAGATCGAACGGCGGCAGCAAGTCCCGATTCGGCGACTGTTCTGGGAGCGCGGGGAGACGGCGTTTCGAGCGATTGAACACGAGGTCCTGTCCATATGCCTTGCACGGAGCCCGAGACCGACTATCCTCGCGCTGGGCGGAGGAGCGCTTATCCAGCCAAGCAATGCAGAAATCTTGATCGCAAGCGGGACCAGCACGGTCTTTCTCGAGACTCCGGTGGAAGAAATGTTGACGCGATGCGGCGTGAAGGATGAGGCTGATCCGGAAAACCCACGTCCGCTGGCGGCGGATACAGCGGCATTTCGTAAATTGTACGAGCAGCGTCTTCCTTCGTATCGTGCTGCGCACCTGACGATCAATACTTCCGGTAAAACGGTTGAGGAGATCGCGCGCGAGATTGCCGAGACCCTAAAATTGGCTGCAAGCCGCTGATTCTGGGATGCATTCGAGCGACAGCGTCATCTGACACACGCCCGCATCTCGAGTGGAGGTGGCGACGCTATTCACACCGCCGCAGTGATGTAAACTATTTTTCATAAACGATGTCATCCCAGAAAATACCCGTCGGAATTCTCGGCGCCACCGGAGTTGTCGGTCAGCGTTTCATTCAACTGCTCGAAGACCATCCATGGTTTGAAGTGGCCTGGCTGGCGGCGTCAGACCGCTCGGCCGGACAAGCGTACGGCGATGCGGCGCGGTGGCGACTGAAAACGCCCATCCCTGAGCACATTCGCAAGATGCCCGTCTCCCCAGCGGAGCCGAATGGCGCGCCACACGTGATTTTCGCCGCATTGGACTCCGGCATCGCGCGGGAACTGGAGCCGAAGTTCGCCGATGCAGGATGCGCTGTGGTCAGTAACTCCAGCGCGTTCCGCATGCAGAAAGACGTGCCGCTGGTGATCCCCGAGGTCAATCCCGATCACCTCGCTCTGATCGAATTGCAGAGCTGGCGGAAGAAGTCGGGCGGATACATTGTGACCAATCCCAATTGCTCAGCGATCGGGCTGGTGCTTGCTCTCGCGCCGCTGCACCAGAAGTTCGGAGTGGAGTCACTCTTCGTGACCACGATGCAGGCAGTCAGCGGGGCTGGCTATCCGGGAGTTGCGTCGCTCGACATTCTGGGCAACGTGATCCCGTACATTGCGAATGAAGAAGAGAAGATGGAGGAGGAGACGAAAAAACTCCTCGGCCAGATGAATGGCGATCACGTGCAGGATGCTGGCTTCAGCATGACGGCGCACTGCAATCGCGTCGCGGTGGAAGACGGGCACACGGAATCGGTGTCGGTGAAGCTGAAGCAGAAGGTGGGTCTCGAGACGGTCATCGCCGCGATCCGTGATTTCAAGTCGAAGCCGCATGAATTGGGATGCCCACTGGCGCCGGAGCGGCCACTGGTGTACGACGCGGCGCCGGACCGTCCGCAGCCTCGTTTCGATCTCGATCGCGGCAACGGGATGACGGTGAGCGTTGGGCGACTGCGACCGTGTGGCGTGCTCGACTATAAGTTTACGGTGCTGTCGCACAATACGATTCGCGGCGCAGCCGGTGCGGCTCTGCTGAATGCCGAACTCCTTAAAGTGCAGGGCTGCCTGTCGTGAGTCCTAACGTGGCTCTCACATCCCTAACGGCGGTACTGAAGTGATCGTGATGAAATTCGGCGGGACGTCGGTAGAGGACGCCACCGCCATCGACCGAATTGCCGGCATTGTGAAGGGGCGTCTTACTCAGCACCCCTACGTGGTGGTCAGCGCCATGTCGAAGGTAACGGATACTCTGCTGGCCATGGCTGCGGCGGCTGGTAAGGGCGACCGCGACAAAGCGCTCGATCTATGCCGCCAAGTGCGAGAGCGACACTTCAACACGGCTGGTGAACTGCTGGGAACCGGGCTATTCACCGAACTTCACGCGGAACTGCAAGCCGAGTTTGAGTCGCTCGAACAATTGCTCCGTGGCATCTGCGCCGTGGGGGAACTCACGCCGCGAACATCCGACAATGTGGTGTCATTTGGCGAACGGCTGTCGAGCGTCATCGTGACAGCGGCGTTCGTGGCGCGCGAGATTCCGGCAACTCTGGTGGATGCCCGGCAGGTCATCATCACCGATGGACAGCACGGCCGCGCCATTCCGCAGGTCGAGGAGATCAATCATCAGCTACTGATCCACGCGCAGCCTCTGGTAGCCGATGGACAAGTGCCGGTGATGGGAGGGTTTATCGGTTCGACTCGCGAGGGCATTACCACGACGATCGGGCGAGGCGGCTCGGATTTTTCGGCAGCGCTGGTGGGGGCGGGCCTGAATGCCGAGCGCATTGAGATCTGGACCGACGTGGACGGCATGAAAACCACGGATCCGCGAATTTGTCCCGGCGCGCACCGCATCAAGATCATCAGCTTCGACGAGGCTGCAGAATTGGCTTATTTCGGGGCGAAGGTCCTGCATCCAGCAACCGTCTTGCCCGCAGTCGAGAAAAATATTCCAGTACTGGTGCTGAATTCGCGCAACCCGGAGAATGAAGGCACGCGAATCGTGGCACGCACCCAGAAATCAAAGTCGCTCTTCAAGGCGATCGCCGCAAAGCAGCGCATTACCATCATAGAAATCGTGGCAGCACGCATGCTGATGGCGCACGGGTTCCTGGCTGCGGTGTTCGAGATTTTCGAACGCCATCGCTGCGCAATCGATATCGTGTCGACATCTGAGGTCAGCATCTCGGTGACGGTAGATTCGAACGAAGCCATCCCGGCGATCGCAGCCGACCTGGAAAAGCTGGCATACGTGAAGTTCTCCGGCCGCATGGCCATTATCTGCCTTGTGGGTGAGAGCATTCGCGAAAGGCCGGGGGTGGCTGCGCAAGTTTTCGACGCAGTAAAGGACATCAACGTGCGCATGATTTCGCAAGGGGCTTCGGAGATCAACATGTCGTTCGTGGTCGACGAGGCCGATGTGCCGGGAGCGATCCAGCGGCTACATAAAAGATTCTTCTCGGAAGTGGATCCCGAGGTATTCGATTGACAACGGGCCCACTCTATCTCGTGCTTTTGGGCCAAGGGAAAACAGGGTCCCTGGTGGCCGAGGTGGCGGCGGAACGAGGGCATCGCACACGCGTGATCACGGAAGTCGAAAACGATGGAGGAGCATGGTTGACGGCTGACAACCTGCGCGAGGCTGATGCGGTTATCGATTTCACAACCCCTGAAGCCGTGCTGCCGAACATCGCTGGATGCGTGGCCGCCGGAAAGCCAATGGTCGTAGGAACGACCGGTTGGTACGGCGAGTTGGACCGCGTGAAGCAAGCGGTTGAGCAGGCAGGCACGGGATTCGTCTTTGGCGCGAATTTTTCCTACGGCGTGAACTTGTTCTTCCAGATCGCTCGGGCAGCGGCCCCAGCGCTGCAGCACGGATACTCCGGGCACATCACCGAACGGCATCACATACATAAGAAGGACGCTCCTTCGGGAACAGCGGTGGCGATACAGCGTGTTCTAGCGCAGGCGTCGGGCGTTCAGCCGGAGATAACATCAGAGCGCGAAGGAGATGTTGCAGGGATTCATACTCTGGAGCTGTTATCGGGTGGCGATCGAATTGTCCTGACCCATGAGGCCAAGTCACGACGCGCATTCGCGGAAGGTGCCGTGCTGGCAGCAGAATGGATCGTCGGCAAGACAGGCTTCTTCGATTTCAAAGATATTTTCGGCCAGCTCTGAATTTGCACAGGTGGTAGGCCATACAATTTCGGCAAGAGGTAGCTAGAGGCCATGAAACTGCGTGGATGCGGAACCGCCCTGGTCACTCCCTTCAAGCGTGACGGCAGCGTTGACGAAATAGCGCTCCGACAACTCGTGCGCTGGCAAGTCGATTCGGGTATCGATTTTCTCCTTCCCTGTGGAACGACAGGTGAGACGCCAACGCTGACCCATGAGGAGTGGCTGCGGGTCATCGATGTGACGATTGAGGCGGCGGAAGGCCGTGTGCCGATTATGGCGGGTGCTACCTCAAACAATACGCAGAACGCTGTAGCCAAGACGAGAGAGGCGTCGGCGCGCAAGGGCGTTGACGTAATCCTCACTGCGACGCCGTACTACAACAAGCCCACACAGGAAGGCGTTTATCAGCATTTCAAAGCCATCGCGGAAGCCTCGGAGAAGCCACTCGTGCTGTACAACATTGCCGGCCGCACAGGGACCAATATCGAGACGCCGACGCTGCGGCGATTGGCCGAGATTCCCAACATCATCGGGGTCAAGGAAGCTAGCGGCAATATTTCGCAGATTGCCGAAGTTTGCGCAACGCTGCCCGAGGATTTCCTGGTGTTTTCCGGCGATGATGCGATCACACTGGCGGTGATCGGGCTGGGAGGAGTCGGAATCATTTCTGTCGTCTCCAACGAAATTCCTGCGGAAATGACGCGACTGACGCAATCTGCGCTGGCCAACAAGTGGGACATGGCTCGCCTGCTGTTTCGCAAGTACCTTCCCCTGATGCAGGCCAACTTCATGGAATCGAACCCAGGCCCCGCAAAGGCCGTCCTGTCGATGATGGGCCGTGTTGAAGAGGTCTATCGACTCCCACTTGTACCGATGCGTCCGGAGAACCGTGCCAAGTTGGAGAAGGTCGTCACCGAGGTTGGCTTGTTACAGCCACACTCAGTCACTGTGCAATAGTCCGGCTCTAGGGATCATGACGCAGAAGCGAACCGGTCTGCGTTAGAGACTCAGCAGCCGAACATATATACTTCCCGCAAGATGCACGACCTGCAAACCATCATCGAGAAGCTGTATGCAGCGGGAGCGGCAGCGGTGAATGACCCCGGCGCCCGCACCAGCTTCGAACGGTTCCGTGACGCACTGACGGCAGGAACGATCCGGGCAGCCGAGAAGTTAGACGGAACATGGCAGACCAACACGTGGGTCAAGAAGGGCATTCTACTGGGATTCCGTATTGGCACACTGGCAGAGAGCGGCGATCCAAACGTTTTGCGGTTCGTTGACAAAGATACATATCCCATCCGGCAGTTCACGGCTGAAGACCGGGTGCGCGTGGTGCCGGGAGGCTCTTCGGTGCGCGCCGGCGCATTCGTCGCTCCCTCGGTGGTGTGCATGCCTCCGATGTACATCAACGTTGGGGCCTATGTTGATGAGGGCTCGATGGTGGACTCGCACGCGCTGGTAGGATCGTGCGCACAAGTCGGGAAGCGCGTGCACATCAGCGCTGCAGCGCAGATCGGAGGCGTGCTGGAGCCAATCAACGCATCACCGGTCATCTTGGAGGACGACGTTCTCGTAGGCGGCAACTGCGGCGTGTATGAAGGCACGCAGGTGGGCGAGCGAGCGGTGCTGGGAGCTGGCGTGATCCTGACACGTTCGACGCCGCTGTTCGATGTGGTGAATGGGATTATTCATCGCTCCAGCGAAACCGAACCGTTGCGAGTGCCTGATGGAGCGGTCGTCGTGCCCGGATCCCGCGCGATCGTCAAGGGAAAAGCCGGCGAGTGGGGCCTGTCCCTGTACACGCCAGTGATTGTGAAGTATCGCGATGAGCGCACCGACCGTGGAGTCGAACTGGAAGACATCCTGCGCTAGAACCTTCTCCCGTGCAAAGATCAGCGTCCCAACGCGAAAACATCGCACTGCTCACCGCAGCGGCACTGGGCTGTACGGCACTGGTGTACTGGCGAGTCTCGGGCGATTCTGCATCGCCGGTTTTGCCCGCACTGCGATGGCTGGCCCTGGCAGCCCTTGTGACCTACGGCTGCTTTAAGCGAACGCTTACGGCATGGATCTTTATCGCCATGGTGCTGGGAGCCGAGATTGGCCACGACTTCCCTGCCGTGGCCACCAACCTGCGCGTGCTGGCGATGATTTTTCTGCGGCTGATAAAGACGATTATCGCGCCGCTGCTGTTTGCCACGCTGGTGGTTGGAATTGCTGGGCATTCGAACTTGCGGCAGGTAGGACGACTGGGGTTGCGCTCGATCATCTACTTCGAAAT
This sequence comes from Terriglobales bacterium, assembly GCA_036512955.1. Classification (GTDB taxonomy): domain Bacteria; phylum Acidobacteriota; class Terriglobia; order Terriglobales; family Acidobacteriaceae; genus DASRAA01. The sequence continues at coordinate 25,615 of DATBZX010000058.1, forward strand.
CGTAACCACCATAGCCATCTTCCTGGGCCTGGGCGCGATCAACCTAACGAAAGCTGGGGTCGGCGTGCATTTGTCAGCCGCCCCCGCCCCCGAAAGCGTGCCGGTGAGTAAGCTCAGCGCCGAAGAAACCATCCTGCACGTCTTTCCGGAAAACATCGCCAAGGCGGTGGCTGACAATGCGGTGCTGCAGGTGGTGGTGTTCAGCCTGATCTTCGCCGTGGCGCTGGCCATGGTCAGCGAACCGAGGCGCGCTATCATGCTGCGCTTTTGCGAGAGTCTGGCAGAGACGATGTTTAAATTCACGAACATCGTGATGTACCTGGCGCCGATCGGCGTGGGCGCCGCAGTCGCCTACACCGTGGCCCACACCGGAGTGGGCATCATCGCAAGCCTGCTGAAGCTTGTGCTCACGCTTTATGCGGCGCTGTTCGTATTCGTATTCGGAGTGCTGCTGCCTGTCGCACTTTTGTTCAAGGTTCCGCTGAAGCGGTTTGTGCAAGCTGTGATCGAACCAGTAACGATTGCCTTCGCGACCTCGAGCTCTGAAGCGGCGCTGCCGCGAGCCATGGAAGCGATGGAGTCGATCGGCGTGCCGCGGCAGATCGTGGCCTTTGTCATTCCCACTGGATACAGCTTCAACCTCGACGGCAGCTCGTTATATCTGTCAGTGGCAGCGATCTTCGTGGCGCAAGTTGCAGGAATTCATCTCGGGTTCGGGCAGCAGTTGTTACTGATGGTTACACTGATGCTAACCAGCAAAGGTGTGGCCGGAGTTTCGAGGGCGGCGCTGGTGATACTGCTGGCCACAGCCAGTTCGGCGGGACTGCCGACGGAGCCAGTATTTCTGCTGGTGGGGATCGATCAACTGCTGGACATGGCGCGCACTGGAGTGAACGTACTGGGCAACTGCCTGGCGACGGTGGTCATTGCAAAGTGGGAAGGCGAGTTTGACGAGGACCGCGTTTTGCCCGTGACGATGGAACCGGTTTCGCAATGAAACCTTGCCACCAAGATATTGGCTTCCGGCGGTATTTCAACCCGCAGGAAGAATAGGCTGCTGCTGTGAAAGAAGTTTCCGCCTTCTTATTTCCAAGTGCCGCTGCCGAAAGTGACGAACTGCTCGCTCTCCCCAGACTCTCATGAAGTAGTAGTTAAGTCCGGCGCCGATCACCGAGCTAACGATTGGGATCAGGCGCGCCGTCCACTTTTCCACAATCTCGGCGCTGGCGCTCGTTGCTATGCGCTGAATGACGCGCGGAATAAACTTCGATATGACCTGTTTCTCCACCAGCTCGCGGCTGACGTCCACACCGGCTGCGCTGGCCGCGGCGACCCAGAGCTCTGCCTCTTCCTGTTCGGTGCTATAGGAAAATCCGTAAATCAGGCTGAGCTTCTGAATCATGCGAATGGTGATGGCTGCCAGGATACCGAGGTCCGGAATTATGGTGAACATGCCGCCCATGCCGAGTCCGGCGCCTTCGGCGGCCGCAATTCTCATGCTGCTGCGTATCGTCTCGTCGGCGATATGGTCGAGGACCTCGACGTTGATGGAGTACACGCCGTCGTAGGTGAGAGCTGGCAAATCGTAGGCTATGCGGAGATGCTCGAGATACTTATCGGGATCGACCTTAACGGTCGCGTAAGCTTTCATGAAGGCATTGCGAACCGCGCCTTCGAGGCCCCGCCTCAGCAGGGATTTTCCTGAGCTGTTACCCGCGCTCTTCATGCTTTGTTCAGTATAGGGAATTTCCTTCGCTTGCGAGCGGACTGCTGACCGTCCTGCGCGCAAGGCTGTGCTAGCATCGATGTTGCTGATGCCTACTGGAAAGCTACAAGTTGTACCCTTGGGCGGGCTCGGCGAATTTGGCATGAACTGCATGGCCATTCGCTGGGCTGACGACATTATTGTGATCGACGCCGGCCTTATGTTCCCCGAGGCCGAGCTACTTGGCGTCGATATCGTTGTCCCCGACATTACCTATTTAACCGAGAACCGCGAACACGTACGCGCCATCGTGCTGACGCACGGACATGAAGACCACATTGGCGCGTTGCCCTGGATACTGTCGGAACTGAATGTTCCGGTTTATGGGACAGAGTTTACGCTGGCCTATGTTGAAGGAAAGCTGGAAGAGCACGGCCTGCTCGATGACGCGGAACTTAACGAGATCGAGCCTGGTGTGCGCTTCAAGATCGGGCCGTTCACCATCAATCCCATCCGGGTAACCCACAGTCTGGTCGACTGTGTTGCGTTGGCGGTACACACGCCGCTGGGTGTGCTGATCCACACCGGCGATTTTAAGGTCGATCCGACACCCACGGATAATCGGCTTTTCGATCTACATGCCTTTGCGGAATATGGCAAGCAAGGCGTGCTTGCACTGTTCCAAGATTCGACGAATGTGGAACGCCGAGGCTATACCCCGAGCGAACGGGCAGTGCGGGCGCGATTCGAAGAGATCTTCGCGCGCACGAAGAGGCGTCTTTTTATTTCCTGCTTTTCTTCGTCAATCCATCGCATCAAGCTGACTATGGAGCAGGCGTGTGAGAACGGGCGTAAGGTGGCGCTAGTTGGCCGCTCCATGATGGAATCGGCCGAAATTGCCCAGGATCTGGGCTACATCGACGTTCCGGATGGGACCCTGATCCATCCCGCGCAGATTCGAGATCTGCCGCCGGAGAAAGTCTGCGTCCTGATCAGTGGAACGCAAGGCGAGCCCATGTCGGCGTTATCGCGGGCAGCAGTCGACAATCACAAGCATGCGCGAATTCAGAAGGGTGACACGGTCGTACTGTCGTCGCGCATTATTCCAGGCAATGAAAAAGCGATCTACCGGGTCATCGACCACCTTTTCCGCCGCGATGCGCACGTCATCTACGATGATGGTTCGACGCCGCCGGTGCACGTCAGCGGTCACGCCAGCCAGGAAGAATTGAAGCTCATCATCAACCTGGTGAAGCCGCAATTTTTCATTCCTATTCACGGCGAATACCGACAACTTAAGCTGCACGCGGAACTGGCAGGATCGATGCATGGCTCGGTCGGAAAAGTGATGATGATCGAAAGCGGCGACATCCTGGAGTTCGACGAGATCGGCGCGAAGAAGGCGGGACGGGTATCAGTGGGCCGCATTTGCATCGATTCCAACTCAATGGGCGACGTCGTCGAAGACCTGGTGATCCGCGATCGCAGACATTTGAGCGAGGACGGCATCGTATTACCGATCATCGCAATCAACAAGCTGACGGGCAAGGTTGAGACACCGCCGGAAATCGTGATGCGCGGTTTCTCTGCCAGCACCACCGACGATGGGTTCCTCGAGCAGGCGCGACTGGCTGTCATGAACACGCTGGAGGCTTCGAGCGACGAGGAGCGGGGAGACTACGGCGTGATCAAGGAAAAGATCCGCCAGGACTTGAAGCGCTTTATCGTGAAGAACACGTCACGCAGGCCGCTTATCATGCCGGTCATACTCGAGATCTGACATGGTTACACTCGAGCAACTCAAGGCCGCACAAGCGTGTTTACGCGGAATCGCCGCGCACACACCTTTGATCCCCTACTTCCCTGCCGCAGACAATAAAAGCGATGAGAATCCGTCTGGCGGCGGTGAACAGCTATGGTTGAAGCCCGAGAGTCTGCAGCCCATTGGATCGTTCAAACTACGCGGCGCTTACAACAAGATTGCGTCTTTCTCGGACGAGGAGCGGCGACGCGGAGTCATCGCGCATTCGAGTGGGAACCACTCCCAGGGGGTGGCTTACGCCGCGCGAGCGATGGGCGTGAAGGCTGTTATCGTGATGCCGCGCAATGCGCCCAAAATTAAGATGGAGGCCACGGCCGCTTTAGGAGCGGAAATTGTCACCGTCGGTTCGGCGAGTGCCGAGCGTATACGGAAAGCGGAAGAACTTGCGCAACAATATGGATATTCAATCGTGCCTCCCTACAATGACGAGTTCATCATCGCCGGCCAGGGAACGACGGGCTTGGAGATTCTGGAAGATTGTCCTGACGTCGAGCTTGTTCTGGTGCCAGTGGGTGGGGGCGGACTCATCAGCGGAGTAGCCAGCGCGCTGAAATTGAGCGGGTCATCGGCCAAGATCGTCGGCGTCGAACCGGAACTCGCCAACGATGCGCAGCAGAGTTTTCGCAAAGGGGAGATTGTTCAGCTCTCGGCGGCACGCGTGTCGAGCACGCTCGCCGATGGCTTGCGGACACAGTCGGTGGGGCCGTTGAACTTCGAGCACATCCGGACATATGTAGATGACGTCGTCACCGTGACGGAGGACGAAATCCGCAGCGCAATGCGGCGAATTGCCATAAGTGCCCGCATCGTTGCAGAACCGAGTGGAGCGGTAACTTTTGCGGCTTGGCTGTTTCACCGTGACGAACTGCCACCTTCCAGGAAGACAGTCGTGGTCGTCAGCGGTGGAAATCTTGAACCACAATTGCTAGCGCAAATCCTGTCGGAGGACGCGTCAACCAAGTGACCGACCGAGTCGAGTGCCTACTTTCAAAGAAAATCGGGAGTAGCAGATTGTCTGTCATCCGTGCAGCCGCAGTGTGCGCTCTGGTGTTTGCCATGTCCATGGTGTGCATGGCTGGGATCGAGCGCGGAATCATCATCCGTGAAGGAATTATCTATGTGGCGCCTGACGCGTCGTCGGCAAAGCTGTCAAACATAGGCCGCGGGCGCGAAGTGGCCATTGTTGAGCGCTCTCCTGGCTGGTTAAACGTCGTCGGCACCGTTGAGAACGACCCCGAACAGGAGACTGAACGGAATGTCACCGGTTGGATCGTCGATAAGGGCGTGATCACCCCGACCACGCCGGACGGCGACAAAGTTATTTTCGGCGAAGCGGTGGATTCAGAAGCCGAGGGCAGCCGTCGCGGAGGGCGCAAAGGCGCGGCCCAGGACGCCATGCGGCTGTATGCTCGTCTGGCAGAATATTTCCCGACATCCCCTCTTGCGGCAGAGGCTGCCTATCGCTCAGCGGATATTCGCTGGCAGATTGAAGCGATCGACGCCTCGACCCGGCCTTCGTCGAAAGAGCGCGATCCTTCCATGAAATACCAAATCGATGACCAGTACATGAAAAAGGTGATCAAGAAATTTCCGGGAACGAAGTGGGCTGATCTGGCGGCGTACCGTTTGCTCGACAATAAGACGTGCGGCGATTGGGCCGCCGAGGCAAAATGTCCGGAACTCGAAGCCACACTCTACATGAAATACGCGGACGACCATCCGCAATCGCCAAAAACTCCGGAAGCCCTCTACAAGGCCGCATGGCGTTACTCTGCCCTGATCGTGATTTACCGGAGCAACAACGACGTCAAGAAGTCCGCGGATTCTGTGACGCGAGCGACATCGGTGGCAAAGAGAATCCTGTCACAATTCCCTGACAATACCGACTGGTCGTCGAGAGCCGAGCGCCTGCTATACATGGTTCAGAACAACATGCCCACCTATGGAAATACTGTCGAGTAGTCCCATTACGCGCAAGAGTGCGGAGGCGAATTGAACGACTATCTGTTGTCCGTGTTGTTGGGAGTCATTGAGGGTCTAACTGAATTTCTTCCAGTTAGTTCGACTGCGCACCTGCGCATCGCTGAATCATGGCTGGGAGTGGATCTGGCAAACGGGTACTGGAAAATGTTCTCCATCGTTATCCAGTTGGGTGCAATCCTGTGCCTGCCTCTGTATTTCTGGAACCGCATCGTGGAGTTTGTTGGTGACTTTCCGCGCGGTTCGCGCGGCGACCGAACGGCATTCAACCACCCGCTGACGCTGACGATCATCGCATTCGTTATGACTGCAATCCCCGCGTTCCTTCTGACCAAGACAATCGGCAAGCATCTTGAGAGCCTCTACGTCATGAGCCTGTCGCTGATTATCGGCGGCATCGTCATGTGGGTAGTGGACGGGATCTACGAACGGTCTCAATTTAAGGCGTTCGCGCGAGGCAATCTAACCACCGACATGGAGCAGATGTCGATCGGTCAGGCCATCTGGATTGGTCTCTGGCAGGTGTTGTCGGCGGTATTTCCGGGAACGTCACGGTCGATGTCGACCATTACCGCAGGCGAGCTTGCCGGGTTGAATCGATCTGCCGCATTGGAGTTTTCGTTTTTCCTGTCAATCCCGACCATGGTCGTGGCTACGGTGTACGACCTGTGGAAGTCGACTCATCCGCATCACGGCGAGCCCAGTTCTATCGGGACGATGCCCAGCGACGCGCACTCGTGGGTGGTGTTGGCGATCGGGTTCGTCGTTTCCTTCATTGTGGCGTACGGCGTCGTGGCCTGGTTCATGAACTGGGTGCGCACCCGCGGGTTTACCGTTTTCGCGGTTTACCGCATCCTTCTGGGCGCCTTCGTCTTGTGGTACGCCAGCCACCCTCGCTGACAGCCGAACAGGTCGAAAAACAGGCCGGGTGGGGGAGACTAGATTGACAACGCCGGGTAGTTAATTTCTCGCTACTCCAACCTCGCTTTTTGTCATAATCACAATGGCTCTGGCGTACTTCGGGCAAGTCGCGGATTCACGCGTTTCTAACCGCTGCGCGTGCAGCGGAAGTGTCTGCCTGCGCTAGATTGAGCAGGTGGGATGAGTCCTAAGAAACGACGTGGAACTGCAGGCTGGCCTAGCGCCAATATGACAGTCCTGTCACGCGCATTTATTCCGACAGCTAACCGGCGGCTCAATGAGCTGATCGGTTTCTTGGTGCTGGTCTTCGCGCTCCTCCTTGTCCTCGCACTGGTTTCGTACTCACCGCTGGATCCGTCGTTCAACACGGCAGCGACACCACCGGCAAGCCATCCTGCGCACAACTGGATCGGAGTCTTCGGAGCGGTCGCCAGCGACTTTACACTGCAAATCTTGGGTGGCGCGGCGTTTCTGATACCGCTTTATCTGGTGTTCTACTCGGTCCGTTGGTTCCGCTCGCGTTCCATCAATTCTCCCTATGCTAAGACGCTCGGCTGCCTGGCCTTGCTGGTGTTCATAGCTGGATTGCTTGGATTGCCCCCGTGGAGCTTCCACTGGATTGGGGCAGTGCCGGCGGAAGGATTACTGGGCCGAATCGTGGCTGACGCGCTCATCCATTACTTCAATGTGGTGGGCGCCTACTTAATCTGCGTGGCCATGATCGCCGTGGCTCTTTATCTATCCACCGCGTTCTCGTTCGGAGCTGTGCAGATATGGTCGCAGACGCGGTTCTCATTCGCCTATGCTGCACTCGACCGCTTTGCCGACTGGCGTGCGGAACGCGAGCGCAAGAAGGCCGCGAAGGAGCTGGAAAAGAAGCGCGCCTCCGCCAATGGAAAGCCAGTCGTCACGGCGCAATTGGTTCCACGGCGAGCTGAAGCTCCCGGCCAGGAGCAAGTGCCAGCAAATACGGCGCGCGCGCCCCAGCCTTTGGGTGCGGCTGGAAGTGCGTCAGCGGGACGGGTCAAGAGCGGAATCGAACGGATGTTCGACGCTGAAGTCGAACTTCACTCGGGAGATGCCGAAATACCGCTGACGGCCTTAGCGGAGGGCGCGGCGGTTGCATCGACCCACCCTCAAGAACTGGCTTCAGCAGGGCCGATCGCGGTCACCTCGCGCGCGGACAGTACGCTTCACGGCAAGACGACTATGCCGAAACTGGCAGGCGGTTTCAAGCTTCCGTCCACGGCTTTGCTGCGCCGACCGGATGAACACAGCACCATTAACGAAGAAGAGCTCAAGGTCACGGCCCAGGTGTTGCAGGAGAAGTACGGCGAGTTCGACGTTCGCGGACAGGTTACGCAGATCAATCCCGGTCCCGTCGTAACGACCTTTGAATTCAAGCCGGAAGCCGGAATCAAATACAGCCGGATTACCGGATTGACCGACGACTTGTGCTTAGCGCTGCGGGCCGAGAGCATCCTGATTGAACGCATGGCGGGAAAGTCGACGGTCGGCATCCAGGTTCCCAACCACGAACGCGAGACGATCTGGCTGCGTGAGGTAGTGGAATCGCAGGAGTTTCTAGGCACAAAGTCGAAGCTCACGCTGGCCATGGGCAAGGACATCAACGGTCGCATCGTAACTGCTGATTTGAACAGCATGCCACACCTGTTGATCGCCGGTTCTACCGGGTCCGGCAAGAGCGTAGCGATCAATGCTTTCATCATGTCGTTGCTGTACAAAGCAACACCCGAAGAGGTGCGCCTGATTCTGGTTGATCCCAAGCGCCTGGAGTTAGGCAATTACGAAGGCGTGCCTCACCTGCATACACCAATCATCACCGAGCCGAAACTGGCTTCCAACGCGCTGCGCAACGCCGTACGCGAGATGGAACGGCGGTTGAAGGTATTGGCAGAAAAGGGCGTCCGCAATATCGATCAGTACAACAAGCTCTTTGACAGCGGCACTCCGAGCCTGTTCGAGGAAGGCAGTGACGCTAAACCCCTGCCCTACATCGTCATCATCATCGACGAGTTGGCGGACCTGATGATGCTGGACGGCCAGAACGTCGAGGCTTCGATCACGCGCCTGGCGCAGATGGCGCGGGCGGTTGGGATCCACCTGGTACTGGCGACGCAGCGGCCGTCGGTGGACGTAATTACTGGACTTATCAAGGCGAATTTCCCGGCTCGAATGTCGTTCCGAGTGGCTACGAAGATTGACTCCCGCACCATCCTCGACGCCAATGGAGCCGAGGCCCTGCTGGGGCGCGGCGATATGCTCTACCTCCCCAACGGATCAGCCCGCGTGCATCGCTTGCACGCTCCCTTTGTCACGGAGAAAGAAATCGCAGCGGTGGTCGAGTTCTGGAAGTCGCAGGGTCCTGCCCAGTACCAGGAGAACTTCCTGCAGGCCCCACGGGAAGATGGCGAGAATGGCGGCGGTTCTGGTTCCGATGGCGATGGCGGAGGCGACCAGGATGAACTATTCCAAGATGCCGTCCGCATCGTGCTGGAGTATGGCAAGGCCTCCACTTCCCTGCTGCAACGCCGATTGCGTATCGGCTACGGCCGCGCGGCGCACCTCATCGACCTAATGGAACGCGATGGCATCGTGGGCGCTGCCGACGGCCCCAAACCGCGGGAAGTGCTAAAACGCCCCGACTGGCTGAGTGAGGTTGAGGATGCCATGCGGTAGTGGAGTCCCGATGGACGCGATAGGGCCGTGCGCGTCTGCACGTGAATGAGGGAAATGGTGATGAGGAATACATCGGCATTCTGGTGCCGAGTATTGGAATGGAAAAAGCCCGCAATCAAGCGGGCTTGATTTTTGAATCGCGAAAATCAGAACGTGAACGCCACGCCGCCGCGGATGCTGCGCGCCGATTGCACCAGGTATACCGTACTGCCATCGGGTCCGATCACCGGAACGTAGCCTTGTGCCAGCAGGTTACGCAGGTCAATCAGGGCCTCCATGCGGCCAGGCACAAAATGCACCCTGGGCATGGGCTGACGAACGAAGAGGTTGAAGAACCCATCCGTCTGTCCAGCCGATGCATTGAAGAGATCGACGGGGGTAAGCGCGCCTCCACTCGTCCAACGATAAGAAACGATCCACTCGGTGTTCCATCGAGGTACCGTTCCGTTCAGCTTTAAGGCCGCGGAGTGTCGCCAGGCATGGCTCAAATTACCGCGAATGTCTTCCCATGCGACGCCGGGCTGCTCGAGGTTGAGTACGCCGCCATAGGCGTAATCCAAGGTCGCGGTTAAATCGGGGGTCAACTTGCGCTGGAACACAAAGCGCACTCCCTGGGACTCCAAAGCGCCGCCGTTATAGCTGAACGTGCCCGAATAGACATCGGGCAGCACGTCGCCGGTGTCGATCGCGATATCGCCGACGCCAAGCAGCACCGGGTCTTTGATTCGGTCACGGAAGTAAGCGAGTTGCATGCGATTGTCGCCCATCCGCTGCGAAATCGAAATCTCATGGTGGTGAGCGTTTTCGAGCAAGGGAGCGCCATTCATGAGGGTCATGCGAGGGCCGCTCTCGCTCAGGTCTGCCGGAGCAGAATCGAATCCTTTGCTGGAACGCGTGTTGGGTTCATTGGTGGCGTATCGATATTCGACGACGGTGTCGTCGCCCAAATGCCAATCGATCGCCCCGTAGGGACGAAATGCATTAGCGCGTCCCATGAATTGAATGGTCTGCAACTCCCCGCCATACTGCAAATCCAGCGAATCGCCAATTGAAAACGTGTTGGCCGAAGACACCGCCAGTGCCTGCAACGATCCGCGATGCACCAGCAGGTCTGGACCTGAGAAGCGCCGCATCGTGAAGGCAAGCTGGTGGGGTGAGCCGTTGTCGCCGCCGCTACTGCTGTAGGAAGCGCGCAAGATCCCATCAGGAGTACCTGTGCCGGCGCCATATCCCAAGTTACCGTCGAAGGCCAACGTCCCCGTGCTAAAGATCGACTGTTCCAAGGTAAACGAAGTACCAACGTCCGAAGCGCTGCCGTATCCCTCGTTAACGCCACCGGCCATGAAAGCCAATGAGCCCTTCAACGTTCGGTCTGACTGGCCAGCCTCCACGACCACTGGTATGCCGTCGTCAAAACGAAGAATAGGACGGCTGGAAGGCGAGCGAAGCGTCCACTTCCAGCTGTCGTCGCCATCATTGTCGCGCTTGCGCGATGGCATCAGCCGGGCTGCTTCAAACAAGGTGTTCAGGGTGATGTTGACGACTCTGGTGGCTCCAGCGGCGAGAGCGATATCTTCGCGAACGGTAGGCAGGAACGAAGGAGCCGTCACTCGCAAGTCGTAGTTGCCTGGAACCAACCCGGCGATCGTAAAGTGCCCGTCGGCATCAGAATAGGCCAACAAGCGCTGCCCCGTACCAACCGCCATCATTTCGACAACAGCGCCCATCTGGGCGACGCCCGAGGAGTCCTTGACAGAACCCGAGATCGAACCCGGAGCTACTCCAGCCCCTGCGTTAATGCAGAGCGAAACCGCAACCGCCAACCATCCCAGTATTCGGGTCATCACCACACTCCCAAACAAAGGATCCCCGGGTTTAAGAATGCAGCGGGCCGAAAGAACCACCCGCCGACCGGTATAACAGCAAGTTTACTCAACCGCGAACCGTACCGAAGGCGCAATCTGCTGCTTCGAGATATTATCGTCCACTTTCACGGTAAGTCGGTAAATGCCAGGCTGAAAGCCGCTCAAGGTGAGGCTCTTCTCCAATGTCATCTGGTCACCGAGGTTGCCCATCGTGTCGGTGGTTTCGGAGGAATGCACCACGGCTTGATTATTGGCCACATTAACGATTTCGTACTCAACTTTGGCGGAAGGTTTGTTGGTCTTCGTGTCAGCTTGCAAATTGTATATCTGCAACCACAAGTTCAGGCGCTGGTCACGTTTAAAGCTGGCCGGTTTGCCGTCCGCAAGCTCAAGATGAGGGTACGCGAACTTGGTCTGGCCGATCACGAAATTTCCCGCGCCGATGCTCTTGGCCGGGACCTTTTCCATATGGTCCGCAAGGATCAGGGAAGACGACGCGAGTTTGTCCTCGCCGTACTCGGGGACAGCGACGCCATGGCTCCAAGTGCCGACTCGATCTCCGTTTACGTCCTTCACGACAACGTCAAATCGATACCGCCCGGGACGCAACGGCAGAGCCTTCCAGTAGAGCGATTGGTGTTCCTGGGTCTTCTCCAGCAGTTCATTGGGAACGTCGATCTGGACTGTATCTTCAAAGGTCTGCGCGATCTTTCCGGTCAAGCCAGTGACCCGGCCAAATATGTTGACCGTGCCGCGCTGGATGCCTTCCTTGTTCACAAAGGTGATGTCCTTGTTCTTGACCTGGATGGTCACCGGAACCAGCACCGTGTCACCGGTAATCCTCACAAAATCCGTCCGAATGTCAAAGGGCATGAGATTGACATTGATTTTGTGGCTGACGACTTCTTCCAAGTCCTTGAATTTCACTTTAGGAGCGGTGTTGAGCTTGGCCATCAGGTCGAGTTTGTCGAACTGTTTGGTGCTCTGCTGGCCGGTTATTCCGTTCTGGCCAGCACTGCCGATGCCGGCAATGCGGTCCGCTTTGTTGGCCATACCCATTTGTTCGTACTGCGTCAGACCCGCTCCCGGGACGTGCAGCAGAGCATCTTTCTCATTTGGATCGATCGTCATGTGGTAGTCACCGCACATGCAGGTGTCCACGAATTCGATCATGACTTCCTGTCCCTTGTCTCCCAGACCCTCGATGTAGCGGTAACGCCAAGTTTCAAACGGATAGGTCGAAGTCTCGCCTCCACCTTCTTCCATCGGGCGGTTGTACTGGCCGCCGGAGGGATGGGCTTCTATTTCGTCGGGGGGACCAAACACGATGTAAATACGTCCACGATCGGTCCTCCAGCCCGCCTTACCAGCGGCGTAATGCTCGTTGGCATACGCTATCCGGCGATAGTGTTCTTCCTTGTACTCGTTCTCTTCGGTGTCCGGAGTGGGGTCGCGACGCAACCAGAACTGCTCGATGAATTGGTCGCGCTCTTCGTCGTTGGAAAGCTGTTTGAAGGCCGACAATTCTTCATCCGTAATGATCCAGCGGACATCCTCATTCAGCCATTTCTTATAGGTTGAACCCAACTCCTGCTTGAGCGCCTTGGCGTTGGCCTTCTTCTGCTTGTCGTTCAAGGGACGCTTTAATGGGTCTCCCTGAGCGTCGACAGGGGCACTAGGGGTGCCGGAACCAGCCGTCACAGGCGAGGCAGCCGGCTTGGCCGAATTGTCCGCCGCCGGGGGAGTTGAGCTCTGCGCGATGGCCGTCGATCCGGCCAGTAAAGCAGCGATTAGCACCGAAAAAAGAGAGCGAAAAATACGGAACTTCATGTAATCCAGCGAACTCCTGAGCAAACACTTAGGGCCTTTAAATTGTATGTTTTTGGAACGGCTAAAGCAAGGATTCACGGAGTACCCCGGGGGGCATCACCCAAGCCCCTATCCCGAAGAGGTCTAACCCATTCCGCGGGCGAAAGTCGCTGGCCGTGCGACGAAAGTGCCCCATAGAACTATGAGGCGTCTCCCGGGCATGCAAATTCGTTGAACAATATCGATTCCGGGGAACGGAGCGGATATAATCGATGCATCCGGCAGAGTCCGGATCCTGTCCGTGAGCAAAGCAACGAACAAGCCGCTGTCGAATCGTCGCAAGTGACGAAACGGGCCTCGAAACGCTGCTTTCCTAAGGAACTTTCTACCGTCTCAATTCGTACTAAGTTGCAGATTTAAGTACGGATGAGAGGCAGGTACGTCTGACTGAGGGTGAATGAAGAACTGGAAGAAAGTCGCACTCGTTGCTGGAGTAGTCATCATACTGCTGGCCGTTGTTGGGTTTACAGTACTGCAGAGTCGCAAGGGCGTGGTTACGGTGCAGAGCGGCAAAGTGGTCCGCGAAGATCTCACGTCGGTGGTAACCGCGTCCGGCGAGATTAAGCCCAAGGTTTACGTCAATATTGGAGCTAACGCTTTTGGCAAGATCACTCACCTCTACGTAAAAGAGGGCGATCGGGTGAGAGAGGGTCAGATGCTGGCGACCCTGGAAAATGTGCAATCGTCGGCCGACGTTTCCGCCAACCAGGCTGCACTCGGCGCCGCAATGACGGATGCTGATGCGGCCAAAGCCGCAGTGAATACCGCCACGATGGACCAGAACCAGGCCGAGTCGGAATATGAGCGGGCCAAACTGGATTACGACCGCAGTGAGGCGTTGTACAAGGCGCAACTGATCGCTAAATCCGACTACGATACCAAGAAGGCGGCCTACGGAACTGCGACAGCACAATTGGGTCAAGCCAAAGCCAAGCTGGCGCAGGCCAAGTCCCAGATGGATTCGGCACAGCGGAGGATTCCGCAAAATGCCGCCAACTTACGGCGCGTGACCGACGTTTTGAGCAAGACCGAATATAGGGCCCCGTTCGACGGAGTCATCACGAATCTACCGGTTCGCGAAGGCGAGACGGTGGTTGTGGGCATCCAGAATTCGCCTGGAAGCACCCTGATGACGATCGCAGACACCTCCGTGATTACAGCGGAAGTGAAGGTCGATGAGACCGACATTGTCAACGTTAAACTCGGCGAGGCTGCCGAGGTTTCAATCGACGCGATTCCGAAACAGCGGTTCAAAGGGATCGTGACCGAGATTGGCAACAACGCGATCCTGCGGTCCACCGGCGTTTCGACGGCACAGTCCACGTCAAGCAGTCAGGAGGCGAAGGACTTCAAGGTCGTCGTGACCATCCAGGATCCGCCGCCAAACCTGTTACCGGGACTTTCAACCACGGCCCGCATCACCACCGCCGCACGGACTAGTGCGATGGCCATTCCGATCCAGGCGTTGACCATCCGGCAGCGCAGCGAACTGGAGCCAGAGAAGAAGTCGAAGGAGGCTGCGGTGCAAGCGGCCTCGCTGACCAAGGGCAATCCCAAGGAAGAGCTGCAAGGGGTTTTCGTCCTCAAGAACAAAAAGGAAGCCGTTTTCGTACCTGTCACAACGGGCATTAGCGGCACCACGGATATCGAAGTGACCAACGGCCTTAAAGAAGGGGACGAGATTGTTACTGGCAGTTACAAAGTTCTGCGCACGCTGCGTAATGGAGCGAGCGTAAAGATCGACAACACAACAGGGTCCAAGAAAGAAGAATCCTAGTCCTGAGCACGTCCGGCTAGGCCGGCAGGAAGGCACGGGAATCGGCGGCGATGAGCAACCCTGACGATCTACCAATCGAGGAGAAGCACAGGATGGCAACCGAACTGGTGAGTCTAACGGAACCACAAACCGGTGCACCGCCGGAGAGCTGCATTATCTGCACCGAAGACCTGTGGAAGACATACGACATGGGCTCAGAGCAACAGGTGCATGCGCTGCGTGGGGTAAACGTTCGCATTCAGCGGGGCGAGTATGTTGCCATCATGGGTCCATCGGGATCTGGGAAGTCTACGCTGATGAATCTTATTGGCTGCCTTGATACGCCCAGCAAGGGCCAGTACTGGCTGAATGGCCAACTGGTCAGCGAATTGGACGACGACGAATTGGCGCGTATCCGTAATAAGGAGATTGGCTTCGTGTTCCAGACATTCAACCTGCTGGCACGAGCGACATCGCTACACAACGTGGAGTTGCCGTTGATTTATGCAGGTGTGCCGGCGCACGAACGAATCGAGCGCGCCAAACAGGCTCTGACTTCGGTTGGGATGGAGTCGCGCATGAATCACAAGCCCAATGAGTTGTCGGGTGGCCAGCGCCAGAGGGTCGCGATTGCACGCGCGCTGGTCAACACGCCGTCCATCATTCTGGCCGATGAGCCCACCGGAAACTTGGACTCCCAAACCGGCGTTGAGATCATGGCGCTGTTTGACCGCCTGCATCAGCAGGGGAACAACATCGTGCTGGTAACCCACGAGCACGACATCGCAGAGTACGCCCATCGCATCATCCACATCAAGGACGGTCAGGTGTTCAGCGATCAGAAGACAGCACGAGCGTAAAAAACACTGCAACCTCGGTACGCCCGGCGGCAGCGCTGGGCGTTTCGTTCTTTGGGTGCAAACGCGGTATCCTGCGGGAGCTGAAGTTCGCAAGCTTGGGGTGTGGTGTTGGGTCTATCCAAACGCGTCACATTCGTTCTACTGGCATTACTGCTGTCCGCAGGCGTTAGCGCCGAGGCGCAGTTCGGTGTACCGCTGGGCCGCACCGACCCGAAATTGGAGTCTGTAGCAGCACGGGAATTGGTTGCACGTTATTGCCGAGTGGATTACGCCGGCGCCCGTCTTTATTCGTCAGAGTGGCCTAAGATCGAGCCGTTGGTTTCCTGGCGGTCGAATCCTGAATTCCCACTCATGATGGTGACCTCGCGGTTTGATCTGGACCAGGAACCGACTCTGGAGCATGGCAAGTACCTGATCAGTGTCCACTATCGTCTGCTAGGCAAGTACGACATGGCAGAAGGCTATTCGAACGAGTCGGCAAACACGATTCAGACGGTCCAGTTTGTGGTTTCGGAAGTGAACGACGACCTGCGAATCATCGATATTGAGCCAAGCTATCCTCACATTTCTCGCGCTGCCGTATTGCAATGGCTGAACAGCAAACTCGCAGGCGCTCAGGATCCAGCATCCAAGGTGATGTACCAACACGCTGTGCAGGACCTGCAGCCGAAGGGGTCGGTTCCGCCGGCACAGTGACGGTGGCTATCGATCCTGAATAACAAAAAGCCTCCCCTCAGGGAGGCTCAAAGCCAATTGTTGCTAGTCCTAGTGGGCCACTCCGGTTGGCATCGCGCCCGCAGAGTTCACTGGTACCGCCGAAGTCCTGGCGGCAAAATAATCGTGATCGTAGAGATTGCGGTAGAAGTGTCCCGCGAGTTCAGCGGCCTTTGGACCGTAGGTGGGACGTCCACCCTCGAGGAAGATCACGGTGACGATCCGCCCGTAGTCGGTATTGGCGTAAGAAGCGAACCAGCCAAAACGCGTGCCGTTTTTCGAGCAGGTGCCGGTCTTGCCCAGCACCGGCTCTTCGACGAAATTAGTGCGGAGAAGCCTCGCGGTACCGTATTCAACAGCACCGGACATGCCATCCGACAGCTCTGGAATAATCGGCCCAATGGTTAGCTTTCGTTTCACCTTGGGGGTGAAATTGGCGATTTCCTCCGGCGACGTTGGGTGTTGCAGGTAATACAGAGATCCACCATTGGCAATGGCAGCCATGAGGGCGCCGAGCTGCAACGGAGTGAGCGAAATGCTCTCGCCGAACGAACACATCTTCCCTACCCCACCGAGTTTGGCATCAAGCTCGGCCGAGGGGAACGTACCAAGATGTTCGCCTGCAATGTTGTATCCGGCCAATTCTCCCAATCCGAACTGGCGTGCGTAGTAGCTCACCTTTTCGAAGCCCAGCTTCTGCCCAACTGCCGCAAAATAAGCGTTGTTGGAATGTGCCAGCGCGGTGGTGAGGTCCATGCGCCAGTATTTGCCCAGCGGGATTTCGGTGTCCTTCGTAATGACGTTTTCGCTTAGGGCCGCCAGCGCGACGGCAACTTTGATGGTGGAACACGGCTGGGCGCCAGCCGATAGCGCTAGCCTCTGGTTGACCATCGCCAGGATGCGCCCGCTCTCGGGATCGATCGAGACGACTGTTCCATTCATGTTGCCGAGAGCTTCAATCGCCGCCGCGCGGACAATGGGATCCTCTCCTGCGGTGATGTCACCCTCGACTTGGTCGCTGGCGAAGGAACTGGCATGAAAGCGCTCGTAATACACCGCCTTCTTGCCTTTCTTCCCGCTTTTGGCAACCACCACATGGCTGGTTCGATTGTTGCTCGCAGTCGTACGACTGCTGTGCTTTATGCGAGCCATCTTTTTTTGCGCTGCCGCACTCTCAGTCACATGATGTGATTTGGCATGAGGCTTTTTGGGCGGAGCAATGGTGGCCGCCGGCAACAAAGTGACAGGCAGCACAAAAATGGCAAGTAACAGCGAACTGCAGATGGCCAACCGATTGATCATTCGGACCCTGTTATAAACCCCAACTTCCCAAGTAAGTGGCGATTCGGCGATAGACACCTGGACTGGCATCACGAGCGACGATTCAACTGTCTAGAAATTCACTCGAGTTACCGGCACCGAGTACCAAAAGATAGTCGAGCGCGTCCACTTTGTACACCCTTTAGTTCTTACCATACAAAGCGGCTGCTTCGCCGTACCACTTATGGTTCCCCGCTACAGACCATGCCGCTTCGGAACCAAGCTCGTTATGAATCAATTTGGGAAAGAGCGACGGCGACAGCGGCAGCGGCGTTTTAGGGTCACACGACATTCTGCGAGCGGCGAAACGTCTGTACGATGCGAGTGTTTTTGTCGATCAACAAACCTGAGAATGGTCGTGAAAACGGCTTACCTCCGATGTGCGATTCGCCCCTGCACATCGGAGGGCTCTTGTAGTTCAATTTAGAAATCACTGCACTTTGGTTGCCGGGTCCTGGCTGCGGGAGTAAATGTACTCGTCAATAACTCTTTGCAGCGAGCCTTGCGCTTTCAAGACGTACTCGATGGCGTCGCGCACTGCGCCTTTCCCGCCTTCGTGCGGAGTGACGTAGTGCGACTCACGCAGAACTTCTTCGCGCGAATTCTTCACCGCAATCGCCAAACCGCAGAGCCGCATCGCCGGAAGGTCGATAATGTCATCGCCGACATAGCAGACTTCATCAGCTTTTAGGCCCTCTTTGCTGAGGATCTCGTAGAAAGCGGCAGCTTTGTCCTGCTGGCCCTGGTACACGTGTTCGATTTTCAGGTCGCGGGCGCGCAGAGCGACGGTTTCTGAAATCCGCTTGGTGATGATCGCGGCCTTGAGCCCGCCGAGTCGTGCCAGCGAAAAGCCGGTACCGTCATGGGCGTTAAATCCTTTGGCTTCAATCACTGTGGAGCTGGAGATGCCGAAGCCGACCTTGTCGGCCATCCGGTCGCGATGCTCCTGGGTGCCGGGTCCCGAGGCACCTGATGCCGCGGGAAACAGAAAAATTGTGCCGTCGGTCATGACTCCGTCGACGTCAAAAATCATCAGTTTGATCTTCTTGGCGCGTTCTTCGGACATGGCGTAATCTTACCAGCCGGGTTCGGCTCGCCCATTCGGTCGCAGGCGCATCGGTGATTTGCGCCGACATTATAACTTGAGTTATAACGGCAAAACTCTCCCACTTCCTGGCGAACAATTGGCGAAAGTGCCGAAAGCGGCTAGAATGTCGGGCATGGCATTGGGTGAAATTCCAGTCTCGCTGGCCTGGGCGCATCCGCTGGTTGGGGAGTGGTTCGTGGGGAAATTTGGGTCGCCCACGGAACCGCAGGAGCAGGGCTGGCCGGAAATCCTGGCAGGCCGCACGACGCTAATATCGGCGCCCACGGGCTCCGGTAAAACGCTGGCGGCGTTCTTGATCTGCATCGATCGCCTGGTGCGCAAAGCGCTGGACGGCACGTTGGTGAATCGGACCGAGGTATTGTACGTCTCGCCGTTGAAGGCCCTGGGCAACGACATCCAAAAGAACCTCGAAGGACCACTGAGCGAAATTCTCGCACTGGCGGCAGAGCGCGGATTGTTGATGCCCGAGATCCGTACTGCCGTGCGAACCGGCGATACCCTGGCGAAGGAGCGGCGTGACATGCTGAAACGCCCGCCGCATATCCTGGTCACCACGCCGGAATCTCTCTACATACTGCTTACCGCGGACAAGAGCCGCGCCATCCTGCGCGATGTGCGAACGGTCATCGTAGACGAAATTCACGCCGTCGCCGACGACAAGCGCGGTTCACATCTCGCCTTGTCGCTGGAGCGCCTCGACCTGCTGGCTGGCCAGCCGACGCGCATCGGACTGTCAGCGACCCAGAAGCCGATTGAGTTAGTGGCACATTTCCTGACTGGCGCGGGCCGGCCGGCACCGGCAGTGGTGAATATTGGGCACCGCCGCAAGCTCGATCTTGCAGTGGAGGTTCCGGCTTCAGAGTTGGGACCGATCGCCAGCAACGAGATGTGGGGTGAGATTTATGACCGCCTCACGGAATTGGTTCAGGAGCATCGCTCAACCCTGGTCTTCGTGAACACCCGCCGCCTGGCTGAACGCGTGGCGCTTCACTTGAGCGAGCGCCTTGGGGAAGACATGGTTGCGACGCACCATGGCAGCCTGGCGCGGAAGTTGAGGCTGGTGGCGGAACGGAAGCTCAAGAACGGAGAAATTAGGGTGCTGGTGGCGACCGCATCGCTGGAACTCGGAATCGATATTGGAAACGTCGATCTGGTGTGTCAGATCAATTCGCCGCGGGCTATTTCCGTTGCTCTGCAGCGCGTCGGACGTTCCGGCCACTGGCGTGGAGCGATTCCCAAGGGACGCCTGTTCGCTACCACGCGCGATGACATGGTGGAGTGCGCTGCCGCCATCCTTGCAATTCGAAGTGGGGATCTCGACCGCATCCAGATGCCGGAGAAGCCGCTCGACATTCTGGCGCAGCAGATCGTGGCCATGTGCAGTTGCGAGGACTGGGATGATGCGGCGTTATTCGACACGGTGCGCCGCGCCTATCCCTACCGCGACCTGACCGAAGATGAATTCGAGCGCATTTTGGAGATGCTTTCGCAGGGCATTTCCTCTCAGCGCGGTCGCTATGGCGCTTATCTCCATCGCGACATGGTCAACCATACGCTGCGAGGAAGACGTGGAGCGCGACTGGCGGCAATCACCAGCGGCGGTGCGATTCCTGAGACTGCGCTGTTTAGCGTGGTAGTGCAACCCGAAGAGGTCGTCATAGGAACGTTGGATGAGGACTTTGCGGTCGAGAGCAATGCCGGCGACATCATGTTGTTGGGCAACACATCCTGGCGGATTACCCGGGTTGAATCGAGGACGGGACGTGTCCTGGTCGAAGATGCCCATGGAGCGCCGCCCAGCGTGCCGTTCTGGCTGGGCGAAGCGCCGGCTCGCACCGCTGAACATTCGCAATACGTTGCGCGTCTTCGGGAACAGGTTAGTGCAATGTTGCCCAATACGGCGCCACTGCCGGCGCCATCGGCCGAACAGGATGACGCTAGAGAACCAAGAACTCGGATGCGGCTACGCGGACTTGCATCCAGCCCCGAGGTGCAGAACGCGGTGGCGTGGCTGAAGGCCGAATGCGGTCTTGATGACTCGGGCGCGGAGCAGTTGGTGCAATACATCGTGGAAGGGCGGGCGGTGCTAGGTGAAGTTCCCACGCAGAAGACCATCATCGCCGAGCGGTTTTTCGACGAGGGTGGGGGCATGCAGCTCATCCTGCATGCGCCTTTTGGTGGGCGTATCAACAAAGCTTGGGGACTGGCGCTGCGCAAGCGCTTCTGCCGCTCATTCAACTTCGAGTTGCAGGCGGCGGCAACCGACGACGGTCTGAATATCGGATTGGCCGAGCAGCACAGTTTTCCGCTCAGCGATGTTTTTCATTACCTGCAAGTGGAAACGGTACAGGAAATCCTGGAGCAAGCTGCGCTGGCGTCGCCGATCTTTGCCACGCGTTGGCGCTGGGACGCCAACCGTTCCCTGGCGTTGCTCCGTTTTCAAGGCGGCAAGAAGGTCCCACCGTTCATTCAACGCATCCGCAGTGATGATCTTTTGGCATCGGTATTTCCAGATGTGGCAGCGTGCTTCGAGAACATCGAAGGCGACATCAAGATTCCCGATCACCCACTCATTCAGGAGGTGATGAAAGACGTCCTCACTGAGGCGATGGACATCGACGGATTGCGTCAGCTGTTAACTGGCATTTACGACGGATCGATCCGCTGCATTGCGGTGGACACGCCCGTGCCGTCGCAGTTTTCGCACGAGATTCTGAACGCGAATCCGTATGCCTTCCTCGACGATGCGCCGCTGGAAGAGCGCCGGGCCCGCGCGGTCCAGATGCGGCGCATGTTGCCCGAGGCCGTGCTGAACGAGATTGGGCGCCTCGACCAAAGCGCGATTGCGAGGGTGCGAGAGGAAGCACGTCCCGACGTGCGCGATGCCGACGAATTGCACGATGCCCTGCAAACGCTGGTGGCGCTGCCCGAAGAGTTGGTCGATCCGGAATGGCAGGCTGTGGTTTCGCGGTGGGTTCCTTTTCTGGCGGAGTTGGTCGAAGGCTGGCGAGTGGTGCGCGCGAATGCCGGTGATCGGTACTACATGGTGGCGTCGGAGAGAGCGAAGGAATTCGCGCTCATCTATCCGGATGCGAAGTTCGAGGTCACGCCTCCGGAATTGCCGTCGAGGGCGGAATCGCGGGACGATGCGCTGTTGGGAATGATCAAGGGCTGGATGATGCACTCCGGGCCGACGAACTCAGCGGCACTGGGATTTCTGCTTGGCATCCCGGCGGCTGACGTTGCACAGGCCTTGCTGCGAATGGAGGCAAGCGGTTCGGCACTGCGCGGAAACTTCACCGGACATGCCACGGGCAATGAACCTGACACGGCGGAATGGTGCGATCGGCGACTGCTGGCGCGGATTCATCACTTGACCGTTGCCACGCTTCGCAAGCAAGTGGAACCGGTCACGGCCGCACAATTCATGCGCTGGCTGCTGCGATGGCAACATGTCGCTCCCAATGCGCAAGCCAGCGGCGAGCGAGGACTGCTTGAGGTCATCCGGCAATTGCAGGGATTTGAGATCCCCGCCAACGCATGGGAAAAGCAAGTCCTGAAGCCGCGCATGAATAACTATGATCCAGCCGTGCTCGATCAACTGTGCCTGACCGGAGCTGTGGGATGGGGACGGGTATCGCCGCACCCCGCGACACTCGAGGACTCTGGCAGCGGGAGAAGACGTGTGGTGCCAACCAGCGTGGCGCCGATTACATTTTTCGTGCGGGAAGATTCGGATTGGATGCAGCCGCGCAATCCTGAGGACACGGAGAATGAGGAACGAGTTCTAAGCGAGAGCGCCAGGACAGTGGCCGACTTTCTTCGCCGGCGCGGCGCGTCGTTCTTTGCGGATATTGTGAGAGGAACCGAGAAGCTCAAGGCCGAGATCGAAACCGCACTCTGGGAACTCGTCGCTGCGGGGCTGGTGACGGCTGACGGCTTTGAGAATCTGCGAGTGTTGATCACCCCCAGCCACCGGACGACCCACGGTGGGCCGAAGATCGCGAAGCCGCGACACTCCACCGGGCGCTGGTCGCTGCTTTATGCAGCCGAGGTAGCAGACCGGACCAAAGCGGTTGAGGCAATGTGCCAGATGCTGCTGCGGCGCTACGGCGTCGTCTTTCGCGAAGTGCTGGCGCGCGAGTCGAACCTGCCAAAGTGGCGCGAGCTACTGATCACCTTCCGCCGTCTTGAAGACCGGGGCGAGGTGCGTGGGGGACGATTTGTCAGTGGATTTCTTGGCGAGCAGTTCGCGCTGCCAGAGGCGGTGGAATCGTTGCGATCGATGCGAAACCTGCCGGCAACGGGAGAAACATTGGTAGTATCCGCAGCCGATCCGCTCAACTTGGTGGGGTTCATTGTTCCCGGAGAGCGAGTGCCGGCAATATCCGGAAGGTATGTGAAGTTCCGTGATGGTGTGGCAGTCGATCCCGAGGAACGCAACGCCTTGCTGCGGGAGGCTGGGGCACAATGATCGAGCGCGAACTGATCGCAGGGATCGACTACTACCTGGAAAATGGGCTGATGGTATTTACCGCTCAGTATCTGCGCGATCGGGGTTACTGCTGCACCTCGGGATGCCGCCACTGTCCCTACGGCTTCGAGCGCGAAGACCCAGCCGACCAACCCGGCGAACTCAATCCGCGAGCGCAAAAATAGAGCGGGCTTCGGGCCCGTTTCGCAGGGCGATTTAGAAATTCCGGTATCCGTTCGGAGGAGATTCACCACGGAGGCACGGAGGACACCGAGATTTTATGGCTTTCAGCTTCACCGTAGTCCCCATGTTTCGGTCGCACTGATCAATTCTGTTGGGCGATCAGCTCTCGATGTCAGATCCGGTTACACAAAATCCTGATTCGCTCTAGATCAGATCAGTAATTAGCGTGGCTGCTGCGAGACTGGAGTGCCGCCGGCTAAA
>DATBZX010000059.1:0-3850 GCA_036512955.1 Terriglobales bacterium
GGCCGCTCGCACAATCATTGGGGGTTGGTCGATCTCCGGTATTACAGTCGCAGAAAAGGGATTGCCTCTGCACATTGGATATAGCGGGAGCGATACTCTCGGTCTGGGTGGTGGCACATCCAACCGTCCGAACCTGGTCTCAAAGGTCACCTATCCCAAGAAGTTCAGCCAATGGTTCAGCACCAGTTCGTATGCCGATCCTGTCGCTCCCTGGAACGGTGGCCCCAACCAGGGCTTCGGCAACGCTGGCAAGGATTCGGCCGTTGGACCGGGAATCTTCAACTGGAATCTCTCGTTGTTCAAGACCATTCCACTTACCCCGCATGAAGGCCCCAGGATCGAACTTCGCTTCGAATCCTACAACACGTTCAACCACACGAGTCCCCAAGGCATCGATACCAACAACCACGATGGAAACTTTGGGGCCGTCACCAGCGATTACGGCCCGCGCACACTGCAACTGGGCGGACAACTCAAGTTCTAACCCTTCACTTGACTTACACAGAGGGCACGGCAGGTTGTTTCTGCCGTGCCCTTCTTTTTTGGTGCGCCCGGCAGGGCGCACTCACTGGGAGGTGTAAGTTCTCTACACACCCGGCAAGGGGAAGTGTGAGCTGAACGGCAAGGGTGTCCATCGTGAGGTGGAATCTGGAGGAAGCCGCAGGCAAAACGCTGCTCTGACGAACAGCCAGCGGATAGAGGCGACGCAGCGGGGTGAGCAGGCCAATGGATGCAAAGCCCAGTACTTGCACGGAGCGTTGCGGCGTAGATCCGACAGAGATGAGCGTGAAGGTGAGTGCGTAATACCCGGGGAGATCTGGTGGTTTGCCTTAGGGCTACCGTCATCGCGAGGTGAGGGGATGAACCACCAGAAGTCAGCAGCGGCCATAATAGCTTCGCGGGAGCGGAGTGAAGGGCCAAACGTGAAACACGGGAGTAGGACAGCAGATCTCGATGCGAGTCAGAGAAGCAGAAGCTTACGCAAGTAAGGCCAGCGCGGAGGTAGACGGGCGGAACCTGTCGAAGGCCGTGTCTGGTGCCGAGACTCGTACGGCGACTGGTGGAGAAACGAAACCGGAAGCAGCGCAGGGACTTTTGGAAGCTGCGCTGGAACGCGGCAACATGATGCGTGCCTACCAGCGGGTGGTGGAAAACAAAGGAGCAGCGGGAGTCGATGGGCTCACGGTTCTGGAGTTGAAGCCCTGGCTTGTGGCGCACTGGCCGAAGATAAAACAGGCTCTGTTGGCGGGTGAATACATGCCTCGAGCAGTGCGCAAGGTGGAGATACCGAAGCCGCAAGGCGGGGTACGCATCCTGGGCATTCCTTGTGCGCTGGATCGCCTGATCCAACAGGCACTCCATCAGATATTGCAACCTCTGTTCGATCCCGGGTTCTCGGAATCGAGCTATGGTTTTCGTTCCGGACGCAACGCCCATCAGGCGGTGAATGCCGCACGAGGGTATGTTGCCGAGGGTCGGCGATGGACCGTAGATCTCGACTTAGAGAAATTTTTCGGTGCGCCAGGATAAGCCCGGCGCTTTCAGCGGGTGCAATTCCCGCCCCGGAAAGGGGAAGAGCCGCCCCACCGGGAATCGAGTCTTGGGCTCATGAAGGTAACGACATGGGTTAAGCGTAGACAGAGCGATGGCCAGGCCGTAACGCAAGTGAAGCGATTGAGCCTCGTGACAAATCCGGGGGCCGACAGGGTCGAAAATCTGGAAGGCTACAGTAGGCGACCGCCAAAGGCGATGGTCGCTGGAGACTCCGGCGGGGTCTGAGAGCACGGCATGGTCAGAAATGGAAGTGTCATGGCACCTGGGAGATCCACCGCCGCCTTAGTTCGGCTGCAATGAGCTGAGTATGTCGACCGAATGGCCAAACCTGAGGAAGACAGATGCGACGGTGGAAGTCGGACCTCGCTTATAGTACTTCGAGCGCGGGAAAGCCGCGTACATGGGAAAGAGGCGAGGCAGGTTGAGTTGCTGGTCCGGGGAAACATTCCCTGCACTCAGAGGTAGGAGAAGGATGTCTACAAAACTGGACCAGATCATGGAGAAGGCGAAGTCAAATCCGAAGCTGCGCTTCACCTCGTTGGCGCATTTGCTTACGCCGGAGTTCCTCGCGGAAACCTGGAAGCAGATGAATCGGCGCGGTGCGAGCGGTGTCGATGGAGAGACGACAAAGGAATTTGAACAAGACTTGGACACAAGAGTTCAAGAGCTATGTGAACGCTTGAAGCAAGGGACCTATCGGGCTCCACCGGTACGCCGCGTGGAGATACCGAAGGGTCCTGGCAAGGCAGGTACAAGGCCGCTCGGAATTCCGACCGCCGAAGACCGCCTGCTGCAACGGGCGGTTGCTCGGCTATTGGAAGCGGTGTTCGAGGCGGATTTTCTGGAATGCTCGTATGGATTTCGGCCCGGACGTAGTCCCCATAGCGCCCTACGGGCGTTACGCGGGATCATCGTCACGAAGAAGGTAGGACACTTGTTCGAGGCCGACATCCGCGGCTATTTTAACCACATCCAACATGATTGGCTGCAAAAGATGGTTGCTTATCGGATTGCAGACCCGCTCATCCTGCGCCTGATCGGCAAATGGCTGAACGCGGGGTTCATGGTGGGAGGAGTTGTAACGCGAACGGAAGAAGGGTCGCCGCAAGGCGGTCCGATCAGCCCGATCTTGTCTAATATCTACCTGCATTTTGTTCTTGATCTCTGGTTCGAAAAGAAGATCAAGCCGGCGTGTCAGGGAGAGGCGTACTTGACGAGGTTCGCCGATGACTTCGTGGTGAATTTCCAATACCGGCGCGATGCGGAAGAGTTCCAAAAGAACCTGACGGATCGATTCGGAAAATTCGGTTTGGAACTGGCGGAAGAAAAGACGCGGGTGATGCGCTTCGGACGATTTGTTCGAGGGGACCTGGCGAAGACCGGCGATAAGCCGGATACGTTCGACTTCCTGGGTTTTAAGCATGTGTGCGGCACTGATCAGGGAGGCAAGTTTGCCTTGGTGCGGGTTCCGTGCATTAAAAGCCGCCGAAAGTTCTTGGCCAAATCCAAGGAGTGGCTCAGGCAGTATAGGCATTGGAAGCGGCAGGATCAGCAAAAGCAACTGACGATGATGTTGCGCGGCTTCTACCAGTATTTCGGTCTGTACCACTGTAAGCCGAAGCTCGACGGGGTCCGTCGTGAAGTTGAACGACAATGGGCTCGAACGTTGAGACGACGCAGTCAGCGGCACCGGCTCTACTGGCCCTATCTGCACAGTCAACCCTGGTTCAAATTACCTTATGCAGTGTCGGCACTTCATCCGACGGTATGACTCCCGCTCCACGAGTGCATCCTGTGGAGCCCGTTGCGGGAAATCCGCACGGCGGGTTCTGCGAGGGGGGACAGGCACAAGCGGCCTCAACCGCAAGTCCTGTCCCTACCCACCACCGAGTGAAGCATGATGTGCTCATGGCACGAGTGGGGCGCAAAGTGAAAGACCCCGGGGTGTTGAAGCTGATCCGGCGCTATCTGGAAGGGGGACTGATGGAAGGCGGGGTAGCGAGTGCACGGAGCGAAGGGACGCCGCAGGGCAGTCCTCTTTCCCCGTTGTTATCGAACATCCTGCTGGACGATCTGGATCGCGAACTGGAACGACGGGGTCACCGTTTCTGCCGATACGCCGACGACTGCAACATTTATGTCCAAAGCGATCGGGCAGGACAGAGGGTCAGGCAATCGATCACGGCGTTTCTGGAGCAAAGGCTGAAGCTGAAGGTCAATGCGGCCAAGAGCGCAGTGGCGCGACCGTGGGAGCGGAAGTTCCTGGGTTACAGCATGACGTGGCACAGGAAACCGA
>DATBZX010000060.1:0-15911 GCA_036512955.1 Terriglobales bacterium
CTGCGCCACCTTGACGTAATCCCCTCGACCGCCGATGCATTCCGCGCGCATGTGCCACACCTGGCCTGACAATGGCAGACAGGGCGGATCCTGCGATTCGGTTCCCAGTACTGACAGCAGCAGCTTGAAGGGAGAGGTTTCGTACTCGCGCTCGCCGTGGCGGGCGAACAACTCCGCTGGGCCTACGCCGTCGTTGAGCGCAATTCCGCACTGCTCCAGCGTGTCGAGCTGGGCATAGAGCGTCAGGTTGCGGTTCATCAGGCGGCGAATGAGCGACACGCGGGCCCCCATTGAGACGATACACTCGGCTTACCCAAAGCCATTCGGGAAGTAACATCCTCGCCACTTCACGATCACCAATCGCAGTCGGTTTTAACGCCAGAGAATTCAAGCGAACTAGCATGTGGCGTGTCTCGTATGACGAATTAGCACGGTACGCTGCCTCGCGACTGGGACAATAGCCGGGCCGAGGCGCACACATGGATTGTTGTTCGGAGCAATCGTTTCGGAATTATCATTTCTACAGGGATCGTTGCGACGCGGTCGAAGCACAAGAACGCTCCTCCACGGTCGCGGGTTCGTGGGAGTCAAACGATGAAGCACGCGTTACTGAACATTCGCCGTCTCGCCCAATACGCCCTCACCTTTTTTCTGTTCTGCCTGGCGGCGGGAAGCCAGGTTACAGCGCAATCGACTGCCGCCAGTCCGGCCGGTCCGCAACTCGACAATCGCATGTTCGCCCAGTTCGACAAGCTGATCCACGTTAAGCGCGTGAAGACCGGCGATGCGGTAACGGCGCACCTTACAGCTCCAGTCGGGTTGGTTGATGGCACCGAACTACCCAAAGGCAGCAAGCTGATTGGCAGCATCACCGATCTCAAACTCAAGGCCGACAAGGACGGAAAGTCCAGACTCGGGCTGCTCTTCACCAGCGTGGTCTTGAAGAGCGGCAAGGAACTGCCGCTCCGCATGGCGCTGATAGCGGTGGCGCCGCACTCCTATCAGGGTGAAGCGGACCTGTTGTCGGCAGGCAATCCTTTTTCCGGCGGTAACCGCATGCAGGCCGGTACCGGCGCTAACACGCTGAACACCACCACCAACGAGGGAGAGGCGTTGAGTCGCGGGCTGGGCGCACGCGCCCCAGCCTCAAAGACCAACGTTGGCGAATCCCAGATGCTGCCGGGGAAGTCTTACCTGCCCGACGTCGTCATGTTGTCGTACTCGGCAGCCAGCCCGGGGACCATCCTGGAGGCGAAGACCGGTTCGGTGTACGTTGACGCCGGAAGCCGCCTGCTGCTGCTGGTGCAGTAGCGCAGGTGGAAATCTATGCACCCAGAGCCTGCGCCTGAGAGCGCGCCACAAACTTCGAATATCCTGACCTTTCGAAATGCAGCGACGCGCATGGTACGTGCTCGCAACCTCGCAATTCCCAAGGGCCGGAGATTACAAATCACTGCTCCTCGGAGTCATCGACGGCGGGCGTTCCGGCTTGCCGCCTCTCAGGCCGTGCAGTACCATGACCCCGTCCCTGGAGGCCCGGATGAACGATGAACTGTGGAAAGAACGGCTGGGGTTCGTGTCTGGCACCATCTTGGCGTGGGGTATCGTGCTGGTGCATTTCTGGCCAAGCGTCGCCATATTCCAGACAGGGAGACATCTTCGCGCCTGGTCGATGAACACTCCGGGCCAGGGCGTGCGTACGGACGTTTGGATGTTCTGGCTGTTGACCGCGCTGCTGGCAGTCGGAGCATGGACGGTATTTCTGGCAGTGGTGCACATCCTGTCGCGCGGTTTGTGGATGATGGTCGCGCTCGAAGAAAAGCGTGGCGCCGGCGCCATGCCTCTGAAAAATCCGCTCGACAAACTCAGTTCCCTGACCTACGCGGCAGTGTTCTTGCAGTGGTTCGCGGTTGCGCTTCTGCTGGTCGTCGTGCCGCTGGTGCTGCTAAGCGCCGGGTTCGAACAGTTGCTGGCGCATATCATGCCAATGCAGGTCGCTGGATGGATCGCGCGCATCGCCGTCGCCATCATCAACGTCATCGTCACCTTGTTCGTAGTGTACAAGGCGTTTACCACGCTGCCCCGCTTGATCAGCGTCGAGGACATTGTCATCCTGAACGCGATCTACCTGGTGGTAGTTTTCGGCTTCATGATTTCCTGGCTGGTAGTCATCGAGTTCTGCAATACCGTGTCGCTCACGGTGGACAGCAAGGTGGTGCGCCCCGACCACGGTGTGACCGTCACTGTCGCGTTGGGCGGCGCCACTTCCGACCCTCGCGAAGCGCAATTGCAATTGGTCGATGCCAAAAATAATGTTCTACCATCGCCGCCGCTCTATGACACCGGCGATGGTAGCTACCTTAGCTACATCCCGCCGAGCCTGTCGCCTGGCCTCTACCGGGTTGTGCTGCGCTACCCGCACACGTCATTCGCGTCGTCTTTCCCTTTCGTGCGGGGACGCACCGAACGCAGCCAGACGTTCTTAGTCGCACCGTAGCCAGGTTGGTGCAGCAAACCATGGGCCCGCTGCCGCAGTATTTCCGCTCCGTAATGCCTACTTCGCCCGCGTCCATTTCTCGGTGCGGCCCAGCAGCGAGATGCCGACGAATCCGCGTAGATTCATTTCCGTGGCCGACACCAGCGTAGCTTTGGAACTGTAGGTCTTACCGCTGTCGGGATCGTAGATCTTGCCGTTCTTCCACAGGTTGTCGCCCGAGTATTGCAGACCCTGCATGATCTGCATGTCCATGAGCGGTGTCTTTCTGCGCGCAGCGTCAGGATTGTAGTGGTCAAGCTTGGGAGTGTCCGGAGTGCCCAGCGTCGAGCCGGCAGGATACACGGGCTCCTTCAGCCACACGATCTTGCCGCAATAGTCGTTGCCACACTTGAAGATGTCGATCTTGGCGTCCTGTTTCTGGTTGAGCCAGGCGCCGAGGATGTCATCGCTACCGGCCCACGCGGGCGCGGCCGCTGCCAGGGCCACGATCAGTAGAAGGAGTGCGGGTTTCATGCGTGTCATGGATGTTTCCTTATGCGTAAAAGTAAGTGTGATGACGGCAAGCTGACGCCATTCGCCCGCAGTATAGGCGCATGAGGCTGCCGGAAGATGTGATTGGACGGCCTAATTTTCTCGTAATCGTCGGTTAGGGAACGACGGCGCGAATTAAGCAACTAGGGTGTCGCCGTCCAGCGGGCGCATACATGGGGCATCCAGCGGGAGAATGCGCGCAGTTCACTTTGCCGGGATGGGAGATGTGTTGCGCTGGTCCATCGTCTTGTAATCCGGCGGCACCACGAACACGCGTGCGTCGGGTTCGGCGAGGCTGACGTTGGACACGGTGAAGACTTGCGTTCCCTGCGTGGGGTCCATGCGCTTCACCACCAGATTTATGCCGAGTTTTGGCGAATACCAGAACTCCTTGGTAAGCACGACCTCGCGGTCGTTGCCGACGGTGCCCGGACTGCTAGTAATCGTCTCGCGCGTGCCGATCGTTTCAAGGCCTTCCGACTGGCCCTTGCCCAGGTCCTCGCGGCTGAGATGGCGGTGTCCGTCGGCCATCTGGCCCACCGGCAGAATGGCTTCGCTCATCGGCGAAAAGAAATTATAGATGTCGCACACTTTGTTGGCAGGAAAGCAGACTGTGCGACTACGGTTTGCGGGATCGACGTAGTCCATCTGAAACAGCAGCGAGGGAGAGTCACTGTCGGCGGGCACAAAGCGGCGGCGTTCTTCGAACACGCGTCCGCGGCTGTCGCGGGCCACCAGGCGGTGGTTCTTCAGGATGATGGTGGCGCCGTCGCTCGTCTGGCGGGTCCACTCCAAGCTTACCGTTGCGGTGAACGGTGCGTTGGTCAGGGGTGGAATGAAAATACTTACGATGCGGGTAAACGAATTGCCATCAGGCGCGTGCAGGGCGTCCTGGGAAGTCTGCGCCAAAAGTCGAGGAACGAGTAAAGCAACCGCCGTTGCCAGGAAGAGAGGAAGAAATATTCGCTTCAAAGGCGACCTCCGCGGCAGCAATATTGTGACATGAATGAGGAGCTGGAAATGTAAATTTGGGTCGATTTCGGCCGCCAAACAGCAATCCCATACCAGTAGTAACTGCTGGTCACAACCCGCGATTGATTAAGCATAAACAGCCGCTGATCACGGGCTGTCAAATTGAGAGCAGTGAGGAAATCAATCCCGACGACGGCAGCTTCCCGTTGATCTGTTCCAACAGTCTTACGATCGCCAGAAGAGCTCGATACACGAAGATTCCACCGCCGACAATCGCCAACAAGATCGCCCCGAGCAGAACTGCAGTCAGAGTCATGGTTCCCCTCTGTTGGTAAGGGTAGCACTCGCCAATGCGTCTCACCGTCAGAAGACTCAGTTAGCCAACGCAAGTCTGAATGGGGAGACCATGGTTACGGAAGTACCCGCGTAACGCGGTCCGAACGTCCCGCGATGACATGGGGCTCTGACTTGCGGGTGTAGACTTGCGCTGTATGGCAAAAGCGAAAACCACGGTGCGCGAGGTCCGCGTCGGCGCCGATCCTGGAGCGGGAACGCTCTACCTCGTCGGCACGCCGATCGGCAACCTGGAAGACATTACGCTGCGGGCGCTGCGCATCCTGAAAGAAGTCGATCTCATCGCCTGCGAAGACACGCGGCACACCGTGCAGTTGCTCGACCACTATGGCATTGAGAAGATGACCGTCAGCTACCACGAGCACAACGAGCTGACCCGCGCTGCCGAGTTGATCGTGCATCTGGAGCAGGGTGACAACATCGCCATGGTGAGCGACGCGGGCATGCCCGGAGTTAGCGATCCCGGATACCGCCTCATCGCCCTGGCGGTGCGGCATCACATTCGTATCGTGCCGGTGCCCGGAGCGTCGGCGTTTCTCTCCGCGCTGGTGGCCAGCGGCCTGCCTACTGACTCCTTCCGCTTCAGCGGATTCCTGCCCGCAAAAGAAGGCGCGCGCCGTACATTACTGGAGGCCATTCGGCATTCGCCGCGTACTCAGATCTTCTACGAAGCCCCACACCGCATCGTCGACGCGCTGCGGGACATCGTTGAGCTTTTAGGGCCGGAGCGCCACGTCGTCATAGCGCGCGAAGTCACCAAACTGCACGAAGAGTTCCTGCGCGGACATGCCGAAGATGTGCTCGCCACCCTTGAGAAGCGCGGCGACGTGAAAGGCGAAATCACCCTGCTGATCGGCAAGGGTGAGGGCACCGACCACGAGCAACTCAGCCCGAAAAATGTCGGACAGCGCGTGCGCGAGCTGATGAGCTCAGACGCGCTCGACGAGAAGGCCGCGCTGAAGCAGGCGGCGAAAGAGTTTGGCGTGTCCAAGAGCGAAGCCTACCGCGAGTTGCAGAGGGTGAAGTAGAACGTCCGTGATCTCGCACCGGCGGGTCATCATCGTCACGTCCTTATTGGTTGGAATATCTGTTGCGGCATGGGGGCAGGAGTCCCACCGCCCCGTGGCTGGCGCCCCGCCACCCGAAGCAGCGCCGACGGGTGCGATCAATCCCGAGCTCGAAACCATGACACGGGCGGTGGCAATCCAGGCCAGGCCCGACCAGGTTGGCTATTTTCATTCGGCTATCGCCAGCACCGACGTCGCTCTTCAGCAGTCGCGCGAGTTACAAACCCTTGGTTCCGCCGCCGACAGCACACCGACCGTGAATGCCAGGTCGCTGGCGCTGCGCGATGCCATTGATGACGTGGATCACTACAACGGACGCTTCATGGCGTCGTTTTCGAAGACGCAGGAAACGGAGTTGAAGCCGCTAAGAAAACGCTTACGCAAGTCTTATACTTTCGTCGCCAAAGAAACCAAGGCGGTGCAGCAGGACATGGAGCCAGGCAAGGTCGTTCCGGCGCGCCTGGCGAGCGCCGCAGCCAACCTGGAAAAGGCGCTTTCCGACTTTCGCACCGACCAAATCCGCCTGGCCCGGGAGATGGGAATCCAGTCCAAGTGATAATGTCGTTCAGGAGAGGCTCCAAACCATGAATCGATTGCTCATCGTCCTCTCGTTGCCGTTGATCTTGTTCGCCGCTACGGCCGGCTGCCTGGCGCAAGGGGCCAGCGGCCCAGTCACCTTCCAGCCCGGTTCTGATCTGCAGCAAAGAGTCCTCTCGCCTTCGCCGGCCGCCAGCGCGACTAAGCAGTCCCGGCAGGCTGCCATCGGAAGCGGAAACACCATGATCGACACCGGCGATCCCAAGAACTCCTTCTGGAACGAGCCCGTCGATTTGGGCGGCAACGGAGTCGTGGTGAATGCCGACATGCTCTGGGACGCATCGTCAAAAATCCTCTACGCGTTCGCGCGCACCAGTCTGCGTTGCACCCACGGCAAATCGACCGAAGCGGACATTCTCGTCGGCATCTACGGGAAGAAGAACTTCCTGTCGAAGTCGCCCGGATCGGGCTGGTGGGTGGTCAACCTCGCGCAGAACCAATGCCAGGCGCCCGTCGCCGGCCTCTACGGTTGTAAGTTCGACTCCCAGGGCGCACCTCTGGCCTGCGGCCACGCCGAACTCGATTCCCGCATCAACGATATGGCCATAACCGAGGCTACCAGGTTCTGAGGACAGACATCCCACAATGTGAGACATTCCACTCGGCGTCGGCGCCGAGTGCATGGCGTGCGAAGGATACCGGCCTGGGCCGGCGGGCAAGAGCGTTTCTGTTGTACAAACGTGCGGGGAGCACGATTGGATTGCGATGGGCCTCAGCAAAATTCCGGAGGCTACTTGCTGCGACGTATCGCGGGGTAGCGCGCTCCCCGGCACACAACGGTAGATGCGGGCTGACCCATGGAGACGGAGTAGAGTCGCGCCTGATTATCCTAAGAAGAAAATTGGGAGCGATTGCAGATGAGCGCGAGAAAATTGACGGCTACGAGCGCGACCGGGGATGTGGCGGATTCTTCGAGCGCATGGGGAACCCGCACCGCGGCGAGTTCCCAGCCATCCCAGTGATCGATCTCACTTGGCCGGTTTCTTTGGTGGTGCGACCGCTTTCTTTCCACCATCACCCGCGGGCGGGCTCGAGTCATCTGCGGCGTCTGGCGCCGTGGTCGTTGCAGCGTCTTTCTCTGCGTCCGCTGCCGTCTGCTGTTCAAGCTGGACGTGCTCTCCGGAGTCAACGTCGTCGGCAGACGTTTTGTCGGTCAGCATTACCTTGAAGCTGCCCGTGCCGGCCTTGAGGTCATCCGCGGCAAACACAATATCCGCTGTAGTCCCGTCGTCTGCGGCGGTGATCTTGCCTACGATCTCGGTATCGTCCTGCACCAGCTTCACGCCGGCAATGGACTTCAGGTTTGTGCCCGTGACCTTACAGTCGATGGAGCCATCTTTATCCGGCTTCGAAATGTCGATGGAGCCGCTGGGCAGTTTCGGGCAGGTAATGCCACTCAACGCTCCGGGTTCATTGGTCAATTGTTTGATGTGAACGCCGCCGATCACGACGAAGGTGTGGTCCTGTAGAATGCGCAGCGCGGCCGGCCGCCACTTCTTGTAGTCCAGGGAATCCTGCGTAGTCTCGGGGTAATCCTTGGCTGTTGTGGCCGGGGAAGATCCAGATTTGCACTCCTGGCTATTGGCGTGGCCAAGATAGGTGCGGGTTTGCTTGTTGTATCCGCACCAGGCAAACGGCATCTGCTCCACCGGTTTGACCGAGATAAAGGTCACCAGCGGAACCGATCCCTCAATCGGAACGATCACCTTGTTCACCGACGAAGCGGAAAAGGCACGGTCATTGATGTTGTTCAGTTGCTCGACTGTATGGTCCGGAAAGAGCGTCTTGAATCCAGGGATAAACCCTCCTTGGAAGACAGCGACCGCGGTAGCAAACTCGGTGGCGGGTGCAAGCGGGGTGACTGCGGAGGCGATGGCTCCCACCGCCAGCAACGAGTTGAGCGCAAGGTTGCGGCGGTCTTGCGTCTGTCCGCGTTCGGCGACCGCGCGCACCAGCAACTTGTCGCGCCCGGCCTGGAAGCGGCTGAAGTCCGCAGGATTCAATCCGGTATCGACCGCCACCTGGATGTCGTGAATCAAGAATTCGTTGGTCTTGTTAAGGTTTCGGACGGTGACTTGAATGGCTATATAGGTGTTGGCAACGCGCCTGCCGAAGATGTCGCTGGTCTCCTGCCAGGTGAGGATTGCCATCGAACAGCTCACGTCGTCGGGCGGTTTGAAACGGCTGGTTGAGGCCACGTTGTTGGCAGTCACAACCACCGCACTGACCGCCGCCGCAACCACTTTATTCAATTCAGCTTCACTCAAGGGCGTGAGAAATTCTCGATTCGCGTCTGTGAATAGATCGCTCTTGGCCTGGCGGAGCGCGGTCGCTGCGGCATCCGACACATGCAGCAACAGTTGCTCCTGTGTCATGCCAACTAGTGTTGGTGCTTGTTTGACTAACTCGTCCTCATAGTCCTTGCCTACTCTCCTGGCGGCCCCAGCGGCTATGCTGGCTGCTGCTTGTCTTGAATCTGACTTCAATGCAGGATTGGCTTGGAAAGCATCGTGGGCTGCCGCGACGAGCACCGTTTTCGTTTCGCGGATGATCCTGTAAACCGTCCCTATGTCGACCGGAGTTTTGCTACTCGCAGGCCGTGAAATGGCATGCATATCGTATTTCTGGTCATCTGTGAACAGGCAGGGAACGAAATCGCCCAAAGGCCCTGAACTTCTCTGGGTCGGAGGCTTCTTGTCATGAGTCGTCGCCGACTTCACTTTCTTGGGTGGGGTCGTAACCGTCGTCTCGTCTGAAGTAGTTGACGCATTATTGGTCGCGGCCGCCGTTGTCGCACTAGCTAGTTTGGGCGGTCGCTGTCTTAGGAATCTCTGCCATGCCGCTAACCAGGGACAAGGCAACAGAAAGGGCAACGACGAACAATCCAGAGTGGAGCGCGAGTTTGTTCACATGTATGCCTTAACGAGCAAGCCGCTCATGGCATCAGAGGCAAAATTGAAGCGGGAAGCTAGGTGCGGGCTTTCGGCCAGAATTTCCGTCTTAGCTCACAAGGGATATTGACTATATACCGATTGCGCGCTGCCAGCGCATAATTCTTCGGCTTCGGCGGCGCGGTGGGAGCGGAGCGCCGTTCTGCAGGTTGTCACAGGGGTGACCATTTCTGATATGCTGCGTCGGTTCCACTGGAGGAACTCCCATGAAGCGTAAGCTGGTAGTTTTGGTGCTCGCCATCCTGACGCTTGGGCTGTTGCCCGCGTTCGGCCAAAGTGCCGCGCCCGGAGTCGCCAAAGAAGTGCGCGACAATTTCATCGATGTTGACCGCAAGGTCCTCGAAATGGCCCACGACTGGCCCGCCGACCGCTACGACTACAAACTGCGCAAAGAGATGCGCACCTTCGGCGCAGTGCTGGTTCACATTGCGTCGGGAAACATCTACGCCGCCAAGGTGGGACGCGGCGAGAAGGCGAAGTGGGACGAACTCGATCCCGCGAAATATCCCGACA
This sequence comes from Terriglobales bacterium, assembly GCA_036512955.1. Taxonomy (GTDB): domain Bacteria; phylum Acidobacteriota; class Terriglobia; order Terriglobales; family Acidobacteriaceae; genus DASRAA01. Next base: position 9,483 of record DATBZX010000060.1, read on the forward strand.
AGGCCTCGGTCGTGGCGCTCCTGGAGAAGTCGTTCGCTGATTCCGAAGGAGTATTGAAGGGTCTGCCCGACGCGTCATTCACCAAGACCGTCGATCCTTGGCTGAGCGTGATGGAACATTCCGGCGAGCACTATGGCCTGCTGGTCGCCTACTATCGCGACAACGGCATGACGCCTCCAGAGTCGCGCCCGAAGCCGAAGAAGTAGCAGTACATTGGTCACGGAGGCCTGCGAGCGGCACCAACTTGGCAGGCGAAGGCGACAAGTAACCTACTCAAGCAAGAACAGGAAAAGCTTGCCTGAGGTACACACCGAGGCACCTTCCTGTACGAACTGCATTATGAAGGTTGGATCAAAGATGCTCCGCTTCCTATTAGTGTGCAGCGTGTTCCTCTCCTCCAACCTGCCAGCCGTGGCGCAGGTTCCGGTGCGCTACACCGAGGGTTTGCTTCATGGCTTTCTCGTGCTACGAACGGCCGAAGGCGAAGCCCTGGCCCATGGCGACCTGAGCCAGACTGCGCGCGGCAACACCGTCACTTCACGCCTCGCATTCCACTTTAAAGATGGCTCATCGCGCGAGGAGACCGCGGTGTTCTCGCAACTGCGATACTTTCGATTGTTACGGTACCAATTGAGGGAGAAGGGGCCGGCCTTCGAGCACCCGCAGCAAGTCTCGATTGACGTGTCCGCCGGCACAGTCGAAGTGCACTCGAACGACGGCAACGGCAAGGAGAAAGTGACGACCGAGCACATGAAACTCCCGCCTGACCTCGCGAACGGGATGCTTTTCATCCTGCTCAAGAACCTGCCGCCCGGCAGCGTGGAGACCAAAGCCTCTATGCTTGTAACCACACCGAAGCCGCGACTGGTAGGACTGGCAATTTCGGCACAGGGAGAAGATATCTTCGAAATCAGCTCGGAGAAACGCAAGGCGACACATTATGTTGTGAAGGTCGAGCTCAAGGGTATCACTGGATTGGTGGCGCCATTGCTAGGGAAGGAGCCTCCGGATATTCACGCATGGATTCTGCGGGGAGACGCCCCCGCATTCGTCAAGTCGCGGGGCCCTCTGACTGCAGGTGGCCCGATTTGGCAAGTTGAATTGGAGAGTCCGGTCTGGCCACATCAGGCGGACGCGAAATAAATATGGACGAGTCGCTGCGACGAGAAACGCTAGCCCCACGCTGTAGGGCTTCTAATTCCATCCTAGCCCGTTGCGCGGACTAGGATGGACACTCCGGATTTTCCTCATAACTAGGGTTGTACGGGTGGAAGCGTGTTCGAACCCGAGGTGTTGAGGCAGGTCGGGTGACCAAACCCGCCGGCACTTACTCCGGTACCTCCATAGGGATTGGGCGTGATATCGAAGATGATGTTGTCGGGACGAGCGGGATCGCCGGAGACGCCGCCAACTCCAGACAGGTGGTCGAGTCCGAGATTGTTCCGCACGCGCCAGGCGATGTTATGGTCGGCACACGAGGTGTCGCCGCTGACTCCAACACCGCCTACGATCCGTTTGCCCGGTCCATAAAGCGCCAGGCCACCTCCGAAGACATTGATCCCGCCAACCTTGTTACCCACCAAAGGATCCTGGGCTGTGCCGTACTGGAAGGACTGTCCGTCATAGGCTTCTGTGGCATCCACGGGATTGCTGGCCTGCAGCCCGTACAGACTTCCACCCGGTTGCACTGCGGAGTACAAGTTGGCGCTGGACAACGACAGGCCGTTGGGTTGTCCGGAGCCGCCGCTGCTGGAAGCAGCATCGAGGCTGAAAGCGATTCCGGTATTAGCTTTCTGAGTCGAGATGACCCGACTGCCGGGCCACTGCGCAAAGCGATCGACACCGGTGAACGCCACCGCGCACACGACGCCATCCTTATCCACGATGGTCCCCCACATCTGATTGTTGAGTCCACTGGTTTCGGCCATGGTTGCCGAAATCAGGGCGGCTTTCAATTGACCGTAATCGGGAAGGCTCTTGCATCCGTTGTTGCCGTTGCCATTCGCAGCTCCCACTGAACTCGGCGTGCAAAGCAAAGCCATCGCCAGAGCGGTTGCTGGAATCAGCATTCTTTTCTGCAGCATGTTCAACTCCTTGATTTGAGATTCTCGTGCGTGGCCTGGGAAATGCCCGAGAATTCTACCCCATAAACATGCCTGCAAGATGGCAAAAATGTGCTTACCGCGGCCACAGCCAGCCGAACGTTCCCGCAGTCAGCAGGCCGTAGATCAATCCGTCGAGTACTTCTTTGAGGACGACGCTCCACGGCTGGCCTCTCCAGATGCCGTCACTCAGGCGACCCAACCCGTAGGCCAGAAACCCTGCGGTTCCGGCGACACGAAAGACCTGCAGGTAGGTCAGGCCCGGCGCGACGGTGTGTCCGGTGAGATAGGCCACGAAGAAGCTCACAATCAGGCAGTACACAAACCACTGCCCGAGAAATTTCGGCATCACCGGAACGCCATTATCGAACACCGTCAGGATACCGACCGGGCCTTCCTTATATTTCTCCAACATGGCGGGCGACTTCATGTCCTGGTGAGTCCCGTACGGAAACATGTAGAGGCCGCGCTTTAAGCCGGAGGCGCGCAGCGCGGAGCGGACGTTGTCTTCATCAGGCACACGCTGGTAGTCGCCGCGATGATACGGGATCACCATGTGAATGATGGAGCTGGCTACGAACACAATGACGGCCGACAGCACGATGGGGATCCACAGAGCAGACAGAGGGACCATGAGCAGCCTCCTTGGGGCGCAAGAGTGAATACTGAAAACTGCCCTTGCGAGGCTATGTCAGAGCGGAACGGCGGTCAAGACGGATTCCCGCCCTCCACGCAAGGCAGAGCGGGACATTCTATGTTTTAAGTCTCGAAACTACTTCCCTGACGGCTGTCCCTCTGCCGGCAGTCCCTGGAACTCCTGGTTCATCCACGTCTTGAAGGCATCCAGCGCCTGCGGCCGTCCCAGAAAGCTCTTCACCAGATCGTTGGCCGGCATCGAGCCCGTTTTCTCCAGTATTGTCGAGCGGTAGCGCAGCGCTACTTCTGGCGCCAGCAGGTCGTTGCGATCGAACTGGCTGAAGAAGTCCTCGGCGATCACCTTGTCCCACAAGTAGGTGTAGTACGCGGAAGAATATCCCGTCAGGTGCGTGAACGAGGCGATCTGGTGGTCGCCATCGACGAACCCAAACGGCACAAAGCGCTTGATACTCTCCGGGAACGCCTTCTCGATCTGCGCCGGATCGGGCGGCACATTGTGCAGGTCGAACGACACGCTGGTGTACACCAGTTGGAAGCGTGCCCACAGGCCGCGTCCAAACGCGTCGGCGCGGTTGGCGCGCTGCACCAGTTCCGCCGGGATGGGTTGGTTGGTTTCGTAGTTCAGCGCGAACGTCGCCAGCACCTTCGGATCGTGCATCCACTCTTCCAGCATCTGCGACGGCGCCTCGACGAAGTCGCTCTCCAGGTTGCCGCTGTAGCCCGCCCACTGTTGCTGTCCCTGGAAAATCCAGTGCATCAGGTGTCCGAACTCGTGGAAGAAAGTCGTGACTTCGCCATACTCCATCAGGCCGGGCTCGCCAGGTTTGCCGCCCGAGAAATTACACACGAGCACCGCTTCGGGCAGCTGCTTGCCGCGCTTGCCGTCGAGCAGTGGATTCGAGCTGAACCACTGGTCCTTGCCCGGACGTGGATGCATGTCGAGGTAGATGCGCCCCAGTTGCTTGGTGCCGTCATAGACATCGAACGTGGCGACGGACGGGTCCCATACCACGGCGTCTTTCACCGGCTGGAAGGTCACGTGAAAGAGTTTCGAGGCGACGTCGAGGATTCCCTGCTGCACGCGGTCATAGGGGAAATACGGACGCGCCGACTGCGAGTTGAAATCGAACTCACTACGGCGAAGTTGCTCGAAATAATAGCTGCGGTCAGAAAGTGGAACTTGCTGCACCGCCAGGCCTTGTTTCTGCGCCGACGCCAGCAGCATCTTGTATTCCCGCTCCGCTGCGGGCTTCGAGGCAACGTCAATCTCGTCGATGAACTTGGCGATGTTGGGCGAGTTCACCGCCATCTTGTCAGCCGCGTTCAAGTCGGACCAGTGCTTGTACCCCAGCAGGTTGGCCAGTTCTTCGCGCTTCTTGAGCAGGTCGGCCAGCACCCCCACATTCTGCGGATAAGCGCGATTGTTGTACGCCAGAAAGATGCGCTTGCGCAGGTCCGCGCTCTTGGCGAACTTCAACACCGGCGTCACGTCCGGAGAGTCGCTGGTCAGCGTGATCGTACCATCGGCCGCCGGCTTGTGCGACTTGATGTAGTCCGCAGGCAGCCCGTCGAGTTCGGCCGCGCTCTTCACCACGACCTTGAGCTGCGATTCCTGCAGGTTGCGCTGGAACTGAGTGGAGTACTTGGTAATTTCGTCGTTCAGCGTCCTGATGCGAGCGCGTGTGGCGTCATCTTTGTCCACGCCGGCCAAGCGGAACTCCAGCAGCGTTCGCTTCACGTAATATTGCGTCGCCGGATCAGCCTTCGAAACATCCAGCGCCGCCAGGGCGTGATACAGCGCCTGGTTAAGGGCCAGCGCCGTCGCCACCGCGCTCACTTTCTCGATCATCGCCTGCGCTTTGTCGCGTATGGCAGAGTCCGGGCTCACCGTCTGCATCACGCCCGACTGCATACCAGAAGTATCGAGGCACTGCACCGCGTTGTCGTATGGCACCAGCGTGTTTTCCACCGTGCGCGGTCCCTTGACCGCCAGCACCTGGTCAATCGACTTCTGCGCCAAATCCAATTGTTCGTTGACCCGCTTCTCGAGGATCGCGGGATCGAGCGGCTTGTCCCACAGGTGCGGGCCGTAGGTCGCGGTTTGTGCCATGGAAGACTGCACGGTTGATGCCAACAGGATAATTAAGAACGCCAAACCGCGTCCCACACGAAGATTGGATTTCATGATTGATTGCTCTCCAGTACCGATGAACACAGCTAGTCGAGGATAAACCGAGCCCGGGCATAACGAAAGTCGGACGGGATAGAGTGCGCCGGAAGCGTGATGGCATGCGGTGGACTGCCGCCCAGCAGAGCCAATTCTTGGCCCGCAGGGCGTCACCATCGCAGCCGAGCGCGTAAGCGCCGGGTCAGACGTCATACACGGGCGGAGCCCCGGAGGGGAGACTCAGGAGAAGATTTCGGGTCCCGTAGGGATGGCAGAGTCCGCCGGTCCGCGCTTCTGCGTTCCTGAGGACGCTCACCGCTTCGCCGCGACATCCGCCGCAACCAACTCCATCGGCGGAGCGTCCTCGAAGCTCACGCTGGACTTCGGCATGTTGTCCAACTCGGCCGCGCTGGCAGCGATCCACGTCCAAACAAGCAATAGCTTGCGGTGACGGGTGACCGCCACCGCCTCGTTCCGCCGTTGCGCGAGCGCCTGGCTTTCAGGATGTTCGCCCACGACCCCGCTGTACTCGGCAAACAAATGGTCCGAGCGCATGGCCAGGTTGGTGGAGCGCAATTCGCCGAACGCTCCCAGCATTTGCAGGTACGCGCCCAGGCTCTCCGCCCCCAGGTGGTCGGTAATCGACGCGGGAGCCGGCAGCCCGAGGCAGGTCTGGTCTATGGCGCGTAGCATGATCGTCCGTGTCTCGGACTTCGCCCCCTCCACCGCCGCAGACGTCAGCCGCAGCAGCACCAGCGAGCACGCATTCAGTACATCTCGCGTGCGTTGCTCGGTTTCGTCCTTTGCCGGCGGATCGGGTTCGCGTTTCGCCATCTCCCACGTTGTGGGATATGTATAAGTCAGCCCGATCTCGTCGTTCCGATACACCCCTGCGGCCGCCTCGCCTGTCGGGATCACCTCCAGCGCAGGCTGTTCGTCGAGGGCCGCATTCACCACCGCAGTGGGAATAGTTGGCCCCTGGTAGCCTTCGCCCGGAGTGGGAACGAATTTGCCCTGCTCGTCGATCACCGTGCCGTCTTCCTGCGCGCAGTAGAACTTCACGTTCGCCACCGCCAGCTTCGTCTTGCTCAGGAAGTCACGGTCGTTCGACTCCACCTTCACCCGGATGAGGTAGTTCTTGATGAAGGTCCAATACTGCACCGTGGTGACGTCGCCCTTGTGCTTGGAGATGTGATAGAAGCGCCCGCTGCGGGTGAGCCAGTCGGGAGGCGTGATCTGGTTACGCGGCTCGCCCTTCGCCCAGGCCAGGAACTCCGCCTTCCGCTCCTCATCGGTCATTTCATGGATGGGGTTGTTGGACTCCGACGCCGTAATCAGCAGCGTGCCCGAGCGGCGGCCTTCCTGGAATCCCATAGCCAGCAGCGCATGCTGGCCCGGGGGCATCAGCGGCATCATCAGCCGATGCCCATCGAGCGCCAGCGGCAGGTCAAAGACGAAACCGAAGTAGGTGCTGGCGTACGAGTTGTTGGAGAGGTATCCCGA
>DATBZX010000061.1:0-43831 GCA_036512955.1 Terriglobales bacterium
ATTTTGAAAACCCTGGCGATCCGGACGAACGACGAAACCTACGACAAGGCAGCCCGCTTCTGGGCCAAAATCTTCGGCATCAATTTTGCGATTGGGGTGGTGACCGGCATCCCGATGGAATTTCAGTTCGGCACCAACTGGTCCCACTTTTCGCGCTTCGCTGGAGGCGTGATTGGACAGACGCTGGCCATGGAAGGGCTTTTTTCGTTCTTTCTCGAATCGACTTTCCTCGGCCTTTTTCTTTATGGCGAGAAGCGTTTGAGCAGGACGATGCATTGGTTCGCGGCCTTCATGGTTTTTGTGGGGTCGTGGGCTTCCGGCTTTTTCATCGTTGCCACCGATGCTTGGATGCAGAATCCAGTCGGCTACGAGAAAGCCGCTGATGGCTCGCTGCAGCTGGCCAGTTTCTGGGCGCTGGTATTAAATCCCTGGGCGTGGCTGCAATATGCCCACACCATGAGCGGCGCAGTCATTACCGGAGCATTTGTGATGGCGGCGGTGGGCGCGCTCTACCTGCTCAGCAATCAACACTTGGAACAAGCACGCATATTTGTCCGGGTGGGTGTGATCGCTGGCTTGATCTTCACAGTGGTGCAACTGTTCCCAACCGGGGACTGGTCAGGCAAGATGGTCGCCCAGAAACAACCTGTGACCCTGGCCGCCATGGAAGCGCTGTTCGACACCCGGCACGGAGCGCCGATGGTCATCATCGGTCAGCCGAACATGGCCACCCAGACAATCGACAACCCAATTGAGGTGCCGAAGATGTTGAGCTTCCTCACCTACCGCCGCTGGAACGCTACGGTGCACGGGCTCAACGAGGTGCCGGAGACAGACTGGCCGCAGAACATTCCGTTGCTGTACTACGCGTACCACATCATGGTAGGACTCGGAACGCTGTTCATCGCCGTCATGGCGTTAGCAGCGTTATTGCTGTGGCGAGGAAAACTCTATCAGACGCGCTGGGTACTGTGGCTGCTGATGCTGATGTTCCCACTGCCGTACGTTGCCAACACGGCCGGCTGGATGACGGCTGAAATGGGACGCCAGCCCTGGCTGGTATACGGCTTGATGCGCACCGAGGAGGGCTTCTCCAAATTGGTGTCGGCCGGGAACGGTTGGTTCACGTTTCTCGGATTCGCCGGAATGTACACCTTGCTGTCGATACTGTTTCTGTTCCTGGTGCGTCGCGAGATCGAGCATGGGCCCGAGCCAATGAGTGTGCCAGTGCAGCCGAAATCGAGCCTGAATCCTGCGGGGGTGCGATAGCCATGTCAACGATTTGGTTCATGATTGTCGCGGTAATGGTCGCCATCTACGTGTTGCTCGACGGCTTCGACATCGGAGCGGGCGCTGTCCACCTCTTCATCGCCAGGAACGATGCGGAGCGGCGCACTATCCTGGGGGCGATTGGCCCGGTATGGGACGGCAACGAAGTCTGGCTGCTGGCTGCCGGGGGAACACTGTACTTCGCGTTCCCGTTGTTGTATGCCTCCAGTTTCAGCGGCTTTTACCTGCCGCTCATTATTGTGCTGTGGCTCTTGATGCTGCGTGGCATTGGCATCGAATTTCGCAGCCACATTCAAGACGGATTGTGGACTTCGTTCTTCGACGTGATTTTTTCGATAGCGAGCATCCTGCTGGCGATCTTCTTCGGCGCCGCCTTGGGTAATGTGGTGCGTGGCGTGCCGCTGAATGCCGAGGGATATTTCTTCGAGCCGCTGTGGACGAATTTCCTGGTCGGAACCAACAACGGAATCCTTGACTGGTACACCGTGATTATGGGGGTGGTGGCGCTGGTCACGCTGGTGGTACATGGCTCGCTGTTTCTTGCCACCAAGACGGAGGGGGACCTGAACGCGCGCGCTCGGGCGGTTACGGTTGCGCTATGGCCGGTACAGTTGTTCCTCACGATTGTCAGCCTCGCCGCAACGTTACTCGTGCGTCCCGGGATCTTGACCAACTTCAGCAAGTGGCCCAGCGGCTACATCATTCCGCTAGTAGTTGCCGGTAGCCTGGTCTATCTCCTCATTGCGGAGAGACAGAAGAACGACAAGGGCGCCTTCCTGGCTTCCTGCGGGTACATTGTCGGGATGCTGGTGGGGGCGGCGTTCGCACTCTACCCGGTAGTGCTGCCGGCCAGCACCGATCCCAACCTCAGCCTGACGATCTACAACACTGCAGCGGGTGCTCACGGACTAAGCGTGGGCTTCGTGTGGTGGTCGATTGGGATGGTGCTGGCGATCGGCTACTTCGTCTTCATCTATCGCATGTTTCGCGGCAAAGTGCAGGTGGAAGCGGGAACAGACGGACACGGCTACTAAACTAGAACCGCTGTCAGCCGGAAAGGAAGGCTCCGAATGTTTCGGAGCCTTTCTGGCTGAAACTATTACACCTCAACCGTGGAAAGCACCGGAGCCGTGTGTTCGACTTCATGAGCCACGGCGATCGACAAGCGACGAATGCCCTCGCGGATCATTTCGGGAGTTGCATTTGAGAAGTTGAGCCGCATGTGCGAGCCAACATCGCCCTCGGCGAAGAACGGCTGCCCAGGAACAAACGCAACATTGTGCCGAATAGCCTCGTCAAACAGTCGCATGCCGACGACGCCTTTCGGCATCGTGACCCAGAGGAACAATCCTCCCTGTGGACGCGTCCACGTGACCTCTGGCGGGAAGTAGTCGTTCAAAGCCGCCAACATGGCGTCGCGCCGCTCTTTGTAGCACTGGCGAATGGTCTTGACGTGTTCGTCGAGGAACCCGTCTTTTGCGACTTCGTAGGCCACCATTTGCGTGAACGTGCTGGTATGCAGATCGGCGCACTGTTTCAGTTGCACCAGCCGGGAGATGACGTCCGGTGGAGCTACAATCCAGCCCAGCCGCAGCCCCGGCGCCAGCACCTTGGAAAATGTGCTGAGGTAAATGACGTTGCCGAAGTGATAGCCGTCGTCGCGCAGCACATTGGCGCGATCGAGCACTACCAGGGGTTTGATGTGCTCACCCTCGTAGCGTAACTGTCCGTAGGGATCGTCTTCGATGATGGGGATACCGTACTTGTCCGACAGCCACACCAACTGCGTGCGACGATCTTCGGAAAGGGTTACGCCGCCCGGGTTCTGGAAATTCGGCAGAACATACATGAATTTCGGGCCGGAGCGCAGTGCGCCTTCCAGCAGCCTGGTCTGCAATCCCTGACCGTCGATGGGAACGGTAACGTACTCTGCGCCCATCAGATCGAATGCCTGCAGCGCCCCGAGATACGTTGGTGACTCCACCAGAATGCGGTCGCCGCGATTGATCAGCAACTTGGCGATGAGGTCGAGAGCCTGTTGCGATCCCGAGGTGATGAGAACGTTGTCCACCGTGGTGACGATTCCGTACTTCGCCATCTGCGCCACAATCAACTCGCGCAATGGTCGATAGCCTTCCGACGGACCATACTGCAGCGCCGTCGTGGCTTGCGTCGAAAGTACCCGGTCGCAGGCTTCGCGGAAGCGCTCGGTGGGGAAAACCTCCGGCGCTGGCAGCCCTCCTGCAAAGGAAATGATCTCGGGATTGGTTGTAAGTTTAAGAAGCTCGCGGATGATGGAGCTTTTTGCTGTCTTGGTACGTTGCGCGTAGCGATGTGCCCAGGGCGCGGCCATGGTTCACCCCCGAATTACACGCTATTGTTCAACGTTGGACGGGCCTCTGTCTGTGACGAAGGACACCATCCGCAGGGTTATGTTTCACGCGGGCGACAAAGTGAATCATCTGTTTCACGGTTTACCGGTCGTAGGTCTGGACCAGTTGCCGCAGGCGCGCGCCGATTCCAACTGTCAGTTCCTCGCTACGGTAGCGCCAGTGCCAGTTGCCGGACGACGTGCCGGGGAGGTTCATCCGGCCTTCGCTGCCCACTCCCAATACGTCCTGGAGGGGAAAGATCACGGTGTCCGCTACGGACGCCATCAGAGTCCGGATCATCGCCCAATGGATGTCGCTGCCATCGGTGTTCAGATAGCGTCGCGCGAACTCCATTTCCTTTTCCACATCCTCCGCAGTGCGAGTGCTGTCGCCCGCGCCAGTGCTTGACCACCATCCAACGACAGTATCGTTGTCGTGGGTACCGGTGTACGCCACGCGATGATTCGTGTAGTTATGTGGCTTGAATTCCGGCGCTTGGGGATCATTGCCAAAAGCAAATTGCAGTATCGCCATGCCCGGGAACCCGAAGCGAGTGCGCAGGCTTTCAACTTCAGGAGTGATAACGCCGAGATTTTCCGCGAGGATGGGCAAGCTGCCGAGCGCTCCTTCCACTGCTTCGAACAATGCCGCGCCAGGGCCTTTGACCCATCTGCCATCGACCGCTGTGGTCGCGGTGCCGGGGATCTCGTAATAAGCCTCGAATCCGCGGAAGTGGTCGAGGCGGATCATGTCGAGCATTTCGAACGCGCGCCGGAAGCGTCCGATCCACCACTGGAATCCCGCCTTGGCGTGAACGTCCCAGCGATAAATTGGGTTGCCCCAGCATTGTCCAGTGGCGCTGAAATAATCCGGCGGCACGCCCGCAATTACGCGTGGCTTGCCGTCAGCTTCGAGATCGAACATGCCGGGCTCCGCCCACACATCCGAACTATCCTGAGCGACGTAAATTGGCACATCACCCATGACCCGAATGCCGTTGCGCTGGCAGTGCGCCTTCAGTTCCGACCATTGCCGGTCAAACTCAAATTGGATGAACTTGTTGCACTCGATCTGCACATGCAGGTCGCCACGTGCCTTGTCGAGCGCCGCTGGTTCGCGCAATGCTAGCTCAGGCTCCCACAGAGTCCACATCACGTAGTCGTGAATTTCCTTTAACGCCATGAAGAGCGCAAACTCGTCGAGCCATGCCGCATGGCGCTGACAAAACGCATCGTAGGCTTCCCGCTCAGCAGTGGTCGCGCTATTTTGGAATCCGGCGGCGGCCTTACGCAGTAGCCGTATCTTCCAGTTGATCAGCGTCCCAAAGTCCACGGAATTGCGCGGCATCTTGGGCTTTGTTTCCAGATCGTCATGCGAAAGGTAGCCACGCTTCACGAGCGTGTCGAGACTGACCAGCAAGGGATTCCCGGCGAAAGCCGAAAAGCACTGGTACGGGGAATCGCCGTAGCCCGTAGGGCCGAGCGGCAGCACTTGCCAAATGCGCTGACCTGCATCTTTCAGGAAATCCGCAAAGCGGTGTGCTTCGGGGCCCAATTCTCCGATGCCATAGGGGCAGGGAAGCGAAGTAGGGTGCAGCAGTATTCCGCTCGATCGTGGGAAGCTCATGGCTGTCTGACCTGAATTGGAAGTTCGCTCTGGTAAACCATTAAGCGCGACGTTCGGCTGTATTACGCCGTATCTAAATCACGATCGCATCGCCGGGCACCGGCACTGCTTCTTCAATCGCCTCCGCGCCAGGATCGACCACCCGTTGCATCAACAACGCGGCCAGCGCCATAAAAACGCCTCCGGCGATCACAGCCGCCAGGCGGTTGTTGTGCAGCACATGATTCATGACCCAGCCAAAACCCAGCGAAGAAATAATTTCCGGCAGCACAATGAAGAAGTTAAAAATGCCCATGTACACGCCAGTCTTGCCGGCCGGAAGCGATCCGGCAAGAATCGCGTAGGGCATGGCGAGCGTGCTTGCCCAGGCAATTCCTACGCCGATCATGGAAAACAAGAGCAGGTATTTGTTATGAATGACGCCGACCGACAGCAGTCCGAGGGCCCCGCACAACAGGCACAGACTGTGAGTGTGTTTACGGCCGATCTTTCCGGCGATGCCTGCCATCAAAGGTGCGAATAGCCCACACACGGCTGAGTACAACGCGAAACAGACTCCGGCCCACTCGACGCCGCTCTTGTAGATCGGCGAGGACTGGTCGGGTGCGCCAAAAACGTTGTGGGCGACTGCCACTGAAAAGTAGAGCCACATGCAGAACAGTCCCAGCCATGTGAGCAATTGGACAGGAGCCAGTTGACGCATGGTACGCGGCATTTGACCGATTGCCGTGAAAATCTCGCGAGCATTGCTGGCGAGGCCTTTGCTTTCAGACTTCTGCTTCTCGAAGGCTTTTAAGTCATCTGGCGGATATTCTTTGGTGGTGACGATCGTCCACAACACTGCGCCGAAAAATGCAGCCGCGCCGATGTAGAACGATAGCCGGGTGGACCATGGAATCGCATGCCCTGCAGCGCCGGCTCCGAGATGAAACACGTTGGTCAGCAGCCAGGGAAGTGCTGAAGCCACCACCGCTCCTATGCCGATGAACAGGCTCTGCATGGCGAAGCCCTCGGTACGCTGCTCTTCGGGCAGTAGATCGACCACGAACGCGCGGAACGGTTCCATGCTGATGTTGATCGAGGAGTCGAGAATCCAGAGCAGTCCTGCGGCCATCCACAGCATGGAGCAACGGGGCATCAGTATAAGCGCGCACGAACTTAGAATCGCTCCAGTAAGGAAGTACGGGCGCCGCCGACCGAGACGATTCCAGGTGTGATCGCTGGCGTGTCCAATGATCGGTTGAACCAGCATTCCTGTAAGCGGCGCGGCCAGCCATAGGATCGGAATCTGGTCGGCACGCGCGCCGAGGTACTCATAGATGGCGCTCATGTTGGCCATCTGCAGCCCCCAGCCAAACTGAATGCCGAGGAACCCAAAACTCATGTTCCAGATCTGCCAATAACTTTTTCTCGGTTTTTGCATGGTTGTGCCGATCCCGTTAGTCACCTCGCGATGACGAGCTGAGAATCATTCGACACTCTACTCCGATTACAGCCGAAGTTCCAAAATGATGGCTGGACGGTGATTTTCAGCGAGCAAAAATCAGCGAATCGACCAAACTGCCGGACGCAACTATCGGGCCTACACCGGCCTTTTACCTCGCGACCATCGGACTCGAACCACCCATCCGGGCTTGGCATGCTGTGGATTGCCCTGGGGTTCCCGTTCAAATACCATCGCTGCTTGGACGGGACAAACCGTTCTGCCCGTCTTTGGTTTCTCTGAGGAACTGCCATGTCCGAGTCAGAGCACTCCCGCACCGTTCGTAGCTTTATCATTCTTGCTTGTGTTATTGCCGTACTGTCGCTGCCGAGTCTGGCCGCACCGGCGGGTCTTCCGCAGATTAATAAAGTCGAACCGCCGAACTGGTGGACCGGCTTCGTGTCTCCGGTGATGGTTTTGCTCTATGGAGAGAACTTGGGCGACGTGAAGATATCGGTGTCGCATCCCGGCGTCAAGATCGGGAAGACGCTGTTGCAGACGGATGGAACGCACGCCTTCGTTTGGCTTAACATTGCGAAAAATGCCAAGCCCGGCAACGTGACGCTATCGGTCAAGTCTCGGGACGGTGCGACCACCGCCGAAATCGCGTTATTAGAGCGGTCACCGCAGACAGGCAGATTCCAAGGCGTCAATCGCGAAGATGTGATTTACCTGATCATGCCCGACCGCTTTGCCGACGGCGATCCCGCCAACAACATGCCGAAAGGTGCGACAGCAGGAACTTACGACCGGCAGGCTACCAAGGCCTATCACGGTGGGGATCTCAAAGGTGTCCAGGACCACCTGCCCTATCTCAAAGATCTCGGTGTCACCACACTGTGGCTGAATCCGATTTTCGACAATGACAATTCAAGTGAGGGCTATCACGGCTACAGCGCCAGTGACCTCTATGCGGTCGAAGATCATTTCGGCACGTTGCAGGATTTTCAGCAACTGGTCGCTGCCGCACACCAACAGGGAATCAAGATCCTGCTCGATATGGTTCCGAACCATGTTGGCCCCAAGCATCCGTGGGCAACTTCCCAGCCGGCGCCCAATTGGTTGCACGGAACCACGACAAGCCACATCAGCACGGATTACGAATATGCTCCGGTGACCGACCCGCATGCAGTGGAGAAGAACTATCGCAGCGCACTCGATGGCTGGTTCGCAAACATACTTCCCGACCTGGCGCAGGAGAATCCGCTGACCGCCGAGTATCTGCAGCAGAACGCCTACTGGTGGATGGAGATTGGCGGCGTCGACGGCTTCCGTATCGATACATTCCCCTACGTTCCGCGCACGTTCTGGACGAAATATCTACAGAACCTTCAAGCTACGTATCCCAACTTCTTCGCGGTTGGCGAAGTCTATAACTTCGACCCGACGGTGGTGTCGTATTTCGCGGGAGGACAGACGGGTTTCGACGGCGTGGATACCCACCTGAACACTCCCTTTGATTTCCCCATGAATTCGGCCATCCGAGAAGTGGTCAATCACGGAGCGCCTGCGAAGAAGATCGTCGATGTACTGCGCCAGGACCGCTTGTATCCGCATCCCGAGTTGCTGGTCACATTCATCGGCAACCACGATATGAAGCGTTTTGTTACCGATGCCGGGGGATCGACGGCCAAGCTCAAACTGGGATTCTCGCTGCTTGCAACGGTTAGAGGAATTCCACAAATCTATTCCGGCGACGAAATCGGCATGCCGGGGGGCGAAGACCCAGACAACCGGCGCGATTTTCCCGGCGGCTTTCCAGGCGACCAGCGCAACGCGTTCGCCCCGACTGGACGCACCCCCGTCGAACAGGAGGTTTATGCGCACGTGCAAGGATTGCTGAAGTTGCGTCGCGAGCATCCCGCGCTGCGCACCGGGGAACAGAAACATGTTGTCGTGACCGATGACTATTACGTCTTCACGCGGGAGACCGCTGGCGAGCGTTTGATGGTCGTCTTCTACAAGGGCGATACCGCCAAGAGCGTCACGGTCGATCTAGCTGATACCACCATCGCGGCCGCCAAGGGTTTCATATCGGTAAACTCGGCACCCGAGGCGCATTTGCAGGGAACCCAACTGCATTTGCAACTCGCCCCGCAGAGCGTTGCGATCTACAAAGTTGAGTGATAGCAGGCGTTGTCGATGGGCAGTGACTTCAGGACACTCCGGCAACGCAGTGTCGAACGTTGGTCATATTCCCGAACGAAGGTGACGGCGGTCACAGCCGGGCTGGGTGCCACCCCGATACAGTTGAAATCGGCGTAGTTGGTGGGCGGAACCTTGATTGTCGTCCGCCCAACGCCAAGGGTTTGGCAATAGTATCGGTTAGTCCGCTGTAGATTAGGCGGGTCGTTGCGAATCCAAGACCCGGCGCTTACGGATTATTCGAGGCTTCGAGTTAGGACTCGTCAGCGAGCGAAGGGTCCGAAGTTAGTAAGTTGCGAAACACAAAATAATAAGGAGACTTAGATCCCATGAAGCGTTTCATCTCGAGCTTAGCTGTACTCGCAATGATGTCAGGAATGGCGTTTGCCGCAGAAGACGGCGCGGCAATTTTCAAAGCAAAGTGCGCGATGTGCCACGGCGCCGCTGGCGAAGGCAAGTCGGGCCCGGCATTGAAGGGAACCGCACTCACCGCTGCCCAGATCGCTGACGTTCTGGAAAAGGGCGCACCTGGCAAGAAGGCCCCACACGGAAAGGCCATCACCGGGATGACCGCTGATCAGGCGTCCGCAGTTGCCGCTTTCGTGAAGACCCTCAAATAGTCGCTGCTGGTTCCATCGCAGTAAAAGGCCGGTCCTTGTGACCGGCTTTTTCATGTCTGTCGCAGACTGATGGGCCGAACGTTCAATTTCCAGATTGCAATCGGTATGGATCAACTACTTCCCCGATGCCAGCACCGCGACGCCATAATGCGCCAGCGTAACCGACTGGGTTGATCCGCCTCTGAGCAGGTCTTGCATGGTTGCAGGCAGTTTCACGGTCTGCGGTGCCTCCGAGAAGTTAACGAGGATGTAGACCGCGCCCTTTGCTCCATACCTCGGATAAACCTCGACTCCGTCCGGCACGGGACCGAGAGCCGGTTTCACTCCGCTCACGTCGGCCATCCACCCTGCCGCTTGTATCATGGTCTTCTTGTCGAGCCATGCGCCAAGATAGGTGATCCTCCCCTTGCCCACCTTGCGCGTGATGGCAGCGGGTTGGCCGTCGAGCCAGCCATTGCTCTTTCCATAGCGCATCAGGACTTCGACATCGGGCTGCTGGGCGCTGAGCAACTCCGCCCAAAGCTGACCTTCGCCCGCACCCCACTTGCCGTCGACTGGAACGCCATCGACCAGCGCGTAATACTGCTCCACCCTGCCTCCCAGCAAGTCCGTCAGCGGCCCAGGCTGGCGCTGCGGCCACAATCCATTGTCCGCGTCCTTCATCGCGGAACGCTGTCCCAGAACGAGATGCCCGCCATTGTTAACGTAATCGATTAAGTTTTTGGCGGCGGCGTCCGTTAACACATTGAGCCCCGGTGCGACTACCAACTTATACCGGCTTAACGGCGCGCTTGGGGGGACGATGTCCACCGACTGTGCGCTGGCACGCAGCGGACCATAAAAGCTGAGAATCTCATCGACCGGATCGTAGTTCTTATTGTGCTTCTGCCACTCGATGGCCCAGCGGCTATCGTACGAATGCAAGATGGCGACTTCAGACTTCACGGATGTTCCAGCGAGCACCGGACTGGTCTTCTCGAATTCTCGCCCAATTTGCGCGACTTCATCGTAGAGCGGAACCGGCGTGCCGTCGGGTCCGACGATGGTCCCGTGATATTGTTCCTGCCCGTTCAATGCGCTGCGCCACTGCCAATAGCTGACAGTGTCGGCGCCGTGTCCAATGTCATGCCACGCCATGGCGCGCACTTCACCCTTATCGAGCCAGTTGTTGATGGACGCCCAGTTCACTCCGCCCGGCTGAGTCTCCATCACCCAGAAGTTCTTGTCCTTGAAGCCGCGCGTTAGATCGTGGGCCGCGCCGTTCTTTACCGGATCAAGATGTCCCTGGCCGACGTAGTCGTCCCACGCGGCAAGGTCGAGGTCTTGAGCGACAGCGTAATGATCGTAGCCGTTGAACCATCCCATCATGTTGGTGGTGATGAACTGCCGCGCGTCGGAATCGGCCCGGATTACCTCCAGTTGGTTCTTCTGATAACTGCGCCAGGTGTCGCTGACGAAGCGCATCCAGTTCAGCAGTAGTCCCGGATTGCCGTAATTGATCTGGATCGGCACCTGGTTCCAATCAAAGTAGGTCTCGCTCCAATACGACGTCGTCCATCGTGTGTTGAGATTGTCGAGCGTGCCGTACCGAGCTTTCAACCACTGTTGAAATTGCGTCCTGGTTTCCGGATCGAAAGAAACGTTGGCGTATTCGTTGTCGATCTGCCATCCCACAACGTCGGGGTTGTGACCGAATCGCTTGGCGAGTTGTTCCGCCATGGACCGTGCCAGCTCGCGGTACTTAGGATTCGCAAAATTGAACTGCTGCCGATTGCCGTGCTGGTCTTTGCGGCCGTCCTCCATGGTGCGCAGTGTCTCGGGATACTTCTGCGTCAGCCATGCTGGCGGCGCTGCCGAGGGTGTGCCAATGACTGTGACGATTCCATGTTTCGCCGCCGCCGTGATCGCATGGTCGAGCCAGTCGAGATCGTAGTGTCCCTCGGTGGGCTCCATGCGGCTCCACGCAAACTCACCCACCCGCACCATGTGGATGCCCGCCTTCTGCATCAGCGCGAGGTCAGCGTCCCAGCGCGACTCCGGCCACTGCTCGGGATACCATGCGGTGCCAAGCAGAAGTGCCGGCGTTTGCGGTGCGGCCGTCTGCGCTGTCGCCAGGGTGCCACCACAAATCAATGCGCAATACGTCGCAACGACCAAACAACGAACGAGAATCTTCTGATTAATATTCATTCGTGTCATCCGTGTAAATTCGTGGTTGCTTTTGGTTTTCATTCCGGCGAGCTACGCTGTTCCCCAGATCTCGCCAATCATGCGCTGGAAGTTTGCGCCCAGCACCTTTTCAATCACCGACCCTGGTTGACCGCGCTTCTTCAATTCAGCTGCAATCACTTCCATGTGATCGGGACCAGTGAGGTCCGGCACGTAGGGATAGCGGTCCTCGCCGGGAGCGCCTATGCCGAGCTTCTTGCGGCGGGCGATGTCCTCGTCAAAAGCCTTCTGCTGTTCCGGAGTTAGCCGGACAGCTTGAATCGAGCCATCGGATCCAATGCCAACGTGGTCAGCACCACAAACGTTGATCGCGTGGACGAGATGGTCAAGTACATGTGTGCGGGTCGGAACCGTCGGTGATGCCACCAGGTACGGCATAAGATACACGCCGAAGTATCCGCCGCGATCAGCCAGTGCCTTCAGAATCTCGTCGGGCTTGCTCGTGGGATGCGCATAGACGGCTGCACATCCCGAGTGCGTGATCAGCACCGGATTCGCTGAAGCACTGATGGCTTCCGACGTGGTTCGATATCCACTGTGGCTCAGATCGATGGCAACGCCGATCTCGTTCATTTTGCGGACGGCATCATGACCTGCCTTGCTCAATCCGGCATTCCCCGGCTCCAGGCAGCCGTCTCCGAAAATGCTCCGGTTGTTGTACGTGAGCTGCATGATGCGCACTCCCAACTGCCGAAAGGTTTCGATTCGAGATGGGTCGGCTTCGAGGAACTGCGTGTACTGAAACCCCGGCATGATCCCAATCTTTCCCTCACGCTTGGCCCGGGCAATATCGGAATGGAGCCGCACAATCGTAAAGACGTCAGGTGACTGCTCGACCAGCGCGTCTACCAATGCCAGGTTGTCGATGGTTCCTTCGAACGTAGGACCTGAAACTGTGAAGTTAATCGCAGTGATGCCCGAGCGCCGGACAATCTCGATCGCCGCCGCGTCCGGCAGTCCGTCGTCGCTAATGAATGGACTGCACAACGTATCGATGACAATGCTCTTGCGGTAGAGTTCAGTGATTTCCGGGGAAAACTGCGCCGCGGCGTCAGCAAACACGCGCGGCGCGAACTGCGCCATCAGCAGCGCGCGTCCCAGAGCGCCGAGAAACGTTCGCCGACTTTGAGCCTGCATCATTCGTGACTCCGGCTACTGCGTCACTTCGAAATTAGCGTGGAGGGTGGCCGTGGAGTCCTGGCCCGCCCAGACATCGAAGACTGCAGGTTCAAGGACCCATGTCTTCAGCGCAGGGCTCCAGTATGTCAGCTCGTCCTTGCCCAACGTGAAGTGAAGCGTCTTCTTTTCGCCCGGCGCCAATGACACCTTCTCGAACCCTTTAAGCTGGCGCACTGGGCGCGATGCGCTGCCCGACTGTTGATGAATGTAGAGTTGCACGACCTCGTCGCCGGCAACACCACCAGTGTTTTGTACCTCAACCGACGCTCCGACGCTCTCGCCCACCTTCACCGTCGCCTTGCTCAAATGCAGATTGCCGACCGCGAATTTCGTGTAGCTCAGCCCATACCCAAACGGATACAGCGGCGTGCTCTTCATGTCCTGGTAGCGCGACTTGAAATCTGGCGCGGACTCCGGCTGATGCGTAAGCGTATGCGCATAATACAAGGGCGACTGCCCGCCGATGCGCGGCCACGTCACCGTCAGCTTGCCGCCCGGATTCGCATCGCCAAACAATATGTCCGCCACGGCATGACCGCCCTGGGATCCCGGCTCCCATGCCTCCAGGATCGCTGGCACATGTTCCGCCGCCCACGCAATATTCAGCGGCCTGCCGTTGACGAGCACCAGTACCACCGGCTTGCCCGTGGCGACTACTGCCTGCAATAGCTCCTGCTGCCGGCCCGCCAACCGCAGCGTTCCGTTCGACGCCGCCTCGCCAGCCATCAGAGCGCCTTCACCCAGAACCAGCACTACGATGTCGTTGCGTTTCGCGGTGGCGACGGCCTCATCAAATGCCGCCTGCGCATCGGCCGGGCTCTGCGCTGGTTCATCGCGCAGCTTGATTCCTGGCAGGCCGTCGAAGTTCGACGGAATCTCACGCCGGATGTTTGGCCCCTTTGCGTACTCGACCTTCACGCTCGGGCCGACCTTCGCCTTGATTCCCGCGATCACCGTGACCACGTCGCTGCCACCTGTAATCATCCCTCCCCAGAATCCAACTTGGGCCGGGCCCGAGTCAGCCACGGGCCCAATCACTGCCATCGACTTGTACTTATTGCCTGTCTTGTCCAGCGGAAGCAATGGGCCGTCATTCTTCAGCAGCACCATTGACTGTTGTGACGCCTTGCGCGCAAACTGCGCGCTCGCCGGATCGTTCATCACTCCGGCAATCTTCGACTCATCGATGTAAGCGTTCTCAAACAACCCAAGCTTGTACTTTGCAACGAGCATCGGCTTGACCATGGCATCAAGTTGCGCTTCGGTAACGCGTCCGGCTTTTACCAACTTCGGTAGCTGATTCAGGTACGTGTAGCTCGCCATGTCCATGTTCACGCCGGCAAGGAAAGCCCTGTATGCAGCATCTTCTTTGTCCTTGGCGTAGCCGTGTGTTACCAGGCTTCCGATCGCGAAAGCGTCGCTCACCACGAAGCCCCTGAATTTCCAGTCTTCGCGCAGAACGTCATGCAGCAGGAAGTAGTTGCCCGTCGCCGGCACGTCGTTGAGGTCCATGTAGGCACTCATCAAGCTGCCCACTCCTGCGTCAATCGCGGCCTTAAAAGGAGGGAAGTAAACGTTCCACAACAAATCGTCCGCCACGTATGACGAATCGTAGTCGCGCCCTCCATCGGCCGCGCCGTAGGCGGCAAAGTGCTTCACACATCCCAGTACGTGGCCCGGCGTATCCAGTTCCGGCCCCTGGAAGCCTCGAACCTGCGCCTTCGCCATGATCGCGCCCAGATATGGATCTTCTCCCGCGCCTTCGACCATGCGGCCCCAGCGCGCGTCACGCGCGATATCCACCATGGGAGCAAACGTCCAATTGATGCCCGCTGCCCGCGCCTCACGCGCGGCAATTGTCTGCGCCTGTTCCACCAGTCTCGGGTCCCACGTCGCCGACATCGCTAGCGGAGGCGGGAATATTGTGTGATAGCCGTGGATCACGTCCAGCCCAATCAGCAGCGGGATATGCAACCGCGATTCCTCGACCGCAATTTTCTGTATGCGATTGATAGCTGCGGGTTCCGAAACCCACAGTATCGAGCCGGCCAAACCCTTGCGGATCTGGTCATCCGCTGGCGGTGCGTCGCCAAGCATAGCGCCCGCTCCTTGGTTGAGCTGCCCAATCTTTTCCTCCAGCGTCATCTGCTTCAGAAGGGCATCGGCCCTTTGCTCGGCGGTTTGCCCATTTGCCGACTTGGAAGCCTGACCGTGAGCGATTAGCCCGGACATCGTGAAGCAGGAAATCGCGAGCAGTGAGAGAAACATCGATCGAGTGGAATGGATTTGATTGCGACGCGGCATAATGTCCTTTCCTTGCGGGCGTGGAGTATGACGACAAATCGTCAGCCCGCCATCCTAACACCGCCGCCGGCTTTCCTCGGAGCGAGACCCAATCACGCGCGCAGTGCC
This sequence comes from Terriglobales bacterium, assembly GCA_036512955.1. Taxonomy (GTDB): domain Bacteria; phylum Acidobacteriota; class Terriglobia; order Terriglobales; family Acidobacteriaceae; genus DASRAA01. The sequence continues at coordinate 15,357 of DATBZX010000061.1, forward strand.
GCTATCGCGGACGAGCAGCCCAGAAATATGGGGATTGAGTGTCAGGTTTTAGCCGGAAAATCGCGCCTGGCCGATAAGCGACACCCAGCGCTCGGGTCCGACAAGCAGAACGAAAAGTACAATCGCGCTAAAACACAGCCTTCAGGTGCTCGACCGCCAGCGTGTGGATCTGCGACACTCTGGATTCGCCGACGCCCATCAACTCGCCCACCTCCCGCATGGTGAGTTCCTGCTGGTAGTACAGCATGAGCACCTGCTGCTCGCGTTCCGGCAAATGGGCAATAGCCTTCTGCAACCGCTCTTTGCGTTCGCCGGCCAGGCAGAGAGTCAGCGGATCCTGGTCTGGTGGACCTGCAATGTTCTGGGCGAGGTCCAATTCTTGCCCCTCTCCGTTGGCTTCGCACTGCAGGCTGCCAATTTCCAGTCCGCGAATTTCGTTCAGCAGGCGTTGCAACTCGCGCAGCGATAGCCCCATCTCTTTTGCCAATTCCGGCCCGGAAACGGTCCGTCCTAACTCCGTTTGCAGCTTCTGGACCACGGTATCGATTTGGCGAGACTTCCGGCGCAAATCCCGCGGACTCCAGTCCATCTCGCGCAGGCTGTCGAGGATCGCGCCGCGGATGCGGAATTGTGCATACGAGGCAAACTTTACGTTTTTCTCGGAATCGAACTTGTTGAGCGCATCGATCAGGCCCACGATGCCGGCGTGGACCAGGTCCTCGAACGGAACATGCTGCGGAAGGTGCTCGTGAATCCGCCTTGCGATGTACTTCACCTGCGGCGTTTGCTCGAACACCATTTTCTCGAACTCTTCTTGTGTGCGCTGCTGCTTAGGAGCGTCGATTTCTGTGGAACCCATGGTGTGATCTCCAATGCATAGGTGCCGCCCGGAAGGGAGTGCCTTCGGGGGCATCTGGCCAGGGACAGCGCAGCAGCCTGATATGTGGCGGCAGGAATAACGTAGGAAGAAAGACTTTTGTTGGCGCTATCGTGCAGCGCCGTCGCCGTCATACGCGGTTGCTTGCGAGGGAAGCGGTGCAGGTTTCCCGGCATCGCTCGGCACTGAGCTTTATGGGGAGTTCGTCCGACAGGTGTCGACTCGCTCCGGGCTCAGCGTTGCGCCCAACCCTCCATCGAGCTGATCAGCCAGGAGCGTCCTGCCGGCCACGATCGGTATCGTGAGCTGAAACGCTCCCAGGGCAGAGCTCAGGTCGTTCAACAACGGAGCAGCGATGGGAAACCGCCTCCATATCCCACGTTGTAGTACGCGGGTCTTAGAACGAAATTAGTTGGAGATTAGAAGGCTCTAGGAAAGAAAAATCGCTGCGGGAGCAGCCCAAATTAGCATCAGGCTTCCCGATTTGAAGTGTCAGTCAGCGAGGAGCAGGCGCACGTATCCAGCAACCTGTCCGGTCCGGTTTTGTGTAAACACGAGTTCTCCCCCGGCAGCTCGAAACGTGCGTTGGGCGATTCGCAATCCTAAATCAGCAGGTTCTGCGACGGGTGTTGAGTCGGGTGTCTCGATTCTGGCGGGGCTAGAATTCCTGAAACTCACCTCCAACGCAGTAAGGCTTACCCGCTGCGCGCGAATGCTCACTCTTTGGCCGGATCCGGAAACACGCAGCAGAAACTCTATGAGGTAGAAGAGCCCGTTCCGGAGTCGCGCTTCATTGCCGTGAACCGTGGCCGCTTCGCATTTCACATCCAGTTTGATCTGGGCGGATGTGGCTACAGGCAGCAGGTCTTCATGGAGTTGCCGCACGAGTCCCTTCAGGTCAACTGGCGCGTGCGTGTCGCCAGGCTCGCTCGCGTCCTGTAGCGCTCGGGCCTCCAGGAGTCGCCGATGCAGGAGTTTGGCATTGACGAGCGCTGTTTCCACCCGCGCACGAAACTCCGCTGCGCTCTGGTCCCGGCGCAGCGATAACTCTAACCCACACTCCAAGGCAGTCAGCGGTTGGCTGACGGCGTGAAATAGGTCCGAAACAAACGCCCGCTCAGGTTGCACAGCGGACTGGTCGCTGGCCGACGTGTCCGTCATGCTGCCACCTCGCGCCGGCTGCGCAGTTCATAGCCCACGCCGCGGACCGTATGGATGAGCTTCGGTGAGTACCCCTCGTCGACTTTCTTCCGCAAATAGTTGATGTAAACGTCGACGATATTGGTTCCCGTATCGAAGGACAGGTTCCACACGTGCTCCACGATCATCGACCGGGTGATGCGATGGCCGGCGTTGCGCAGCAGGTACTCGAGCAATCCGAACTCCTTCGAGGTCAGCTCAATTCGTTTTCCAGCCCGCTTCACCGTCCGCTCGATACGGTCGAGTTCGAGGTCCTCGATCTTCAAGAGGGTTTCCGCAGTCAAAGGACGGCGGCGCATCAGCGCGCGCACGCGCGCCGAAAGTTCGGTATACGAGAACGGCTTGATCAGGCAGTCGTCCGCACCCGAGTCAAGGGATTCGACCCGGTCTTCGATTCGGCTGCGTCCGGTGAGCACAAGCACGGGCAGCGACGGTTTCTTGGGACGAATGGCGTGCAGTACGGCGATGCCGTCCATCTTGGGCAGGTTCAGATCCAGAACGATCAGGTCGTAATCATTCTCCAACGCCATCCAGCGGGCATCGTCGCCATCCGGAGCGATGTCGACCGCATAGTATTCGGCTTCCAGTCCCTGCCGCAGGAAGCTTGCCAACGGGGCGTCGTCTTCAACTACGAGGATACGCATTGCAACTTCTCTCCCAAATTACGTCTCACCTTCAATTCTTTGAGCAATGCGGAGCAAGGTCAATGCGAGAACACATTCAGTAACGGACTCGCGACCCGATTCGGGCGCGGTTCAGAACGGGAACACCTGCTGGACCGCGCCCACCCGACCAAAGTCCGGTATTCCGGCCGCCACCATCGTGCCTCGACGCGCTTCACAGAGACCTGTGATTCCAATCACAGCGGTATCGCGAGCCATTTGACATAAGTACAACATGCCAAACGTGGGGACGAAGTCCAACATTCTCAAAGTGTCGAGCAAATTGAAGAAGTCGCTGGTAACGGCGGGAGTGGTCGAACACTATAACTCCGACCACCATTTGTTTGACGTAGATCAGAAAAACCAGGGAGTCTACCTTGTGCTGAAAGGCAGGGTGTGTTTGTCGGTCAAGGACTTGGATAAGCTGGATCGCGTTTTCTCTCCGGGGTCACTTTTGGGGGTTCCCGCCACCTTTACCGGACACCCGTACAGCCTCGCTGCCGTGGCAGTTACCGACGCCGAAGTATTACACGTCGATCGAAAGGCTTTTTTAGATCTGATGACGGAACAGCCCGAACTCTGCCGTGAAGCCACGGACATGTTGAGTCGGGAAGTCAGTTTCATCCAGTCAGCTCTAGCCGAACGCCGCAGGCACAAGAACAACGGCAACTAGAGGTCCGTGAACCTGGCCCTGCAGAGGCGCGTGCCGGTTTCCATGGTGCATGATTCTGGTCAGTCACTCTTGGCGCCTGTGCCCGAACCGGAGTACCGTTCTCCAAGCAGAAACCTCGCAACAGTTGATTAGCTTTGGGGTAACATTGTCGAGGCAACCGCAAAATCGAATTCTCCCCTGACTGACTTGTGCTTTGATATAGTCAAGCCCACCTGATACGCATGGGTTTTGGTAGGATTTGCGTCATCCTTTCGGGACTCCAATGCGGATTGCAAGGGCGTGGCATTGAAATCCCAACGCGATCAGGCTCGCACTCTTTTAGTAAAATGACCGAAAGTTCTGAAAATAAAAAGGTGGTTCTTCGTCTCGTCGGAGTTGCGCTGCGCTGACGAGTCATACCGCCGAATTCGACCACAGGGCAAGCTGGGCTGGTAATCAATTGCAGATGAAAGGCCGAATCATCTCCCATTACGAGGTCGAGCGGGAAATTGCCCGCGGCGGCATGGGAGTCGTGTACCGTGCCAGGGACTTGTCGCTCAATCGATTTGTGGCGATCAAGGCTTTACCTGTCTTCACCTCGTCGGATCCAATAGCCCGACTGCGCTTCGAGCGTGAAGCGCAGGCTGCATCCGCACTGAACCATCCCAACATTGTGACGATTTACGACATGGTTTCCGACGAGCATGCCAGCTACATTGTCATGGAATTTATCGAGGGCCAGACGCTCGGGGATTTGATTCCGTTGAGCGGGATGCCGCCGGAGCAAGCCATTCGCTACGCCCTCCAGATGGCTGACGCTTTAGGCTGCGCCCACGAGGCGGGTATTGTTCACCGTGACCTGAAGCCGCAAAACGTGATCGTTTCCAAGCGCGATCACCTCAAGATCCTCGACTTTGGCGTTGCCAAGTTGAAATCCGAACCGTCAGGCCAACTGGCTACCCACGACAACTTGACTCGTCCCGGTGCGTTTCTTGGTACGACGTACTATGCCGCGCCTGAACAATTCATGGCCGGCGATATCGATCAGCGAACGGACATCTACTCTTTGGGTGTCGTGTTTTACCAGATGCTCGCGGGCCGGGTGCCGTTTTACGCCCAGAATCCGCTGGAACTGTTGCAGGCTATCTATCACGAACAGCCGAAGCCGCTCCGCCACACTCATCGGCATTTTCCGCCAATCGCAGACGAGATCGTCGCGCGCGCGCTGCACAAACAACCGCAGGGACGCTATCCCACCATGGCCGCGTTTGCCGAGCAGTTGGAAGCGGCCAAAGAGGCGTTTCGCCAGGCGAGTCTGGAGTCGTCGGCGATGGGAACGCAGATTTCTGATGCCCCCATAGCTGTTCCGCCTATCGGATCGAGCCGTTCTTCCTATCCCCCGGTATGGATCGAGCCGCCGCGGGTTGGTCATGAGAAGTCCTCCATTGCGGTGCTGCCATTTCGTAGTTTGTCGTCTGACAAGGACGACGAATACATGGCAATGGGCATCGGCTCAGAAATCAGCAGTGCGCTGTCGCGGGTTCCGGGAATCCGCGTGGCCTCCAACCTCTCAACGTTCCACTATCAGAATGAAGCTCCCGACTTGCAGGAGATCGCTGCCAAACTGAAGATCCGCTATGTGTTGACTGGGAGTCTGCGGCGGTCGGGCACGCGAATCAGGGTGATGGGAGAACTCGCCGACGCCCTCGCCGGCTCGGTCCTATGGTCGCGGACCTATGAAAGGCACATGGAAGACTTGTTCAAGGTGCAGGAGGAGATTGCCGAGTCGATCGTCCGTGCAACCGGAGGTGAACTGATTCGGGCGGGCTCCGAACACGCTGACAAAGCTTCCGCTCACGAGCTTGATGCCTGGGGACTGGTCCGCAAAGCCTACCACTTCTGGAACTATGGATTTCATCCTGCCGGCATCGGCGAATCCCTCGACTTGCTTCGCCGAGCCATAAAGTTGGATCCCGGCTACGCCAGTGCTTACGCTTTTCTCGCGTTGTACCTGATCGAACGCGTCGTCCTAGTGTTGACCGATCGTCCCGAGGAAGACCGCATGGAAGCGAGTGCCGCGGCTACAAAAGCGGTGGAATTAGCGCCGCAGGACGCCGAGGTGCTGGAGAACGCAGGTCTGGTATGGCTCCATTGCGCCGAGTACGACCAGTCCGTCGAGGCGCTCCGTCGTGCAGTGCAAATAGCTCCTTTCAACCTGGTGGCCTGGGGATATCTCGGGCTGGCGCTCGGTTGGGGAGGTAAGCAGCGCGACGCTCTCGAGGCCGAGAAGATTTTGACCAAGCTCATCGCAGAGACTCCGGAACATCCTTCGTTGCCCTACTGGCACTATTTCCTCTCCGGGACCTACATTCGCCTTATGCGCTATGAAGATGCCTTCGAGCACGCGCAACGTTGTGTTGAACTGCAACCCCGGTTCTATATCGCACGCATTACGCTGGCCAATGCACTCGGGCATCTGGGACGTATGGAACAGGCTCGTGCGGAAATGGCCCATGTTCTGGCCACGAACCCCTATGTGAACGAGGCTGTGTTACGGACCGAGTACCTGAACATCGCACGTGATCCACAACTTGCTGATCTGCACCTGGAGGGACTGCGATCTGCCCATGCGTTTCCGACGGTGAACGTAGGAGAGCACAAATGAGTTTCAGGACATCGGAGTTTCGCGTCATCACGACCGGCTTGCAGTATCCCGAAGGCCCGGTTTATCAAATGGACGGCAGCGTCCTCGTCGTGGAAATTCAGGGCAAGAAACTCACTCGCGTGTTGCCCGACGGAACGAAGGAAACCGTGGCCAATCTGGGAGGCGGTCCGAATGGAGCGGCCATCGGCCCCGACGGCGCGGTCTACGTATGCAACGACGGCGGACTCGACTTCATGACCGAAGGCTCCGTCTCAGTCCCCACATTTCAACCGGCTGACTATGTCAGCGGCTCGATTCAGCGAGTGGCAGGCTCCAATTTCTCCACCCTGTACACGCAATGCAACGGACGACTGCTTCGGAGTCCAGACGACTTGGTCTTCGATAAGACTGGTAGTTTCTGGTTCACCGACTGGGGAAAAACTCGACCAACCGACCGCGACATTACTGGGGTTTACTACGCTGCTGCTGACGGCAGCAGCATTAAGCAGCTCTTGCCTCAACGCTCGGCGCCCAACGGCATTGCACTTTCACCCGATGACTGTCGCCTCTACGTCGCCGAAACCTACGCTCGATGGATCGTCTACTGGGAGTTGTCAGCGCCTGGCGTCATCAAACCCAACCCCAAGACGCTCGATCATTCATATCTCTTGACCGCCGAAATTCCGGGGCAGGGAACTCTCGATTCCATGGCCGTGGACGAAGAAGGCAATGTCTATGCAGCTACTATGTTGCCCCAAGGTCTGAGAGCAGATGTGCCCGGAGGCATAACCGTGATTTCGCCCAAGGGGAAGATTCTCGACTTTATCGAGCTACTGGTTGAGGGTCATCCCGAGCCGCTGCCGTCCAACATCTGCTTTGGCGGCAAAGACCGTCAGACTGCATTCATCACGCTCGCAGGTACCGGACGGCTTGTCGCCTGTGAGATGAAAATTCCCGGGAAGCCCCTGCACTTCAACCGTTAGACTTGGCGAACTGAAAGCTGTTGCCGTTGGGAGATCGCATGATCAAGCAAGCGCTGCATCGGCTGTGGATTGACGTCAGAACGGATGCGGAACGTTTCTGGTTCCACTTGAAGCATGTGATTACCCATCCTTGGGAATCGCTACTTGCGCTTTTGGCTGGTCTTGGCGCGTTCATTCTGGCGATTCCACGATACATCGGCAGGTTCCTGCGTTGGCTGTGGCGTCTGTTCAGATACGTCGAGACCATTACGCTCCGCGGAATGGTTCGCTTTCTCCTTTTTGCGGCCCTGGCGCTCGTCTGCATCGTGTTTCTCATCATCGCGTTCCTGGTGCTTTACCCCGGCACCCAGCGGCCCAATTTTCAGGCAATCAATCAGCAGATTTATCTCAGTGAGGGACGCGGCTGGAGCGGCGACCTCGAAGCGCCTCTGCGGCAGCTGTTCTACTACACACCCCAAGGCACGAGCGTGAAGGGGCTGCCCTATTCGTGGTTTGTAAATCTCGAGGTTCCGCTAGGCAGAACCAAATTCGCCTCCCCCGATCGCATGAATGCCTACGGTTTTCTGGTGGACGGTGCTCCCACCGCGGGCAATCCCGATCTCCTGCCAGTAGGTTTCACCAGCCACTACGACTCTGGCCTGGGAGCGCCGGTTCTCGATATCACCTGTGCGGCCTGCCACACCGGCGAGTTAGTCGTTAATAAGAATGGCAAGCGATATGGCGTTCGGATCGATGGGGGCGCGGCCATGCACGCCTTTACCACCCCCAAGCCCGGCAATTTCACGCTTGAGCTTCTCGGTTCTCTCATTTCGACCTATCTTGACCCGTTCAAGTTCAACCGCTTTGCCACGAGCGTCCTGGGTCCGACCTATCCCCACGGTTATTGGAGACTGCATGGTGATCTGCTCTCCCAAATCTGGGTGTTCCTGAAGCAGGCATCAAACGACAACAACCCATTTCACCCGCTCTATCCCACCATTGAAGGCGTTGGGAGAACCGACGCTCTGGCGCGCATTGGCAACACTGTGTTCGCTGACGAACTCAGCCGGTCGAACGATCGCGTTGGCAATGCACCGGTCCGCTATCCCCCAGTGTGGGACATCTGGAAATTCGATTATGTGCAGTACAACGCTTCGGTGCGCCAGCCGATGTCGAGAAACCTCGGTGAGTCCCTCGGGGTAGGTGCCCAGGCCAGCCTCTTGAACCGTTATGGTGGGCCCATCCCAGAAAAAGACAGATACGACACCACCTCGGAGATCGGTAACCTGAGCAAGATCGAGGTCGCTCTGTGGAGTCTCGAGCCGCCAAAATGGAGTGAAGACTGCTTCGGAAAGATCGACTGGGACAAAGCCGCCGAAGGCCAGAAGCTCTTCGCCATGACGTGCGCGCAATGTCATGGCCCTTTCCCGGCATCCGATCCCATCAAGGAATGGAAGGCCCCTCTCAAGACCGCTGCCTGGGCGAAAGACATGGAGACAGCGTGGGACGAATTCCTGGCGAGCGTTAACAACCCGTCTTCCAAACAGAGTCCGCAGGCTTATACCGAGGCCAAGTGGACCTATCCCTACGATGACCCGTTTCCGCTTTGGGTGATGCATCCTCTGGCGGTGCAGGATATCGGTACCGATCCGAATACGGCCGTCAACTTCGTTGACAAGCAGATCGATTTGCGAAAACTCGGAGTCGAGTCTGTAACCGTCCAGCGACTTTTACGGTCGTTGTTCCAAGCAGACCTGCGACTTGAGATCAAGGCGCGCGCCAACGACATCGTTGCTCGCACCGCTGGAATTTCCAGTGCGCAGGACATTCGTGCCGCCGCTGCCGACATCGCTCAGCAGATCGACACGAAAAATGAACCGCAGGCCAGTCAACCGCTGAGTACTGCCGAGCAGGACAGGCTTACACCACTGACCAACAAGATCAGGCAGCGGATCCAGAATGACACGCTGCTTTCCGGAAACCACGATCTGGTGACCGACGCAGTAGCCTTGGACACCCGGGTTACATCCGGACAATCGCAGATCAATTCGACGGTGGAGTCCTTCAACCTCGCTAAAGCCAACACCGGTGTGGGTCTCAGCCTTGTTGGTTACTACATGCGCACGAAGTACTACAAGACCATGGGCTACAGTCCTCAAAAGATCGAGCAGGTGAATGGATTCGGCCAGATCGATTTGCCCGTGGCTGCGGCCCAATATAAGCCGCGTCCCCTGGCGGGAATCTGGGCGGTTGGCCCCTTCCTGCACAACGGATCGGTCCCCACGATTTATCAGTTGCTCAGTCCTGCCGATTCCCGCGACAAGAAGTTTTGGGTTGGCACGCGCGATTTCGATTCGGTAAACCTCGGGCTGAGCACGCGGCCCCTATCCAATGGCGGCTTTCTGCTCGACACCAGTGTCACGGGAAATTCCAACATCGGGCATGAATTCCGTCGCGGCTATATTCCGTGGAAAACCGGCAGCCCGCCGCAGTACGGTGTGATCGGGCCCGAATTCACGGAAGTGCAGCGCTGGCAGATCATCGAGTATTTGAAGGTGCACCGCGACACCCACAACGTGAAGCTCGCACCTGACCGCAAGAACATCATGGAGTACCTGCAGGAAGGGCTCGACAGCCGGCACGTATGCCAGTAGCAGCCTATTTACTCGACGGGGGAAACGCGTGAACACTCGCAGAACGCGCATTATCATTGGGTTGATCGTGGTTGCGGCGCTGGGATACTACTTCTTTTTGCGCAGCCGGCCACTCGGTCCAATGGGCGAAGTGGTTTCGCCTGATGAAGATTACCTGACCGCGCAGATCGTGGCTTCGGCGCTCTCCATGGTCAATGCCAGCCATCGGGCCATGGCCGCGAAGCCGGTACCGGGCAACCCACCGGGTACGCCAGCCACTGCGTATCCGACGTCCACATCAGCCAACGCCATTCAGCCTTATCGCCGGGACGTTCATGCCAAGACCCACGGATGCGTGAAGGCGACGTTTCACGTGCTGGAAAACTTGGATCCTAAATACCGTCAGGGCGTCTTTGCGAATCCCGGTGAATATGAAGCGTGGATTCGCTACTCGAGTGGCAACACTCTAGTACTGCGGGACAGTGTCAGGGATGCTCGCGGCATGGCCATCAAGCTGATGGGTGTTCCCGGGCGGAAGTTGCTGGAAGACGCTTGGGTTCCTCATGCCGACACTCAGGATTTTGTCATGATGAACGCCACCCAGTTTTTCATCCTGAATCTGCCGGAGTACCTGGTCTTCACCCAGTACCTCGGCGAGGGCAGTAATTACGGCTATTTCATGGGCGGTTTCACGCCCGACCTTCCGCAGAAAAATTGGATCAAGATGTTCAACTTCGGCAACTATCACCCGCGCGAAATGATGTTGGCTCTCAAGACGCTGAAGCCACCGCCGGACAGTCTGCTGAACACCCAGTTTTACAGCGTGAGCGCCTACAAACTGGGGAACGAAAATGTGGTCAAGTACAGCATGAAGCCTTGTACCGATGCCAAGGCGGCCGATGTCGATCGCAGCCAGCCGAACTTCCTGCGTGACGAGATGATTGCCCACCTTAAGGACCGGGACGCCTGCTTCGAGTTCCTGGTGCAGTTCCAGGTCCCCGGCAAGAACATGCCCGTAGAAGATACGACGGTGGAGTGGACGGAAAGCGATTCTCCATTTGTGCCCGTGGCGCGAATCGAGATCAAGAAGCAGGCCTTCGTCGAAAATCAAGAAACCTGCGAACAGCTTTCATACAATCCCTGGCATTCCTTGCCCCAGCACCAGCCACTCGGCGTCATGAACCGCGTCCGCAAGTCGCTGTATTTGGGAGTGTCCCGTTACCGGCGGGGTATGAACAACGCTCCGCTTTGCGAACCCAAGGATTGGAACGGGCCTGACCAGAATAGTTGCGAGACGGCGGAAAACTCGATCGTGACGCCGGGGGACAACAGTTCCGCCGGGCCGGTTGCAAAGCCCAACTGAGGTCGGTGACAGAATCCCCGCCGATTACGGGAGTGTTGGCGGTCTCCTCGCATACGAGACCGCCAACTGACTAAATCTTCTCCAGCACGGCCTTGAGGTATTTCCAGAAGCTTTCCACCGTCGAAATCTGCACCCGCTCGTTCGGGCTATGCGGATCGACGATGGTCGGCCCGAACGACACCATCTGCATTCCCGGATACTTCTCGCCGATCACTCCGCACTCCAGGCCGGCATGCATGGCAATGAGTTTCGCCGGACTTCCGAACACCTGCTCGTGGACTGACTGCAGCGTTTTCACGATATCGCTCGTGGGTTCTGGCTTCCATCCGGGATAACTGCCGGCATGTTCCACGTCGAAACCAGCCATGCGGAAGACCGTCGCGACCATCTGCGCAACTGCGTGCTTGCTGGTTTCGATGGCGCTGCGCTGGCTGGTGATGATCTCTGCCACATCGCCGTTGAGTGACAAGACCGCTAGGTTGGTCGAGTTCTGCACCAGTCCCGGCACGTCGGGACTCATCGCCACCACGCCGTGAGGGACGGTGACCAGCAGATCGATGATGCGCTTCAAGTCTGCCCCATCCAGTGTCTGGTCGGGTCGCGAGGCCTTCTCCGCCGTGATTTGGAGGTCCGGATCGAATCCTCCCAGGTCGGCTTTCCACTCCGCTTGGCAAGCAGACAGAAGCGCATTGAGTTCGGCCTCACGTCCGCCATCGAGAACCAGGATCGCCGCTGCTTCGCGAGGGATCGCGTTCTGTGCGCTGCCGCCGTTGACCGCGGCAAGTTGTGCCGGAAGATTCCCCAGCACGCGCTGCAACACTGTTCCCAACACTCGTAGCGCGTTGCCACGGCCTTGGTGAATGTCCACCCCCGAGTGTCCGCCCTTGAGCCCGAACACCTTGATACGCCAGGCCGAATCGCCTGTGGCGGGAACAAACGCGACCTTGCGGCGCCCGGTCGTCTTGACTCCACCGGAACACCCAATGCAGAGCGTGCCGGTCTCTTCGTTATCCAGATTGAGGAAGTATTTCGACTTCAGAACTCCGCCAGGAAATTCCGCCGCGCCCGTCAGGCCGGTCTCCTCGTCGATGGTGAAAACAAACTCCAGCGGTCCGTGCGCGATATCCGTGCTTTCCATGACCGCCAGCGCGGCGGCCACACCTATGCCGTTGTCCGAACCTAAGGTCGTGCCGTCGGCCTTGAGCCAGTCTCCATCGCGCTTTATCTTGATGGGATCGGTATCGAAGTTGTGCGCCGTGCCCTCGTTCTTTTCACAGACCATGTCGAGATGGCCTTGCAGCAGTGCCATGGTTGCGCCTTCGCGTCCGGGACGCGCCGGCTTGGTGACTACGACATTTCCAGCCGCGTCTTGACTGGTTTTGAGACCCAGTCTGGCGGCCTGAGCCAGAACATAGTTTCGCGCTGCTGCTTCCTTGGTCGACGCGCGCGGAGTCGCGGCTAACACGTCAAAATGTTTCCATAAAATTTGTGGATCCAGATCCACGAGAGCGGTTGTCATGCGGTTCTCCAGGGTGAATGAATTCCCTGCAATCGTACCGCGTGGGGGAATGATTGGCGAGTTTTGCAGCCGGAAGGCAACTCGACAAGACAGGAACTCAGCCGGGATTTAACCACGCCGTCGATGGGCATGTCGTCGAGGGCAATATTGAACGGGGCACGATGGGGAGGCCCCGTATTCGGGGCCAGACCCATCACCCTATGCGCTCGAACCCAATCAGCAACTGTTGCCCATGCCGATGGTCTGAACTGCCAGCCGGAGATTCAGACTCTTCGCCCGGGCTAGGCAATCTTTTTGCGGCGCCAGATCAGGACACTCAGGACCACGACAAAGAGAATCCCGGAAAATATGCGAATTACGGTAACGCTGTCCATTGCGTCTCCTTTCTTCTAGATAGTCCGTTTGCGGCCAGCCTACGCGACAAATAGCCGCAGCTTCCAAATGGCCCGCGCCACCACGGCTGCCAGGGCCACGATTACCACGATCTTCGGAACCAGTGCCGCTTCCACCTGCTGTCCTCCCTGCAAACGGTTCCTCTCTGAGACCGCTACTTCCCCGTCAACGTACCCATGCTTCGGGAGATGGTCAGTGCGGCCGGACCCAGCAGAACAATGAACATGCTGGGAAAAATGAACAGCACCAGTGGAAACATCAATTTCACCGTGGTCTTGGCCGCCATCTCCTGCGCCTGCTGGCTTCGTTTCCTGCGCAAGTCGTCGGCAAACGTGCTGAGCGCCCTTGATATCGGAGTACCGAATCGGTCAGACTGGGCCAGCATCGTCGCAAATCCTTTGACCGTTTCTAATTGTGTTCTATCGGCCATGTCCCGCCACGCATTAATCCGGGGCTTGCCGGCCCGCTGTTCCAGATTGATCAGCATGAACTCTTCGGCCACCGCCGGGTGGCTGGTGCTTAATTCTTGTCCGGTCCGCAGCAGGGCCTGGTCCAGCCCCAGTCCCGCATCGACGCAGACCACCATAAGGTCAAGCGCATCCGGCAAGCCCAGCCGTATTTGCTCTCGCCGTCGCTTGGTTCTGGCCTTCAGCCACAGGTCGGGGCCCAGGTAGGCGCTGGCGGCCATCAGCGTGATAGGGGAAAACCCGATTTCCCGGAAGAACGTCCACAGCAGCAGCACTGCCACCGGTCCCAGCAGCCGGATGGCGAAGTAAGCGTCGATACTGTTTTGGCCGCGTAGCCCAGCGGCCCGAAAGCGGGTTTGCAGCGCGTCGTTGACCGTCATGCCCATCCGTCCGAGGACCGCGCGCAGCAACCGGAAAGCGATCTCCGGCACGTTGCGAGAAGCTTGCGCTGGACGACCGACCGACTCGGGGACCAGGCGGGTCACGCCATACAGGCGCCTGGCCGCAGGCGTCGTCCGTGTCATGAACCACACCGAGAGCAAGGCGGTAGCGAAGAAGACGCTCAGCTGGACGCTGAGGAGATAAATGGGTTTCATGGCTTCACACTTTGATCCTCACAATTTTGCGTATCAGCAGTCCCCCAATCGTGATCATGCCAATCCCGATGTAGATCATCTTTCGTCCCACCGGATCTTCGGTGAGGACTTTGGTGTAGCCGGGGTTGGCCAGGTTGATGAGCCCATACATGACTACCGGAAGCAGGCACAGAATGGCCCCGGTCAGGCGGCCTTGGGCGGTGCGAGTCCGTACTTCTCCCTGGATTCGCAGGCGATCGCGCAGGACCGCTGCGGTCCTTTCCAGTATCTCGACCAGGTTCCCGCCCGTCTCCTTTTGCACCAGCATGGCCGTAAGCACCACCTGTAAATCGTTGGAGGGTACACGCCGTCCTAACTGCAGCAAGGCATCGCGGTTGGGCAAGCCCAGGACCTGCTGCTGGTGGACACGAGCAAACTCGGAGCGCAGCGGCTCCGTTCCCTCTTCTGCCACGATCTAATGGCCGCGCCGACCGAGTGCCCGGCACGCAGTGAGCGCGACATCAGGTCCAGGGCGTCCGGCAGGTTCTCATCGAACTGGCTCATGCGGCGATTGCGCTTCAGTCGCAGCACCATCACCGGGATCCCGGTCGCTGCCACTCCCGCAATCACCGAGGGCGGCAGGTCCGAAATCCAATACCACGCAATGGCAAAGCTCATCAGGCCCAGTACCAACGAGCTGAGCAGGACCTTACTGACGCTCCACGAACTCTCCGCCTGGGCCAGAAGCAGGGCCAGTTGGCGGGTTACTCGAAATCGTTGCAGTAGCTGATCCAGCCAGATCGTTTGACTCAGGGAACTGGTCTTCAGAAGTTCCTGGGGGCCACTGCCGGTTGTCGGCTTGCCAGGCCGCTGCATCCCCGCGATTCGCACCTGGACTGCGCGGTCGGTCTTACTGGGACGCGTCAGCAGCATCACCACCGCAAAAGTGACCACTGCCAAACCCACGAACACCAACCCGGTCACTGCCACCTGGTCACTCCTAAACCTCCTGCGAAACATCCAACAGGCTGGATGGCAGCGCGATGCCGGCGTTCTGTAGCTTCTCGGAGAACTTGGGCACGATGCCGGTGGAATAGAACCGGCCCAGCACATGTCCCTCCGGTCCGAGACCGCGCTTCTCAAACAGAAAGACGTCCTGCAGGCTAATGATGTCGCCGTTGGTCCCAGTCACCTCGGTCACGTGGGTGACGCGGCGCGTGCCGTCGCTCATGCGAGAGACTTGCACAATGATGTGTATGGCCGACGCAATCTGGTTGCGCAAAGCTTTCTCCGGCAGGCTCAGGTTGGCCATCAGCGACATAGTTTCGATTCGTGACAGCGCGTCCCTCGGATTGTTGGCGTGAATGGTGGTCACCGAGCCGTCGTGGCCGGTGTTCATAGCCTGGAGCATGTCCAGGGCTTCGCCACCGCGCACCTCGCCAATCACGATGCGGTCGGGCCGCATACGCAGGGCATTGATCACCAGTTCGCGCTGATGAACCGCCCCTTTGCCCTCGACGTTGGGCGGCCGGCACTCCAGCCGAACCACGTGCTTCTGCTTCAACTGCAGTTCGGCTGAATCCTCGATGGTCACGATTCTTTCCCGTTCGGAGATGAATCCCGAAAGCACATTGAGCAACGTGGTCTTGCCCGCTCCCGTCCCTCCCGACACCACGATATTCAGCCGCGCCTTCACCGCTTTCTCCAGGACTTGCAGCATTTCGGAGGTCAGCGCGCCTTTGTTGACCAGGTCCTGCCCGGTCAGCGGAGTCGAACCAAAGCGCCGGATTGACAGAATCGGACCATCCACCGCCAGCGGAGGCACGATCACGTTGACGCGCGAGCCGTCTGCCAGCCGCGCGTCCACCATGGGTGACGATTCATCCACTCTTCGTCCCACGCCGGAGACGATCTTCTCGATGATATGCATGAGGTGAACGTTGTCCTTGAACACCACCGGGGTCTCTTCCAGTACCCCGCGCCGCTCCACATAGACTGTGTTGTACGTGTTCACCAGGATGTCGCTGACGGTGGGGTCCTGCAGCAGCGGCTCCAGCGGACCCAAGCCGAAGACCTCGTCCAGCACCTCGCGGGCCAGCCCATCGCGTTCGATTGCGCTCAAAAGTATGCCGGGCTGTCCCAGCAGCTGGTGGATTACGGCCAGCAACTGTTGCCGCGCCACTCCATCGGGTGTATGCATCAGCTTTTCCAGGTCCAGCTTGCTGATCAGCTCGCGATGCACGGCAGTCTTCAGGTCTTGATCGCGGTTCGACGGGCTCTTGCACGCGGGAGTGTTCTGAGCAAGCGGCATCCGCGGCGGTTGGGTAATGGTTGACTCTGCCATAGGACTCTTTGCAGCGCTTCCTCAGGTCGAGCATCCTGCTAGATCCAGAATGCGAACCTGTGTTTCGTCTCCACCCGTGGGATGATCGAAGGTGCGATCTCCTCGGCCCACTTTCTGATCTGGTTGCCAAATACCGACTTTTGTCCGGGCGAGATAGGCTCGCCGGTATCCAGCGCCCGTGCCAGGCTTGCAGCGTCAGCGGGAAAGGTGAGTGCGACCGCATGATCGATCGCTTTTTCAATCTGATCTATGGTGACCGGACGTCCCGAGCCGTATTGGTTGATGATCACTTTCACTTTCGCCGGGGTTACTTGCAACTCCCGCAGCCGGTCGAGATAGCGAGCCAGGTCCCGTAATGCCGGAACATCCGGAGTTGCCACCAGGTACAACTCGTCGCAGCTTTCGGCTGTGACCAGGTTGGGTTCGAGCAGGCCCGTCTGGCAGTCGATCAGAACGAAGTCGTAAACCCCAGCCACAAACCGAACTGCTCCCCTCCAGGCATCTCCGTCGATCGCGGCCGGTTCGCTCAGCAGGTTGGGAGAAGGAAGCACTTCGACGCCACAGGAATGATAGGAGACACAGCTTTTCAACAGCATTAGATCCAGACGGGAGATGTTTTGCAGCAGTTCGTACAAGTTGTAACGGTATCCATCGATGCCAAACATCAATGCCACATGTCCCAAACACGAATGCTGGTCCACGATCAGTGTTCTTTGTCCCTGCCGCCGCGCCAGAAAGCTGCCGAGGTGGACGGCTATGGTGGTCGCTCCCGCACCTCCCCGGACTCCCATAAAGGCCATCACCCGTCCAGGCGTTTGCGTCGAGCGCTGAGCGGTCGATAGCCAACGGTCCCTGAGCTTTCGGAGCAGGCCAGCCATTTCCTGTATTCGCAATGGTTTGGTGAGATATTCAGTGCAGCCCGCACGCATGGCTTGCAAAATCAGGTCCGGGTTTTCCTCGGCTGACAGAGCAATCAACGTGGTGTGGTTGGTGGCGGAGGCTTGTATTCCAGCGGCCGTCTGCACCGCCAGATCCTTGTCTTTGTCGAAGTCGATAAGGCAGACCAGCGCTTCGGCACTGCTCAGCAGCCTTCTCATTTGCCCGTCGAGCATCGTTTCCGAGTAGTTGGGGAACGCGGTAACCACTTCGATCTGCGCCTGGAGCGCCGCTTGGCGAACTTGTTCAGCCGCCTCGGCATCAAGCCCTACTGTCACCAGGCAAAGCCCTTCACCGGCAGGGATCTGAGTCTCCGGGCCCACGCCTAACTCCTTCACTGCTTACCATCGGCAACCGGTTTCTGCCCCATTACCTTGTCCGATGAGTTGAGCCCAGTGTCGAAGTCCGACGGCGAGAGGAACGGTACCGGCCACGATGGCGTTGCGGGTGGCTTGGGGGCAGGAGCGTTGAGCGGATCGACCACGGTCGGAGTCACAATCACGATCAGCTCGGTAACGGAATGGTTCAGGTTCTTGGAGCGAAACAGTTGCCCCAGGATCGGAATGCTGCTGATGCCCGGAATCCTGCTGAGCGAATCTGTGATGCGATTGTCCAGCAGTCCGGAAATGGCAAAGCTCTGCCCGTCCTTGAGTTCGATTTCCGTATCTGCCTTGCGGGTCGAAATGGCTGGGAGAGTGTATCCGGAAATCCTCACCGCGTTGGTGTAATCCAGAGCGCTGACCTCGGGATTGACCCTTAACCGGATCGAGCCGTCGGGGTGGACGTAGGGCGTGAAGTCCAACTGGATGCCGTATGGCCTGAACTGGATGGTTACCGAGGTGAACCCGCCGTTGGAACCCTGAATCACGGGATAGGGAAACTCTCCGCCTGCCAGAAACTTTGCCGCCCGTCCGCTCACCGTAGTCAGGTTAGGCTCCGCCAGCACCTGCAGTATTCCCTTGTCCTGCAGGGCGCGCAGGGTAAAGCCAATATTCAAGTTGGAGTTGAAGTAGAAGATGTTCAGCGCGTCCTGCACCAGCGTCTGGGTAGTCCCCGGGCCGACCTGGGGAAAGGAAGGCGGAGTGAATCCGCCGGTCGTAACCGCCCCGGCATTTTGTCCGCCACTGAAAAAATTGATGCCCCATTCGTCAAACTTGGTGCGATCCACTTCGGCGATGCGTACCTTCAGTTCCACCTGCGGGCTGTGCCGCGGATCGACCACCAGCGAGTTAACGACATCCTTCGAATACGTGGATGCCAACCGCACCGCTTCGTCCGCCGCAGCATCGCTGCCTACCACCCCCGAAAGGCACACCTTTCCTTCTGCCGCTTTGACCTCGATATGATCTCCCGGCAGGGCCTGCGCCAGACTGTCTTCCAGAGCGGAGACGTCCAGGTCCGCCAGCACCGTATAGAGTTGGGATTGCCCGCTCTGGCTCCACAGCACCACACTGCTGGTTCCCGCGAGCTTGGCCGTCAAGACGATCTGGTTGGGGCTGCTCGTCAACGAATCCAGCACCGCGGGATTCGCCACATATACCCGCCGCAACCGCTCGGAGGTGTCGATGACTACGGACCGGCCGACAATCAGGTGCAACATCAGCGGATCGCTCTTGTTTCCGCCCCCGTCCGCGCGTGCGTTGGCTGCGCCCATGCCGCCATGATCCTCTGATTTCAGCACCCGTTGCTGCAAGGGTACGTTCGACGAGGCTGACGGTGCAGCGGAAGGTAGTGTGGGCGCGGGCGCCGGAGTTGCCGCGACCGCGGACGGGTAAGTCTGGCCATTGATCCCGACGCTCAAGACCAGCGTTGCCAGCAGTATCGAAATCACGAAATCGGCAAATCCACCTGGGCTTCGCATGTTAATGCTCGAATTCGGCGGTTGCCCGCTTGTCGCCGAGGATCGTCTCGACCACGTAGGTCGGCTTCTTGGGTACGAACCCAGATCCATCTGCGTTAGGGGAGGGAACTTTCTGACCCGCTTTCCCCGTCAACTGGGCAACGCTGACAGGCACGGCGTCGATATGGCCCCGATCTGCGCCGTTGCGCAACGCGAAATGAATCGAGCCCTGGGAAATCGAGAGTGCGACCTTCTGGGCATCTGCGGCAGTCAGCAGCACCGTCACCACTCCCACGGTTTCGGCCTTGCCTCCCGGTTCCGGCTCAATCCTCTGGCCTACCGTAAGAACTTCGACGTCCTGCAGCACGATCTGCGTTTCCGGGACGGAATCCGCATCGCTGCGAAACGTGACCAGGACGTCGACATGGGCGCCCGGAAATAGAAATCCGGCTACCCCCACAATTTCGTCGGAGCGTACCGAGGTTGCCCGCATGCCTTCTGGAATCTTGACGGTGAGCCCTATGCCGGAACCTGGCACCGCTAAGTAGGCCTGCAAGATCGGCTGCCGGGCCGCGATCGGGTAGATGACCGCGCGTCCTGCCAGATCTTCCACTTTGGTGAATCCGCCCTCGAGCCCAAGTTTCGCCGGCCAGTCGATCAGGATCAGGCTGTCGGCCTTCAGTGCTTCGCCGGGTTGTACGAGACGATTTGCGGCCACGTACTTCTGCATGGTTTGCGGCACGGCCGCCCCATTCCGGATACTGATCTTGCGATTGAGGAAGAAGGTTACGGCGCCCGACAGCACTAAGGCGGCCAGTAGCGCGATGGTGAGCCGGCGGCGGTCCATCTTAAGGGTCCCGCCTGACGTGCATAGGGGTCATCGTTGTTGCGTTTGCCGATAGCATCTGGATCTCACTTTCCAGTGAGTCAGTCGGTTGGCGACGCAGCCCGGCGCGATGTCAATGATTTGGATTTCATCAGCCCCGCCGCGATCGTCCGCGTGCGGTCCACCGAGCTGATAGGTTTGCGCTCTACTTTTCTGTTGTGCGGCGACGAAACGTTCCATCGCCGCACGAACTGCACCCCTTGCCTTGGCCGTCGCGACTTTTCTAATGCCGCGGGGCCATCAGCGTTCTAGGGAAGCGCGGTAGTCAAATTGCTGTTGATGGATGTAAATGCGCCCTGAATGGCTGTTCCCACCGTCTTCATGCCGGCTACGGCGGCAAGTGCGATCAAGGCAGCGATAAGAGCGTATTCGATCAGGTCCTGACCGGACTCGTCTTTTCGCAGGCTTCTCAGGATTTTCAACATGTTCCGACCTCCATTCCATGCGGTTCGGTGACCACAGTGCTTGTAATCGGCGGGAATAGCGGAATGCTTGAATTGCGTTAGGACACACAGCCTTCGATCAAATTGAGAAGCGGTTTTGCCGATAGGCGTGTCAGCCCGGAAGCGAAGTCGCGCTGGAGCGCCCAGCGCCGACAGACCGGCCCCAGATGATTGGCACTTTCTCACGAATGCCTGCCCAACCTCAGCATGAATCCCGGAAGTTCCACCTGCTGATGGGCGCGATGGTGGCGCTGCTCACCGGAGCGGACTTGCTTCTGGCGAGGGTCGTTCATTACAGCGGAGTCGCGAAGACGATCCTCTCTGTACCCTTCGCCCTGGCATTCGTTGCCATCGCTGTGCTTCCCTTTATCGTCATCTGTTGGGAATGGCGTCGGATGTGGTTTCGGACATCGCTCGATCTCTCGTCCATGGCGATGTGGGCTCTGGCGGTTTGGATTCTCATCGGACCGCTGGAGCAGATTGCTGCCCGCAGTCCCGCCCCCCTCGTCGACGCGAGCTTGGCCCGGATCGACAGTCAGATGATCCAGACGGTGGTGATTGTTCGCTGGCTGCAGGACTTTCCGCGGATGTGCACTGCCCTTCAGGTCACTTACTATTTGCTCTTACCGCTGGCCGTAACAGCACTTGTCTTGCCTATCCTGTGCGGTCATACCCGCGACGTGCGCCTTTACCTGCTGGCTGCCAGCATTTCAGTATTGCTCACTCTTGGCTTGTTTGCCGTTTGGCCGGCCATCGGTCCGTGGACAACCGAGGCCTTCGCGCCGGGCAAATTGCAGGCGCAGATTGGACCCTACCTGTCGGCGCTAAAGACGCACGCGGTCCCCAGAGGGCCGGAAATAAAAGGAATTGTGGCCTTCCCGTCGTTTCACTCGATCTTGGCGATTCTCTCGGCACGGGCGCTATGGCGCGCCGGCAAGCTGCGCGTCTTCAGCGCCGCACTTTGCGTCGGGATCTGTATTTCTACGGTTGCAACTGGATGGCATTACGCAATTGATGTGTTTGCCGGAGTTGCAGTCGCAGCCGCCTCACAGTGGATCGCGTCATGGGCACTCGGAATTCAGTCCCTGGCTGAGAACCGTGCGCTACGCCGGAATCCTGCACTCTCCCCTGGGCGGGCCGTCTAGTCATGCGCGTGGCCCTTATTGAAGAACGCCAGCCGATGCGACAATGCTGTGCCTCCCGCGCGACTTTGGGCGGCTTCCTGCCCTTGCAGTGGAGATTGACTAAGACAAGCGGTCATGGAAGCTTTGCGTCGGCACTAAAGTCGTCACGATGCATGCCGATATTCAACTCGCAGCCCTGTCTGCGGGGGGGTGACGTGAAAAGCGAGATGCAGCGGTCCTCCTCCGTAACGACCAGGAAATGCACCGCTCGTTGCAAGTCGGCAGCAGTGGGAAAGAACGTGCCCGCAGCGGGAACAGATCTAATCCGCAACCGGAGTGGCCAGAGTCTCCTTGAAACCGCACTCTTGTTACCCCTGCTGCTCACCATAATCTTCAACGCGGTCAACGTAGGATATTTCTTTTTTGTCGCGCTAAATCTGGCGGCCGCTCCCAGGCTGGGAGCCGAGTATTCGATCCAGGGTTCGGCCGGTTTCCAGCAATCCCAGTTGCCCAGTGCGGCGTCCATCAGCTCGCTGGTTTACGGTGACATCGTAGGTGCGATCCCTGCTACAGCCAATACTCCAACCCGGGTATGCAGCCTATCGCTGGGACTGAACCCCACCGGCAAAGGGACCTCGAGCCAGATACCGAATTGTGCCAGTTACGGAAGTGCAGCGAGTTTTCCAGCTCCCGATCCAGATCCCGAAGCACCTTATCTGGTGCTCAATCGCGTGGACATTCAATACACGGTAACACCGCTCATACCCGGTAAAATCTTCAATCTGGTGTTGCCGCCGTCTCTCACCTTTCACCGCATTGTAGACATGCGGGTCATGGAGTAGGGTCGATGCCAAAGAAAGCGCTGCATGATTGCGCTGTCCGGAATCTCCCAAAGGAAGAACGGGGGGCGGTATTGCTGGAGTTTTCGATCTCCATCCTTCTGGTCCTGACGATACTGTTCTCTACCTGCGAGCTCTGCACCCTGATCTATACCTATGCTGTCATGTCGGATGCGGCCAACGAGGGCGTACGCTACGCGGTTGTCCACAGCTCCGATTCTGCCGGCGCTATCACTCGAGTCAAGATGTATGCCGCTCTCTCATTACACAATGTGGCAAACATTGCAGTTTCGGTGACCTATCCCGACGGTACCGCAGTTCCTCCCAGCAGGATCGCAGTATCGGTAACCTACCACTACGTGCCCTATCTCAACTTCATGAGCAATCCGCCAACAATTTCCGCCTACGCTCAAGGTCGGCTGATGTACTGACGCATGAATAAGGACATCAACAACAGGCGATGGGTGGAACGCGGACAGGTCGTGATCGTCGTACTCCTAATGATGAGCATTTTCTTGCTCGGCTTTGTGGGCTTGGCCACCGATTACACGAATCTGTGGTTCCGTCGGCAAGCTGCGCAAGGTGCGGCAGATGCTGCTTGCCTGGCTGGGGGAATGGATCTGCTGCTCTACGCGGAAGGGCAGGCAACCCCAAAGATGAATTTCACCCCGCAGGTGGGGGCGACCATAACTTGTGCGTCCGCTCCTACAGCCGCCCCTTGCATCTTCGCCCGGCGTAACGGCTATGACGGCACATTGCAACGCAATAACGTTGTGATGACGTTTCCAGCTACAGTTAGCGGTGCCCCAGCGAAACCCTCCGGTGTGGCCGTGCCTTACCTTCAGGTCGATGTCACCGAGGAGGTGCCGGTCTACTTCTCCCAATTACTGACTCGGAAGCGCACCGTGGCAGTCAACGCCACCGCCACCTGCGGCCTGAGCGCACCTGCCGGACCGTCGCCCATCGTGGTGTTGCACCCGACCGACCCACAAGCCATCGAAATGAAGGGTGCCCAGGATTCGATCACGATTGTGGGGGGACCGCAACGAAGCTTACAGGTGAACTCCAGCGCCACGCCGAGCGCTGTGTCCCTGGCTACCGTCGATCTCCACCGAGCCGGACCGAATAAGACCGGCGGGGATTTTGCCGTCTTTGGCGGACCCGCGAATCAGCCTGGTACCGTCAACTTCGGGTCTACCGGCCACTGGATCTATCCGGCCACTCCTGTGTCCGACCCATATGCTCAAGTCAATTCCCCGGCACAACCCTCAGCCGGAACTCGGTGGACAGCGAAACAGCTGTCGCAGTGCACGACGCCCGGAAATGGCTGCTACAAATACAACGGATGTCCGGACACAGCTGGCTGCGATGAATATACTGGCGGCTTCTATTCGGCTGGGATCACAGTGAAGAATAAAACTGCGATCTTCCAGCCCGGTGTCTACTATCTTGGCTGGCAGGGATTGCAGTTGCAGGCGAATGGAAACGTTCGCACCAGTACCGCCATCGGTGACGGTACGGGAGGGGTAGTCTTTTACTTCTCTGGCACAGCTACCGTAACGGTCGAGGCCAACTCGGGAACCGGTACAACCGATGCTTACTATATCGCCGGTGGCATCGACGGCAATGGAGTAGCGTCGCGCGCTCTCCAGTGTCCAGGCGGAGCCGGCAATCCCCCGGAACTGCCGGTCTCGGTTAACGGCAATGTCCTGTTGGGCCCGTGTAGCGGACCTTACGGTGATCCCACGGGGCAGTACCGTGGCTTCGTGTTCTTCCAGGACCGTTCCGCCGCAGCCGCGCCGCAGTGGCAGGGTGGTGGCACCACCTTAATTGCGGGATTCATGTACTTTCACCAATGCCGTGCTGACGGCACGGGCCTGCAATGCTCTTCGCCCGGCTCTGGTGGCTATGGGACGACGTTTAACCTGGGCGGGAATCCCGGCTCTGGTTCCTATGCGGTCGGCAGTGTCATTACTGACCGGATTGTCACCAACGGAAATCCCAACATAAGCATGATTCTCAACCCGAGCTATTCGTTCCAGCAGCTCAAAGTGGTATTCCTAAAGTAGAGCGGCTCGGCTTGCAACTCAGCCTCAGATAGGCTCGCAACGCCACGGATTGACGGCAGGATGCGGTTGTTCAGAGGTTCGCCCAGAAGCTTGAGCCCGCTCAATTCAGAGTTATGAATTAGTTTGCCACTTTAGCTGCCCTATTTTTCCAGTCGCTGCGGCTTTGACCATCGACGCGATGGCTGAGACAGGGTCGAGGCGCTGGGATTTACGAACAGCGTAAACCCATGGCGCGCTTGTTGTTCGTCAGTCGCAACGATCGTGGCACGCGCCTCACCGACGCTGCCCCCGAGCACTCGACTGAGGCTAATCAGGGAATGGCTGCCGCACACCGCGCAAACGTCGCCCGTACTGTCGCTGATCACCTCACAGTCAGCGCACAGCACCGCGCTGAGAAGGTGGATCGTATTCAGGATAGGCTCGGGTTTTGGAGCGGCATTCATGACAGTCGTTGGATACACCATAGCCGTCTGTGGTCGCATGGGAAAGTGGGCTTTTGTGGAGGGAAGCAGGAGAGTAATCGCCGCACTGGTCGCGCGGAAATTCAGCAAGGAACGAATAGAAGGGGAGACTTGACTCCCCTTTGTTGGTGAATCCGTGGAGCTTACTGATGATACGGCTGAACCGTCTGGGCAGGTGGTGCGACCATGACCAGATCAGGAGCCTCTGGCATCACGATCCACGCAATAATGTAGGCAAGAACTCCGCCTCCGCCGAACAGGGCAACAATCAGCCAGACCACTCGCACAATGGTCACGTCCAGATCGAAGTACTCCGCGAAGCCCGCGCACACGCCGGCGATCTTTCTGTCCGGACTGTTCTTCGGAGGCCGCATGAGTTTCTGGCGGCCGGCAACGTAGCCCACCCGGCGTCCGCAATAGGCGCAAACGTTGGCATCATCCTGAATCTGTTTCCCGCAATAGTTGCAGTACATGGAGCCTCCCCATCAGGAGATACGGAATGCATAGAAAAAGGTTCCCGTGCTGGCAACCCTTTCATTCAATTTGTGATTTGGCGATCGTTCAACTTTTACTGGATCGTGTACGCCTGTTTCATGTGGCGTCGCGCCAGGTCCGCTGACTCCGTGCCCGAGTTGGCGGCGATGACGGCCTTATATTTCTCCAGCGCGGCATCGCGCTTCTGCATGGCATCGAACATTTCCCCAGCCTTCAGCATCGCCCTTTGACCGAAGTCCGGGTCCACCGCTGAACTGGCAGCCAGTTCGTACGCCTCCTCGGCGCCCAGGTAGTCGCGCTGGCCTTTCATGGCCTCGCCCAGTCCGTACGCCGGAATCTCAATCCGACAAACCGTGAATGCATTGCCCTTGCATCCCGCAACGATTTTCTTGTATGTGACAATCGCCTGCGGCCCGTGCCCGGCGGCGTTCAGCAGGTGGGCGTACTCCGTGGCAATAAGGAAATTCCGCGGAAACGTCTGGTACATCGACCCTACCAACTGGAGAGCTTCGTTGTAGAGTTGCTCCCGGCGCAGAAACAGAGCCAGGGCGAGCTTTGCGTCCCAGGCAACTTCGGGGTCGCCATGCGCTATTACGTCGCGCAGGTACTCCAATCCCTTCTGCTTATTGCCGCCGATGCCGATCATCGAGGCGGCAACCTTGGCTGGCCAACTCAGGCTTCCTATGACGTACAGGTGGATGCCCAGCAGATTCTTGGCGTCCACATAATTCGGGTCCAGTTCCAGCACCCGCTCGTGGTCATGGCGCGCGCCCAGCGCACTGCGTAGGGCCGCAAACCAGGCGTGTTCCGCCATTCCCATATAGGTTGACTTCAGTCCACGCGCGACCCCGCGGGCATACAAAGCATTAACGTCGTTGGGATTCTTCGCCAATCGCGCATCCGACAATTCGGTCGACCGCACGCTCAATTGGTTCACCCGATCATGCACTTTGGGATCGAGCGGATACAGGTTCCTTTTGTCCAGAAAATTGTCGCTGGCATAGGCCTCGGTATCCAGCGCGCCAATCCGCAAGAGTTCCTTGAAGACTACCGCCGACAGCAGATGGTTGACCGCAAACGGGTCGTCGGGATGGGCCTGCAGCGCGGCTTCAAACTCACGGATCGACTTGTCGTAATCCATGTTGTAGAAGTTGTCGAAGCCCTTACGCGTGTTGGCGTCATTTGTGGTGCGGGTCGGCACCCACGCACTTCCTTCATCCCCGGAGAAAGCCAGGACCATCCTTGAACACAGCAAAACAGCGATTAACGCTACCCAGGACGATGTGGAAAGGACAAAGAGATTTCGCGAAGCTTTCATGGAGACTGCTACAAGAGGAGTTTACCTGAACCCTCCCAGGATGCGCGCGTTGAGATGCCGGCACCCAAATGAGCCCCTTTTTCCCATTGGATGCAACCCCTGCTTTAGCGTTGCTGGGTCTATTCGTCCAACCTAAACAGCTGATTCATGGGGCCGTTGCCTTTTCCCACAGGATAAGCTCTGGCGATGGCTGTCCGGACAAACTCCTTCGCGCCGCCCACCGATTCGGACAAACTACGACCGTGAGCCAACCCGCAGGCAAGCGCAGTTGCGAACGCGCATCCGGTACCGTGAGTCGCCTTTGAATCCAATCGAGTGCCTCGAAATATTTGCTCCGCACTCGTGCCTGAATCCCAAACGCTCAGGTAGTCGTTCACCTCAAGCAGATGACCTCCGGTTATGACGACGCCCCTGCAACCCATATCGTGCAGTTTGGCCGCCAGTCCACGAATCCGGGGAAGTACCGTTTCCCATGGTTCCGACGAAAAAACAGCCCCGACAGCTTCGCCAGCCAGGTCTGCCGCCTCGTCCACATTCGGAGTCACGACGTCGCAGAGCGGTAATAGTTGCCTCCGGATTATGGTCAACCCCTGCGCAGCGACCAGACTCGTTCCCGACGAAGACCGCAGAATCGGATCCAGCACCACATTCGGAGGCTGGGACTGGCGCAGGAACTCAGCGACCACCTCCGCCACCTCGCCCGAACCCAGCATTCCGATGCGGACAGCGGCGATTTTCAGGTCATCGGCCAGGCGAATCAGGGTCTGTCGAACCAGTTCCGGCCTTACCGGCTCAACCCCGAAGACCCCTTGGGTGGACTGAACCGTTAGCGCGGTGATGCAGGTGACGCCATAGCAGCCCATGGCCGCGGCAGTTTTTATGTCAGCCGTGACTCCAGCCCCCGACGATGGATCATACCCCGCGATACTCAGGACAATCGGCCGATCACCCATGCCAAGACTCTACCGCAAGTGGAGCGCGGCGACATCTGGATGTAGGATCGGCATACCAAGGCGACGGCAGGGAACAGAATCAGCTTCGCCTGCCGAGCCTAAAACAGATTTAAGTATCTTATTTACTCATATTTACACTGACATGCTCCGACTTCTCCGATCCCTTCATCGCAGCGGCAGCAGTCCAGTGCCTATGCATCTGCCAGGCGCAATCGATCCGCTGGCGAACTCCGCCGGCAAACGTGTCCACCGCGCCGTCGCAGGCTTATCAAGCCGAAAATCACTGCGCCAACCATACATTTTATAATGTGTCAAGACCAAAATGTGGAAAATTTAATTTTCGGTTGACTACTGTTGGTTCGGCTGGCTAGACTTTAGAAACCTGCTACCAGGGAGGCCCCAAAATACGATGCGAGGTGTTTAATGCTACGAGTACTGAACCAGACAGTCGTGATCCTGCTTTTGGTCACGGCGCTGGGTGCGGCACCCGGTAACAACAAGACACCGGACTCGAACCAAGGTACCCCAGGGCAGACTCAGGAGACCATTCAGCCGGTTCCGACCAGAAAGTTTCAGGTTGGTAAGGCTTCCTGGTACGGACGAGTGTTTCAGCACAAGAAGACCGCGAGCGGCGAACCGTATGATATGCATGACTTTACGGCCGCACATCGCAGTCTTCCACTCGGCTCCTGGGTCAAGGTTACGAATCTGAAGAACGACAAATCGGTGATGGTCCGCATTAACGATCGCGGTCCCGTCATGAAGAGTCGGATTCTGGACCTGTCCTACGGCGCTGCCATGATTCTGGGCGTAGGCAACC
>DATBZX010000062.1:0-5471 GCA_036512955.1 Terriglobales bacterium
TTATCGCCCGCATAACTAGAAGTTGTCGGCGTCTTTTTGATTGTCATCAACCAAAATATGCGTTGGACGGCTCACTCTGCGTCCGCTAGTTTTTAGTTCACTGGCGAAGCTGCCGGGACATTTTCGATCGATGCAAAGGTAAAAGGAGAATTTATGGCGGAGAATACCCCAGTCGAAATGAAAGCAACCCTGGGACTCACAGGGTTGACCATGAACGCCATGGCGCTCATCGCACCGGGCGCATTTCTGTGGCTCACATTCTTCATCCAGGCAACGACCGGAGTGACCGCGCCGTCGATGTGGCTCGGCATCATCGTCGCGCTGGCGCTCTGCCTGGCGACCGCCGTCTGCTACGCGGAACTAGCAAAGCTGTATCCCGGAACCGGCAGCTCCTATTACTTTGCCGAACAGTCCTTCCTGAACCACGACAAAGCGTGGCGCTATGCCCGGCTTTCCAAGTTTATCGTCGGATGGGCCTCCCACCTCTACTACTGGATTTATCCCGGAGTGATGGTGGCGGTGATGGGCATCCTCTGCGGATACCTGGTCGGAACCATCTGGCCGAACTTCATGAGCGCCTCGAACCCTGGTATCGCGTTCATGATGGTGGTCGCGGTCGTGTTCTCGTTCGCGGTGGCGTATATCGCTCATCGCGGAGTCACCGGTTCTACAGCGGTCAACATCGCAATCAACGTCATTCAGATCGCGGCGCTGGTTCTGTTCGCGGTGTTGGCACTGGGCTACCGCATGAACCATCCACCGGGAAGCATCGCCTACCAGTTCGATTCAGTGTCGGGCGAAGCTTACACGTACGAATTCCTCACCACGAAGACCGTCGCCAACGGGCAGGAGACTGAGACCATCGTTCGCGACTCGGCTGGGGTGGTACCGCAGCCCAAGTTGGACGCTGCCGGCAATCCCGTGCCTTTCCGCATCAGCTATCCCGAAAAGGACAGCTCGGGCGCGTTCCTGTCGCATCCCACTGCCAAGTCGGTCATCAGTCCGCACAACTGGGGCTGGGTCTTCATTCAGGCAACGGTCGCCATCCTGATCCTGGTCGGATTCGAATCGGTGACGGCCATGGGTGGTGAAGCCAGGAACGCCAAGCGCGACATCCCCATCGCGGTGATCGTGTCGCTCCTGGTGCAGGGGTTGTTCTGTTACCTCTTCGAGTATTTCTCGGCGAACTACTTCCTCAATAGCGGTTATTCGATGGCAAGCGCGTCGGCTTCCGCAGCGCCTATCGGCGACATGATGGTCGTGGTAGGTGATGCGCTGCTGGGACCAGGAAAAGGCCGGATCTTCATGCTGTGCGAGGCCTTCACCGTGTTCCTCGCGTTGATTGGGACCACGCTCTCCTGCATGAACACCGGCGCACGCGTTACCTACGCCATGGGCAAGGACAAGGAAGCGCCGGAGCACTTCGGCATCTTGCATTCCGACAACCTCAGTCCGCACCGCGCCATCTGGACGCTGGCGGTGATCTCGGCCGTGGTGGGTTGCATCGCCATCGTGTTCGTGTTCGGCGATGCCGGAGCACCGACAGATGCCGCGATCTCGGCGCTGCCGCACGGCTTCTGGTCGAGCTTCGGATACATCAGTCACGACCGCGAAGCGGCTATGCCCAACACCCTGCTCACCATGACGCTGGCCTCCAACTTCGGAACGTTCCTGCTGTACGGGCTCAGTTGCATTATCTGCCTGGTGGGCTACCACAATCATCCCAAGTTCAAGCCGATCCGCCACTTGGTGGTCCCGGTATTTGGACTGGTCGCCAACCTGGCTTGCATGGCGTTCTATTTGATCGGACCGTTCATGGGTTACGGCACCAAGAAGGAACCCCTGCTGGCATTGGGAATTGCGCTGGTATGGTTCATCTATGGCGGCATCTACTTCCTCCGCTCCAGTAAAGCGACCGGGCGGAGCACGCTAATCCAAAGAGGAGTAGCCGCGAGCGTGGTTTAAAACCATCGAATCAACAGGAGGCATTAGGGGCGGGCATGGGCCCGCCCTTCGCCTGCGCGAGTACCAAGATAGAGCCTCCCAGGAGTTGCAACGCGCATCTTAGATTGAAGCACGGTGTAATTCCGAGGCTGCACCTTTCAGGGCGCTATGCTGGACGTTGAATTTACCCAACTTACGGATCCCGGACGCGTCAGGGAGCAGAACGAGGACTACCTGGGCTACGTGCTGCCGCACGCTTCCGCGCAATTGCGCTCGCATGGCTGTTTGTTCGCGCTGGCCGATGGAGTGGGCGGGCAACAGAAGGGTGAAGTCGCCTCGCGAGTAGCCGTGGAAAGCCTGCTGGATGGTTTCGTACGAGCGAAAGAAGGGGAGCCGCACAAGGCTCTGCTTACCCGGCTGGTCCAAACTGCGAACACGCAGGTGTATGAGACGGGCTCGTCCGGTTCGCGCACCAACATGGCCACAACGCTGGTCGCCTGTGCGCTGCGGTTCGATCGCGCCGTGGTGGCGCATGTCGGAGACTCGCGCTGTTACCTGATTCGTTCCGGCCAGCCCAAGCAAATCACCAGCGACCATACGGTGGTCAACGAGCAGGCGCGTCTGGGAATACTCTCCGCTCGTGAAGCTGCGGAATCGACCAACAAGCACTTGCTGAGCCGCTCGGTCGGCAACGACATGTTTGTGGCAGTGGACATCAACGATGTCCAGATACAGAAGGGGGACGTGCTGGTGCTGTGCTCGGATGGACTGCACGGTCCCGTGCCTGAGTCCGACATCGCGAGTGCGGTCATGCTGAATGAGAATCTACCCAGTGCGGCGGAGAAACTGGTCGCGCTCGCCAAGCAGCGCGATGGCAGCGACAACATCAGCGTGCAGTTGATACGCGTCCACGACGTCGAGCGCACCGGCATGTACCGAGGCCGGCCGTACAAAATCCGGTGATCCGAAACCGCACCAACACCCGCGAATTATCAGTGCCCGCGCGACTTCCCTGGAGAATTGCCCGAACAGGTTCTTACTCGCTCCTTATGGAATCTTTACGCCGAGTGCCCGGCTTTTCTGGCATGATTGAGTTGCACTCACGATCAACTAGCAATTCCGAGCCGAGCCTCGCATTGCAAAGGAATACCGCAGCCCGGGAAGCATGACTCCAGTCCGAACCGACGAACAACTCGACCACTATCGCATTGACCAACTGATTGCGCGCAGCGGGATGGCCTCGATCTATCGCGCTACCGACCTGCGCAACGATCGCCAGGTCGCCATCAAGATCCCCCACCCCGAGATGGAGAGCGATCCGCTGTTGTACGACCGCTTCCGTCGCGAGGAAGAGATCGGCAAGAACATGGACCATCCTGGCGTGATGAAGGTCTTTACTGACGACCATCGCAGCCAGGTTTACATGGTCATGGAGTGGGTGGACGGACGCCTGCTGCGCGAGATCCTTAACGAGCAGAAGAAACAGCCGCAGGAACGCGCGATCCGGATCACCACGCGCATTCTGGATGCTTTGCAGTACATTCACGACCACGGCATCATTCACCGCGACCTGAAGCCGGAAAATGTCATGGTGGATGCCGACGACAACATCAAGCTTATCGACTTCGGCATCGCATCAGACCTGCATGGCCGCCGTTTGACGTTCGCCAATCTATCGCAGACGATGGGCACGCCGGATTACATCTCGCCTGAGCAGGTCAAAGGCAAACGAGGCGATGCGCGCAGTGACCTGTACGCTGTCGGAGTCATGCTCTATGAAATGCTGACGGGAAGGGTGCCGTTCACGGGAAACAATCCTTTTCTCATCATGAACGACCGGCTGCTGAATAATCCGGTTCCGCCGCGTGAACTCGATCCCACGATCTCACCGCAGTTGCAGGAAGTGATCTATCGTGCGCTGGAGCGCGATTGGAAGAACCGCTACGCGCGCGCCAGTGAATTCGCCTGGGACCTCGAGCACCTCGACCAGGTTGGCGTCGCCGATCGCGCCGAAATGCGCAACTGGAAGATCCGGCGCAGCCCGTGGCCGCGGAAAATCGCGTTCTACATTGGGCTCGCTCTGATCCCGGTGGTGGTCTTCGGCCTGCTGCTATGGGTGGCCCGGCATAGCTGAGGTAGTTGCAAAACCGCATTAATCCCTCACTATCTTTGGATGAACTCGTCGGGATGGAACACGAACTCGGGATAAGCTCCGGTGCCTAGCTCGTAGAGATCCATGCCTTGCCGTTCTCCTTCGGGCTCGATCCGCTGCGGAGAGATCCGGTTGAGAAGCCAATTGAGCGAATACGAGAGTGGCAATAAGAAGCCCAGCAGGGTTGCGATTCCAATGACCTGCGCCAGCCATTGCCCAGCGGACGAAGCCTGCCCGGGAAATCGCGCGAACAATCCGGCAGCGAACAACCCCCACAGTCCGGCCACTGCGTGAACCGGAATCGCGCCTCCGGGATCGTCAACCTTGAGCCACATTTCAAACCACTCGACCGCTAGCGCCACCAGGACGCCAGCGACGAGGCCAATGATCAGGGACGCAGCCGGTTTGAGAAATGCCGCCGCCGCGCTGCTGGCCACCAAGCCACCGACCCAGCCGTTAGCGCTGATGGAGGCGTCGGGCCTGCCGAAGCGAATGCGCGTGATGGCGACCGCCATTAGTCCCGCTGCAGCGGCCGATAGAGTCGTATTCACTGCGATCAGCACCACTCGACCAGGCACGACATGGTAGAAGAGCAGCGCACCCGCGGAGTTCAGGCCTATCCAGCCAAGCCAGGATAGAAAGCATCCGAACACCACGAAGACCAGGCTGTGGCCGGGAATCCCCGTCGGCATGCCTTCGGGTGAATATTTATTGAGGCGCGGACCGAGTATCCAGACCATCGACAGCGCAGTCAATCCGCCGACCGCCTGGATGGTTGCGGCGCCGCCGCTGTCGAGAAATCCCTGACCTAGTCCGTAGTTGACGCCGAGTTGCGCCAGCCACCCTCCGCCCCAAACCCAATGCGCAAAGATCGGAAAGGTGCAGGCGGCAAAAATAGCCGTGGACGCACAAATAGAGCCGAGGCGCCAGCGGTCCATTGCGGCGCTTATGGGAATCAAAGCCGCGAGACCGACGGCGAACATCTGCAGCAGCGCCGCGAGCGATGCGGGAGAACCGTCGAGTTCGATGCCGCGCAGAAAGAAAGGTTCCGCGGCAATCCAGTTCCACGGCTTGCCGCGCAGCAGTAAAACGTGGGCCGGTCCGCCGGCAAAACCGTTCCAGGAAAAACCGCAGACCACATAGACGATGGCGGCGACCGAAATCGCACACAGCGAGGCCAGCATGACGTGGGCCGCACTGCGCGATCGGCCGAGGCCACTGTTCATCACCGCGAGGCCGGCCATGGCCAGAGGAACCAGCAGAATCGAGAAGAAACAGATTGCGCCGGCCGAAGCGTCGGAGAACGCGGGCACGTACAAAGGCATCACCGTGTCTCCTCATTCTGTTGTAAATGAGAGAGAAACAGGAAGAACAA
>DATBZX010000063.1:0-15635 GCA_036512955.1 Terriglobales bacterium
CACCTCGACTTCGGGATCGATGAGTCCCGTGGGACGAATGATTTGCTCGACCACCACCCCTGCTGACTTGGTCAACTCGTAGGGCCCCGGTGTGGCTGAAACATAGATGACCTGGTTCACGCGGTGCTCGAACTCCTCGAACGTCAGCGGACGGTTGTCCAGCGCGCTCGGCAGTCGGAAGCCGTACTCGATGAGGTTCTGCTTGCGCGAGCGATCGCCATGCCACATGCCGCGAACCTGCGGCACCGTCTGGTGCGATTCGTCGATGAACATCAGGTAATCGCGTGGCACGTAATCCAGCAGCGTCGGCGGAGGCTCGCCCGGCAGACGGCCAGTGAAATGCCGCGAGTAATTCTCGATGCCGTGGCAGTAGCCCATCTCCTTGATCATTTCCAGATCGAACCGGGTGCGCTGATGAATGCGCTGCGACTCGGTCATCCGTCCCTGCTTTTCAAGCTCCGCTTCCCACCACTTCAGCTCTTCCAGGATGGTGTCAACCGCGGCGGTCTTGCGCTCGGGCTTCATCACGTAATGGCTCTTGGGATAGATCGGCAGACGCGCATACTTCTGTTTTACCGTTCCGAACAGGGGATCGATTTGCGCCAGCGATTCCACCTCATCGCCAAACAATTCGATGCGGTAGGCGTTGTCGTCATACGTGGGGAAAATCTCGATCACGTCGCCGCGCATGCGGAACGTTCCGCGGGTAAAATCGCCTTCGGTGCGCTCGTACAGGATTTCGACCAGCTTGCGCACAATGTCCTGGCGCTTGATCTTCTGTCCCTTTTCCAGGAACAGCAGCATGCCATAGTAGGCTTCGGGCGATCCCAGGCCGTAAATGCAACTGACCGACGCGACGATGATGCAGTCGCGGCGCTCGAACAACGAGCGGGTCGCAGCCAGCCGCAACTTGTCGAGTTCGTCGTTAACGGTCGATTCTTTCTCGATGTAAACGTTGCTCGCCGGGATGTAGGCCTCGGGCTGGTAATAGTCGTAGTAGGAGACGAAGTACTCCACCGCGTTCTGCGGAAAGAACGACTTGAACTCATGGTAGAGCTGTGCTGCAAGTGTCTTGTTGTGCGCCATCACCACTGTGGGACGGTTCAACCGCTCGATGATCTTGGCCATGGTGTAGGTCTTGCCCGATCCGGTGACGCCGAGCAGAACCTGGTGCTTGTCGCCGTCATAGAGACCGCGAGTGAGCGACTCGATGGCCCGGGGTTGATCACCGGCAGGCTGGTACGAACTGGCTAATTTGAAATCCATGATGTTCCGGGCCCAACGGGCATGTGCCGCCAAAGTTGTCTGCACCGCCTACAGAATGCAATTTCGGCGGCTGGGCATCTCATGATTATACGGCGGATCCGAGCGGCTGAAGCCGGCGGCAGCTATCCACCATGGCCAAAACACTTCTGGACTCTCCGCCGGTTTTGCAGTACAAACAAAAGTCCGGATGTGACCCGGGGTGGAAATTCCATTCCCGGCGAAAATAAGTTCAAGCGTCGCAGGGCAATCCTCTTGCGGCGTTGGCGCCGCTGGCAATGGCTCCGGAAAGGCGGCATACGATCAAAGCTGAGTCGTCCAACATCGCGATCAAACGCAGGCAGCAGGTTGTCCTCGGCTGGCTGATGATCTGGCTCGCCGCCGTCTCGCTGAGCGGTTGCGCTGTCAAGTTCATCGGGGACTACGACGCCGCCATCGACACCGGCGTCAGCGATGTCCAGCAGCGTGCCGAAGTGTACTTTGGCAAGCTCAAGGTAGACCCTGCTACTCCTTACGATCCGAACTTTTATAACGACATTGGCGCGCGCCTGACGGTACTGAAGACACGGGCCCATATTCTGCCACAGTATCCGATCATCGAACAGCAGCTCCAGGAATTGCAGGGGCAGTTCGATCGCCTGCAGACGCTGGACAAGGGGATGACTCGTCCATTTCCCATCGGGGCGATCACTGCTGCCGAGTCTGCCATTACCATTAGCGTAGAGAGTATCTTGAGGCTGGAGCTGGCCCTGAAGCGCGGCGATAAGAATGCTCCCAGCCTCGGCGCCACCAAGTAGTACGAGTTCGATATTGCAGGAGAGTCCGTCATGTCACTCGACGCCGGAGCGCTGGGCAGCAAGATGCTCGCCGCGGCCTTGCCCATTCTGAAGAAGAACGCCGTAGACGCCGAGTCGTTTGCCTCGGTTGAGTTCAAGAAGATCGCCCAGACCATGGTGTCGATCGAGGAGATGCTCGCCGCCGGCCAGATCAACCAGCAACAGGCACAGTTGCTGCTCGACATGCAGAAGAGCGCTTCCCGCAGTGTACTGCTAACGCTGAAGGGTCTGGCGTTGCTTACCGCCGAGGAAGCCATCAACGCCGCCCTCGATATAGTGAAGGGCGTCGTCAACGCCGCAGTGAAGTTCCCTTTGATCCCGTAGCGGCCCGCGTTCACGCCCACGCCGCGCCAGCGAGCCTACTCGACCACCAGCTTGCCCGTCATCTTGGGATGGATCGAACAGTAATACGTGTAAGTCCCGGGCTTGCTGGGTGTGAAGCTGAACTTCTCGTCCGTGTCGAGCGCCTTGGACTTGAAGCTCTGGTCTTCGCTGGTGACGGTATGGGGCATGTCATCGTGGTTCGTCCACGTGACCTGCGTTCCAGCCTTCACCGTCAGCGTTGCCGGCGAATAACTGAAGTTATCAATCTTCACCTCAGCGGTCGGCGGGCCGGCAGATACCTTTCTCTCGAGCGTTGGAAAAGCGATTAAACTCACCACCATCACTGCTGCAATACCTAATATCGTGTTACTGCGTTTCATCTTTCTGCTCCTGTCAAAATCGAAGTTTGTGGTTCCAAAGTTCTGTGTCCCCAACTATTCCAGTGTGGAATCGATCACCGCCAGCGCATGACTTCCGTGCACGTGGTTCACATCGGTCACTCCCAGCAGACTGCGCAACTGTTCCGGCGGAACCTTCATCGGTCCCGCAGACGGCGCCGCTCCCGGATGCGGTTGTGGAAACGCAGGGGACGCCGCGGTGTGGAAAGTCACATTACCTTCCACCTTTTGCATGGTTTGGTGAATGTGTCCATTGAGCACGGTCACGGATCCGAAGCGTCTCAGATAAGCCAGGGCCTGCGCGCTGTCCTCCGTGCCCCATCCCCACTCGGGATAGATGGTCCATAGCGGAATGTGCGCGAACACCACGAGGGGCGTGCTCTTGGAGAGATGTTTGGTGTCGTCTTCCAGCCACTCCAGTTGTTCCGTGCCCAGCGAGCCCAGCCCTCCCGCCTTCAGGTTCATCACGTTGACCAGTCCGATGAAGTGCACGCCCTTTTTGTCGAAGCTGTACCAGCCCGCCCCTTTCGTGTTCTCGCCATAACGCTCGCGATACTGTTTGCCGTCGTCTTCGAGAACGTCGTGCTCGCCGGGAACAAAGAACACGTCCTGCGTGCGGGCCGATTTCAGAATCTGGTCTACGTTGTCGAACTCTCCGGGCTTCGACAGATGGCTGATGTCGCCGGTATGCAGGATGAACTCCGGGGGAACGCTGAGCGCATTGATCTTCTGGACTGCCGCCTGCAGCGTGGCGGCGACATCGGGGTTCGCGGGCTTGTTGAATCCCATGTGGCTATCGCTGATCTGCACAAAGCTGAGGTCGCCCGCGGCAGCCTTCTTGGCGTGCGACGGGTCGCTCAGGCTGTAGGACTTCAGCACTCCGCCCTGCAACACGCACAGCGCTCCCGTGCCGGCCCACGCCATGCATTTCAGGAAGCCTCGGCGGTCAATTCCGTCGTGGTTGTGGTCAAACAAGATCGCTTCACTGTTCTTCTGCATTGTGATGTCCTTTCCGGAGACTGCTTCGCTCCCCGATTCACAGTGCAGAACTGGCGGCACGCCGTTTTATTCCACGGGAAATTTCTGTTGCGCAACGGGAATAAAATCGTTATCCGCTGGTTTACTCTTGTGTGCGTGTCGCAGGATCGCTCGTCATCGGGTTCGTTCGAGGAGCTAGCTATGCCCCTCTTTGAGCGCCTCTATAACTTCGCCCACTGGCTTACGCAGGACCGGCAGGAAGCCGAAGACCTGGTGCAGGAAACTTATGCCAAGGCGCTCAAGGGATTCCCTTCGTTCCAGCAGGGAACGAACTTTCGCGCCTGGATGTACCGGATTCTGCGCAACACCTTTCTGACTTCTCGCACCGGATTGCAGGCGACCGCAACCGAGCAACTAGATCTCGAAGGCGACGGGAACGCGATCCTTCCCACAGTGCGGGAAACGCCCGAGAGCATCCTGCTGCAACGGTCAGACCAGCAACTTGTGCAGCAGGCGTTAGGAAAGTTGCCAGTCAGCTATCGTGAGGTGTTGCTGCTCTGTGAATTTGAAGAGATGTCGTACCAGGAAATTTCTGCAACCCTTGCCATCCCGATGGGCACCGTGATGTCGCGCCTGTCGCGCGGCCGACGAGCCCTACGGGACATCGTGCAAGAATTGCAGGGGAATTGAACCATGGCCTGCGAATCCTGGACTGAAAAACTCGATGCCTACTTCGACGGCGAACTCCCCGCTGACGAGGCGCGCGCGTTGCAGGAGCACTTGCGTGGCTGTTCTGCTTGCGCCGCGGAGGGCCTGGGTAGACTGCAGCAGAAGCTTGCGGTCCGCGCTGCCGGACAACGGTTCAAGCCAGACCCAGCCTTTCGTGCCCGCATCGAGAAAAGCATAGCGGCACCGAAGTCATCTCCGTGGAAGCGATACTGGCTCCCTGTCCTGGCGGCCGCCGCTGTGCTGCTGATTGCCAGTGCAGTTCTTTTGACGCTGAACCGTGACCGCGTTGACCAACAGCACTTGATGAGCGAACTGGCGGACCTGCATGTGAGCACGCTTGCCAGCTCGAACCCCGTTGATGTGGTTTCCACCGACCGGCATACCGTGAAGCCGTGGTTTGAGGGCAAGATACCCTTCACCTTCAACCTGCCCGAGTTGCAGAATTCGCCGTTCGTTCTGGTAGGCGGAAGAGTCAGCTATCTCAACCAAGCGCCGGGTGCAGAGCTGATCTTCCGCGTCCGCCTGCACCAGATCTCCGTATTCGTCTTCCAGGAGAAAGACTTGGGAAATGTAGGAAACGACTCAGCGCTGACGGCCCACTCGTTTGGAGTTCGAAGCTGGACTCACAACGGTCTTCGCTATTTCGTGATCGGCGATGCCAGTGCGCAGGACTTGGAGAAGCTGAGCGAACTGCTGAAAGCCGCCGCCTGAAACGTTGGCCGCTCCGCGTGATTACAACTCAAATTCCCGTCAGTCCCAACTGAGACAGCGTGCCGCTGGCCGTCTTGGCCAACTGCTGAATGGTGGCGAGGTGGGCATCCCACAGCGCTCGGCCGCGCGGATTGCTTGCGAGATCGGCATCCTTCAAAACCTGCAGCGTCACCGCAATCTCGGCGCGGATTGGATTCAGCGCGGGATCGAATGCCTGCTCCACAATTTGCATTTCGGCGATGCGCACCGGCACGATCCGCCGTCCCCCCGAAACCCAAACCGTGAGACCAGCGCCGGCTGGGTACAGCAATAACTCCAACGCCGAGATAGCGGGAAGCAGCCCGGTCTGCAGCGCCGCTGGATCGCCCGCCTGTAATTTGTCCGCGGCGTCGAGGATTAGCGTGAATGTAACCGTCTCACGCGGAGCGGCAGGTACGCCCGGCGAAGGCGGTGGAGCGCTACTTACACCTTCCAGCCGCCGCACCAGCGTCTCGGGATTGTATTGAAAGACATGGACCCCGGACACAGCGGCCGTTACCGGGTCAAGCTGGACGAAGCCCGCCTTCACGAGTTTTGGTGATCCAGGAAAGGATGACATGCCGCTGCCTCGGTACTCTCTTACGCCGGAGGATTGGTGAACGACGGTTCGGTTGGCTCGGTCACCGACGGGTCGCGCTCCCAACCTTCATTTTCCAGCTTGATGTGCTGAATCGCCACCGCCCCACCATTGGCATCGAGGTCCGGCAGCGCCTCGTACTCCGAGACCCAGCAGCGGAAAATGTTGTAGGCCATCACCTTCTGTCCGGCCTCGTTGTAAAGCTCCAGGATGACGTCCTTGCGGAAGTCCTTCAGCGACACTTCCGAGCCGAGCCCGGCGCCGTAATTCCACACCTTGTTGGCCCACTGTTCGAAGGCAACATCATGGGTGACTCCGCGCTCCAGCGTGATGGCTTCGTACTCAGTGCGGCCGGGCGACTTGTGGGACGTGCTGGGATCTCCGCCTTCGCGGTGTTTGACCACCTCAGTGCGGCGAATCAGCGGGCTGACCTTGGAGATGCCCGCCACATATTTGCCGTCCCACTTCACCCGGAACTTGAAATTCTTGTAGGGATCGAAGCGCTGTGCGTTGACGGTGAATTCTGCCATGCATAACCTCGGTAAAATAGATTGCCACAAGTAGCGGTAGAACGGGCAAGGAAATACCCCTAACGCTCAAGAAACTTGACCCACCGTAAAAATCATTGCGAACCGACGCCGTTGATCGCAGAGGCTGCGCGAGCAACGCAGATGTGGCAGCGCGTTGGAGATTGTTCGGAGTTGACCGCCGTTCTCGCAGTGCATTAACGTAACGGAATCCCTCATCTGTCCCGCCAAATGCGGTTTGAGGCTGAGTCGCGGAACAATCTTGAAGCTCGATACCGGATTCTAAAAAAGAGGAGACATGCAATGGGTCTGAAGATTGGTGACGTCGCACCTGATTTCGAGGCTGAAACAACCGAGGGTCGCATCCGCTTTCATGAGTGGATTGGCGACTCGTGGGCAGTTCTGTTCTCTCATCCCAAGGACTTCACGCCGGTGTGTACCACCGAGCTCGGGTACATGGCGCGGCTGAAGCCGGAATTCGACAAGCGGAACACGAAGATCATAGGCCTGAGCGTCGATCCGGTCGACGATCACGCGCGCTGGGCGAACGACATCAAGGAAACGCAAGGCCATGCGCCGAACTATCCCATGATCGGCGACTCCGACCTGAACGTGGCCAAGCTTTACGACATGCTTCCGGCAACCGTGGGCGACAGTTCGAAAGGCCGGACAGCCGCCGACAACATGACGGTGCGCAACGTGTTTGTGGTGGGTCCCGACAAGAAGGTCAAGCTCGTGTTGGTCTATCCCATGACCACCGGGCGGAACTTCGACGAGGTACTGCGCGTCCTCGATTCGCTGCAGCTCACGGCGAAGCACAAGGTGGCGACGCCGGTGAACTGGAAGCAGGGCGAAGACGTGATTATCGCCGGTTCGGTTTCGGACGAAGATGCCAAGAAGGTGTATCCGGACGGCTGGAAGGCTCCGAGGCCGTATCTTCGGATCGTACCGCAACCGAAGGCGTAAGGCCTGCCGGGGGCCTCGCAGCCGGGGCCCTCGCGCAATCCCGCATCACCCAAGCCTGTGACGTAGCTCGCTGCATTTCAACTCGCGTTTGGCGACCCTTGCTATTCACCAGGAGCACGTCATGCGAGGCAATGAAAAAGTCATCGAGCAACTGAATGTGGCACTCAGCAATGAGATGTCGGTCGTGGTGCAGTACATGGTGCAAGCGGAGATGTGTGGGAACTGGGGATACAAGCGGCTAGCCGCGCTCACAAAGGGTCGAGCTGTTGAGGAGATGAAACACGCGGAGCGCCTGATTGAGCGCGTGATCTTTCTCGATGGAACGCCGAACGTTGCCGTGCCCCTAACGCCCAAGATCGGCGTCAACGTGCCGCAGCAGTTAGAGATCGACTTGGTCGACGAAACCAACGCGGTGCAGGAATACAACGACGCCTCAAAGATTTGCCGCGAGGCAGGTGACGCAGGCTCGAAAGACTTGTTCGAGAGCCTGCTGCACGACGAAGAGCGGCATGCGGAATTCCTGGAAGCGCAACTACACTCCATCAAAGAACTAGGGCTGGGAGCATACCTGTCGCAGCAATTGCTCGCCGGGAAGTAGAGCACGAAGGCCGCGAAGCGGCGGTTGGAAAGCTGGACTTCAGTCTGGTTTGAAGGGGCCCAGCTCGACCGCGCCTTGCCATCCTAGTTTTGTCATCCTTCGTGGGCTCAGCCCGCGGGGGACCTGCTTTTTCTGCAACCATTCAATCCGCACCTGGCGCTCCACTGCGCTAGCGGAACCGCGCCCTCGTCCCTCGCCGGCAATTTCATCCTCGATCTCGGGTATCATTCCACGGTATGGATACCGCCATCCGATGCACTGGCCTGACCAAAACCTACGACGGAAAGGTCGAGGCCGTGCGTGGACTCGATCTTGCCATCGAGACCGGAGAATGCTTCGGACTTCTCGGACCAAACGGGGCAGGTAAGACCACGACCATCGAGATCCTGGAAGGTCTGCTGAAGCCGACTTCGGGTGAGGTCGAAATCCTCGGTATGACGTGGCAGGGCCACGAGCGCGAGCTGCGCGAGCGGTTGGGCATCTCGCTGCAGGAGACGCGGCTGTCGGAGAAGTTAACCGTTCGCGAAACTCTGCATCTGTTCGCCAGCTTCTATCACTATCCCAGTCCGGTGGCGGATGTTTTGGACGAACTCTCGCTGAACGAGAAAGCCGATGCCATGGTGGGCAAGCTGTCCGGCGGGCAGAAGCAGCGGCTGGCGGTTGCCACTGCCCTGGTGGGCAATCCGAAGATCCTGTTCCTCGATGAGCCGACGACTGGCCTCGATCCGCAGAGTCGGCGCCAACTTTGGGAGATCGTGCGCCAGTTTCAGAAGCGCCAAGGCACGGTGCTACTAACCACCCACTACATGGATGAAGCCGAGCGGCTGTGCGATCGGCTGGCCATCATCGACCACGGAAAGATCATCGCCGAGGGTACTCCCGCCGAACTGATTGCGGGACTGAGCGGCCATCACGTGGTGGAATTTTCTATCAGCGGTGGCAACGGTAGTGGCGACGGCGCTTGGGGCGCGCTGCCGGGGGTGCAATCCGTGCGCAACGACGACGGACTCTTCTGTTTACAGGTTGACGAGCCGCACCACACCATCCCCGCATTGTTAACCGCAGTTCAACAAAAGGGCGCGCAACTGGCGCATCTCACGACGCGGCAGGCGAGCCTCGAAGATGTGTTCGTGAAACTTACCGGTCGCCATTTGAGGGAGGACTGATGGCGGACCTTGAGATCCAAACGCCACCAGAAAAGCTGGTGACTGCTGTCGTCGTCAACGGGCGCTGGGCAGGCTACTGGGCCATCCTCGGCGCGCGCATGAAAGAGCTTTGGCGCGAGCCCGAGGTGATCTTCTGGGTGTTTGTGTTCCCCCTGCTCTTAGCGCTGGGATTGGGCATCGCCTTTCGCAACAAGCCCGCTGATGTGACTGCGATTGCAGTCGTCAACAATGCGCATGCACAACAGGCGGTCGAGTTGTTGCAGCGTTCTCCTGAAAAGAATGCGATTCACGCCGATGTGCTCGATGAACCGGTCGCGCTCGATCGCTTCCGGCTGGGTCAGTACGCACTCGTCCTAACCGAGGACGACAGCGGAGTGCACTACCGCTACGATCCGGCGCGGCCCGAGAGTGTGCTGGCACGCTCGCAGGTGGACGACGCGCTGCAGACCGCCGCAGGCCGGACGAGTCCGCTCAGGGCCGAGACCACGCAGAGCAGCGAACCGGGAGCGCGCTATATCGACTTCCTGATTCCAGGACTTCTGGGCATGAACCTGATGAACTCCGGCATGTGGGGCATCGGGTTCGCCGTCGTCGACATGCGGCAGCGCAAGCTGCTCAAGCGCTTCGTCGCCTCTCCCATGCGCCGCACCGATTTTCTGCTGGCCTTAGGCAGCAGCCGGCTGGTGCTCATGATCATCGAGGTCGCGCTACTGATGGGCTTCGGCGTGGTGGTATTTCACATGAAGGTCGAGGGCTCGTGGCTGGCCATCCTATTGGTTGCCGGATTGGGAGCGGTATCGTTCGGGGGCGTCGGACTGCTCACCGCCAGCCGCGCTCAGAAAATCGAGAGCGTGAGCGGCCTGATCAACCTCGTGATGATGCCGATGTGGATTTTTTCCGGCGTGTTCTTTTCGTATGAGCGCTTCCCGCAAGTCATTCAACCGCTGATCAAGGCGCTGCCGCTGACCGCGTTAAACGATGCCCTGCGCGCCATCATCCTGCAGGGCGCGAGCCTCAGTTCGCAATGGATGCCGTTGGGAATCATGGCCATCTGGGGCGGCCTGTCGTTCGTCATCGCGTTGAAATGGTTCCGCTGGAGC
This sequence comes from Terriglobales bacterium, assembly GCA_036512955.1. Classification (GTDB taxonomy): domain Bacteria; phylum Acidobacteriota; class Terriglobia; order Terriglobales; family Acidobacteriaceae; genus DASRAA01. The sequence goes on from DATBZX010000063.1 coordinate 10,213, forward strand.
TGAACCGCCCTCAGTATTCCGGCTTTGCCGCCATCGCTTCCTGCAACGTAATGCGTCGCTTTCCCCGGTACGCGAGGTTCGCCATGTGCGCGGCCACCGCGGATTTGTAGCCGATCTCGACAGGCGCATTCGTCTTCTGATTGCGCGAGCGAATGCACTCCATCCAGTTAGCCATGTGGTTCTGTCCTTGCGATTTTCCAGTCAGGGCGGAGCCGTCGGCGCGATTCGTCTTCTCCGGGTAGTAGCTGATGCCGGCCTGGTATTTCCCCGTTACCATATCGGTCGCGCCGGTGATGTGTTCGACGGTGCCGTCGGAGCCCAGGAAGCGCTCGCCCAATCCGAAGTGGCTGTTGCTGAACGTCGACTGCCACAGCACGGTGAGGTCGTTGGGAAATTCGAAGGTGACGGCAATCGTGTCGGGCACCTGCCGGCCATCTTTTTCGGAATACACGCCGCCCATCATGCCGGCTGCTTGCGGCACGGGAAGGTCCATCGCGGTCATGATCCACGCAATCTGGTGCACCATGTTTTCGGTAACATTGCCGCCGGAGAACTCCCAGAACAGCCGCCAGTTCATGTACTTGTTGGCATCGAAGGCCGCCTTCGGGCGGTTGATCAGGAACAGGTCCCAGCCCACGTGCTGCGGGTTGCAGTCGGCCGGAATCTCGCGATACCACTGGCCATGCCCATGTGGAGTGTTGCGGCTCATCCACGATTCGACCATGGTCACCTTGCCCAGCAACCCGTCTTGATACCAGCGGCGGGCGTCGGCCAACTCGCCCGAGCTTTCGTGCTGCAATCCGATCTGCACCACCTGCTTGGAATTCTGAGCGGCGTGCAAACAATCCACTGCCTCGGGGATGTCCCACGTCATGGTCTTTTCGCAGTACACGTCCTTGTCGGCTGCGAGTGAGTCCAGAAAATATTTCGCATGCAGATGTAGCGGAGTGGCGATGATGACGGCGTCAACGTCCTTGCGATCGAGCAGGCGGCGGGGATCGTCATACATCTCAGCCGCGGGTACGATGGCCTTCGCCTGCTCGCGACGAAGAGAGTAGACATCGGCCACACCCACACACTCGACGTCGGACTGGGCCAGAGCGTCTTTCAAGTCCTGCTGGCCGCGGTCGCCCGCACCGATCAAGCCGATGCGTATTCGATTGTTCGCGCCCAGCACGCGGGAGTAAGGAACAGCGGCAAGCGCCACAGCTCCGGCTGCCATGCCAACAAACTCGCGGCGATTGATCCTGCGCGCATGATCGTTCGCACCGTTCTCAGACTTCTTCATGACAGTGCTCCTGCTTTCTGCAGGTCGGCTTTCATGCCTGCCCAACTTTGCTGCGACGATTCTTCCGGTGTTCCGGCACCGTGCCAATGCGTTTCGAGCGAGACGCCAAGATCGTAACCGGCTTTTCTGAGCGCTCGGAATTGTCCCACCCAATCGATGACACCCTTACCCACCGGCATCCATTCGAATCCCTCGCCTCCCGGCTTCAGGACGACGTCCTTGCAGTGGCAGTGCCCGATGCGATTCTTGGGCAGCAGATCAAAGCCGTTGGGATAAGGGACCTCGCCACGTGCGGCCGCGTTACCGGGATCCCAGTTCAGCATGAAATTAGGCGACTGCACTTCGGCTAGTGTCTTCGCAGCCTCCGCGCCCGTCGCCGTGTTGCAGGTCATTTCGTTTTCAAGCAGGAAGACTACGCCGTGTTTACCGAGTTGGCCGGCTGCATCCAGCAACTTTGCGGCGATGGCCTTGCGGTATGGTGCCTGGACCTCGAGTCGCCAGAAGTCGAAGCCGCGAACGCGGTCGGTTCGAAATGCCTTGGCCGCCTCGATGCACTTTTCCAGGACTTCAGTCTGCTGCTCGTATGTGAAGTCCGCGTTGAATTGATCGCGCTTGGGACTGTATTTCGACGTGGGAGCGCCCGGCCAGTCCACTTTGAAAAGCGGGCTGCCTATGTCCGTCACGCGTAATTGGTATTTCGCCACAATTTTCTGCGCCTCGGCAATCTCGGCTGAACTGAGATTCATCAAATTCTTATTCCACAGGCCGCGCACTTCGATCCATTGCATTCCGAATTCGCGGGCGGCTACGAAGCAGGCGTGGTCGAAGTCCTGGGAGATCTCGTCGGTGATGACTGCGACCCGGAAGGGAGACTTCCAAATCGGCGTATCAGGTTTCCCGGTTGCAGACATAGTCGATGGCATCCCTCCGGAAAAGGCGGCGAGGGCCATCACCGCGCTCGTGCCAGCTAAGAAGTCGCGCCGTGTAAATTCCGACAATTCGGCCTCCGGAAATCAGAGAATTGGCGGAAGCGTGTGCGAGTCGAACGCACCATTGACATCGAAGATGCCAATCGCCGGTTTTGAAGACCGGGAGAGTCACCGGACCCCCTTCGCTTCCGCAGGCCGGTGTTACTGCTCTGGTCATTGTAAACAACCGCACGATGCGGCCTCTGGTTGCGTGGCCAGAACGCGGCACAGGCTTGTAGCGAAATCCTGTTAGATTGTCGAAGGAGTTCCTTTATGGCGAAGCGCACATTCGATTTTGTTCAACTCGATGTATTCACCACACGTCCACTCGAGGGCAACCAATTGGCGGTATTTACCGACGCGCGCGGTCTCAGCGAAGAGGAGATGCAGAAACTGGCGCGGGAAACCAACCTTAGCGAGACGACCTACATTCTCCCCCGCGATAAGGCCATCGAACAGCGTGAAGGGATCAAAGTTCGCATCTTCACGGTTAACGAAGAACTGCCGTTCGCAGGACATCCAACCCTGGGCACAGCGTGGTATCTCCGCCAACATTCGCTGGCCGGAGAAATTGTCCTCGATCTCAAGGTCGGCAAGGTGCCGGTGCGATTTGAACACCGTGACAACAGCCTTTTCGGCGAAATGCGCCAGATGGATCCGAAATTTGGGCCGTCGCATCCCCATGCTGACGTTGCGAAGGTACTCGGCGTTCCTGTGTCGGAGTTGGACGAGAGTCTGCCGATCCAGAGCGTGTCCACGGGAATGTGGTTCACCATGGTGCCGTTTCGTTCCCTTGCGACCCTGCAGAATCTGAACGTGAGTTGGCAACAGATGTCGGCATATCTGAAGCCCTTCGGAGACAACAGCTTCTTCTATCTGGTGAGCCGCGAGACCGTGTCGCCGGACGCCACGCTGCATGCCCGCATGATCTTTTACAACGGCGAAGATCCCGCGACCGGTTCGGCTGCCGGCTGTTGCGCGGCTTGGGCGGTGAGATACGGTGTGCTGGCATCGGAACAATCGGGCATGATTGAGCAGGGAATGGAAACCCGGCGGCCAAGTTCGATCTATATTCGCGCCGAAAAGCGCGGCGAAGCCGTCACCAATGTGCGCGTCGGAGGACACGTAGTGCAAATAATTAACGGTACAGTAACCATGTGAATAATCTGCGGATATTCTGTGCAGGCCGGAAGACCTTGCCAGCGGAGGAGTTGCGCGCGTTCCCGCCGCGCTTTGAGCGATTGAGCGCAACTTGCGGTCTGTTGTTTCAACCGCGCGATGGCGTCGCCGATTTAACCACTGCGATACTTTACAACCCCGCTGCAGAACCGTACTATCCGATAGCGCGTCTGCTCTGGCGCACAAATAATTAAGAAAGCTCCTCCGGTATCTGCCGCAAGCGCCGCCTCTAATCAGGTTTGGTATGGCGCGGTCGTGCAGTAACCCCCGAGAAGCCGCAGTGGGACGGCCGATGAAACCAAAGCGCACGATTCTTTGCGTTGACGAAGACGAACGTTCACTTTCCATTCGCAAGGTGATGCTGGAGACGCGGGGCTACCGCGTCGTTGTATGTTCCGAGGCGGGGCGAGCGGTTGAGTTAATGAAGACAGGTGGGATCGACTTGGTTCTCGCTGACCTGATGATGCTGAAGCTTGGCAGCGCCAAGCTGATCGATCAGCTCAAATCCATCTCGCCGGGAACCCCGGCGATCGTCTTCTCGGGCGCATTGAATAGTTGCCCAGACGAAATCCTTGCCGACGTCTTTCTCTCCAAGGCCAACTGCAGTGCAGCCCAGTTGCTGGACCATATCCGGATGGCGCTGGTGCGCAAGCGCGGGCCCAAGCCGGCGGTAACGAGCGCAGCGTCGGCCGCGCGCTTCGCATCGTAGGCCGGACTCGATTCCCACTCGCAGCGACGACTGGCAAGTCGTGGAGTAGAAGATAAACCAGGACCGACGGGTGATAGGACAGACTGGGCTATTCCCATTGGCATCCGAGGTGTGCTTTGCAGGCACGAAGAAAGCCACTCAGGTTGTACATGAGTGGCTAATCTTGGATACCGCCGCACTGACAATGCAACCAGCGGGACTAGGCCTTCGCCTTGGCTTTCTTCTTTCTCTCGGCCCAGCGAAGCTTCATCATCTCAGAAATGCGTTTGCGGGCGGCTGGACTCATGGTTCGGCGCTTCCCGCCCTTGGTGGAACCTGGCGGTCTGCCGGGACCGCGGCCCGACTTACCGGTGCCCTCTAGAGCTCGAATAGCAGCTTCAATCCGGTCGCGTTCGTTCTTGAGATCTGACACAATTTGCTGAATATCCATGGATCACCTTTCAAGTTGATTGGCCAGCACTTAAGTCTATCGAACTAAAGTATAGCTTCCAGATAGAATAAGCAAGAGGCTTAATGCCAAATTAATGGTCGCTAGCGATGCTGGACTAGACCATATGCGACGATCTATGAGTTTCCGGATGGGATGATCCATTCAAGGTGTGGCTCGACGCAGTTTGCCCGCGGCACGATGCACGGACTCAGTGTCGCACCAGCGGTAGTCGCTTTTCTCCAACTTATTAGGTCTGATTCCCAGGGGGACTCATGTCAGAAGATCAGAGTTTCCACATGACGGCGGAGCAATTCCGTCGGCACGGCAAAGAAGTGGTGGATTGGATTGCCGACTACTATGAGGGGATTGAGTCTCTGCCGGTCTTGTCGCAAGCTCGTCCCGGTGATATTCGGCAAGCACTTCCCCCAGGCCCTCCCCAGCATGGTGAAGCCTTCGAATCACTGCTCAAGGATATAGATCGCGTCATTCTTCCCGGCGTCACTCACTGGCAGTCACCTAACTTCTTTGCCTACTTTCCCGCCAACGCCTCGGGTCCGGCCATCCTGGGAGACCTGCTTTCATCGGCACTGGGGGTTCAAGGCATGATCTGGGCTACCAGCCCTGCCTGCACAGAGCTGGAAACTCAGGTACTCGATTGGTTGGTGACCATGCTGGGTCTACCAAAAAGGTTCCTTTCGTCGAATACGGGCGGAGGCGTGATACAGGATACTGCCTCAAGCGCCGCGCTTTGTGCCATGCTGGCAGCGCGCGAGCGTGCTACCGGCTATACCACTAATTTCCGTGGGAATGATGGCAAGCTCGTGGCTTATACCTCTACCCAGGCTCATT
>DATBZX010000064.1:0-4074 GCA_036512955.1 Terriglobales bacterium
CATTCGGCGCGTTGGACATAGTTCTCCAGGCGCAGGAGATTCCTGGGTTTAGAGAGCGTAGGAAAGTCGTAGGGTAGCCCAAGATCCGTCTGGATACGCTCGGAAACAGCCTTGAGCACGGCCTGCCAAGACTGTTTACCGGTCCTAAAATCGGTGTATAGTGATGAGCCGAGTATCTCGCGCAGGTGGTCTCGCAGGGCCAGAAGCTTGATCGGAAATTCTGGTTGGTCGCGGGTTGTAAGGGTCTCCGCGTCTTCCACCAGTTCGATCAGAGCGAGGAGTAATTCATGCATCTCACCTGCATCGAAGAGAGATCTCGCGCGGGTCAACTTCCGCTCCGCATAACTACGTTCAATTGGGAGCAACTGGGGTTCACGACGACGCCAAGCGACATCGAACCGAACTGCCTCGGCATAGATCGCCGCATTTAGTGCGTCGGCGTACGGACTCGGGCTCGCGGGTTTAAGGAAAGTGCCAAGCCAACCAAGCACTGAGTTTGCAGCATGAGGATAAGGGAGGGCCCACAGCGGCCTCGGACGGTATTCCGACACCGAGAAATAGCGGTAGAGTTCGCGCGGCCGGGGAAAGGCCGAGCCCCTGGCCCGCGCTTTCTCCTCGGCCGCGTACGGGTCGCCAGCACATGAGGCGAGTGCACGCAGAATTCCAAGGTCCTCCTCGTCGATGAGTCCATTCTGGTTCATGTCAATCCGCCGTACTACCTCGTCGGGCGTGGCGAATGGCTCACTGAGAAACATCTCCAGACTGTTGACGTCTCCGGAGGTCCATCTCCGATCGCCGTCCAGATCACCCAGCATGATCAATTCGGAGCGAATTTCCACTCGGTGGACTGGGATAGCGAACTTCCAATACGCATAAGTGCACGCCGCCATGACGCAGACGGCCAGGAGAACCCGTCTCGGTATTCTCATACACAACCCCCTCTAGTAAGAAACCTCCGGCCGACTTCAGCGAAACCCGTCCGTCGGAGGACCGTGAAACATCGTAATCGCATATCTTCGCATCTTTCAATTCTTGGCGGCTTGGAGCCTCAGAGGTGGTCAGATTCTGGCGATCGTGGCAAAAAGTGGCGTTAGCGGAAAAGTGACAGCAGCGCGGGCTGGACCCATCAGAAGAATGGGCCGTCGGCAGCCGACGTTTCGCGGCGGCGGACCGTCTTGGCACGGGGCGGCGCGTCCGGCTTCCAGGCACCGCCTGCGTACAGGATCCGGTGCGGTACCGCTAGGACGAACTCGCCCTCTGCCTTGAGATCCGCCAGTGAAATCACGCGACTCCGCCCTTTCAAATAGTGAAGGGCGGAAAATCTTTCGCACTGCAGTTTCGGTAAATCCGGCGCGATTCCGCTAGCGGGAGTTTCCCACGATACGAAAGGGAAGGCGCGCTATCCTGTTCAGGATGAGCAGGATAGCGCGGGTGCTCCGTATATACCACCGCGCGGTCAGCCGATGGCGGGTAGCGCGTGAAGAGCTTCCACCAAGGGCCTGCGGGCCGGATCAAACTCTTCGATCTGCCAACGCACGCGCGGCCGTCCCTTGTGGCCGGTCATATCGATCAGGCGGCAGCAGCGCACTTCCCCTAACTCTGCCAACAGCCTGCGAGGGCCGCCCTCAAAGGCGGCTTTCTGTTTCGCACGCAGGTGCAGCAACGTGACCAGCAGATAGGCCGTCACACACATGAACGCGTGAACGTGCAGTTTCTGATCGGTCCAGTGAAATTGCGGTCGAGTGGAGAGCATGCGGGGATCTTTCAAATCGCGAAACGCGGCTTCCACTTTCGATTGGCCGCGATAGGCTTCGATGATCTGCGCCGTGCTCCACTCGGCGCGATCCGTAATCAGAATGCGAAGTCCGAAATAACTCGTGATCAGGCGCTGATACTCCTGCCAGTCACTCCAGAGACGGATGAGTATCGGTCCTCGCCCATCGCGAGTAATCTCGTAGCACAGCAGCGAACGAAGGTATTGGTGGCGACGAATCTTGTCTACCTTCCGCTTTGCCGCCTCCACGCTCACAGGCGGATGCAGTTGCATTTCTTCCAGCTCACGCCAACTCCGTGATAAGGTCTGCTGCAGTCCCCGCAGTTGTCCCTCATGCAGTTGCGGGCTGAAAACCACCACCACGTCCCGCTGCTTTCCGGCAACCTTCCGCTGGGTTCGCCAGGCGCGAACGGCAGCGCCGTTGGACAACTGCACGTCGGCAAGCTGTTCGGCAGCTTCGGAAAGCAACGCCAAGTGGTTGGATGGACGAACCGCCGTCACGTATCGCTCCAGTCCTTCCAGATTCTGCCGCGACGAAGCCCCGGCATCGAAGACCAGCGTCAGTTGCTCGGGTTGGCCGGTCAACTCCCGCAGGCGTTTACGAACGGGCTTGAGGAATTCCGCGAAGGTCTTCATATCCGAGCGGGCTCCCTCATAGAGAACATGAGCCAACGGCAACTGCGTCACCTGATCAACCACCAGCGCCAAACCCATCTGGCGCAGATCGTGCCGGCCCTGCTTGTTTTTTCCGCGCTGTGGCAGTTTCGGGCGCAGGTTGGTGCTGGCAATGTGCGTAAAAAAGTTCGTTGTGTCGTACGCCAGCGCCTGTAGTTGCAGTTGTTCGATGCGGACCACTTCTCGTACCAATTCCTGTTCGATGATGGCTAGCTTCTCAACCGGCACGGCGTTCATCTGATCCCAGAAATGTTGGCTGGTCAGATCGGAAGATGTGAAGTGCATAAGATCGGGCAGATGAGTGGTCTTGGCCCAATCGGCAAAGGCGCGCTTGCTGCGTGGGGCGCAGGCGCGCGCGATCATGGCGGCCACCAAGGAGTCGCCCACGGTTAATCCGTCGCGGACTTGCACGTCCCCATCCGGGGAAATGGCTCGGTTGATTCGACCGGTAAGCTCCAACTCCTGAGTGAGATGGTGAATCGCGGTCACGGCGCCGGCAGAAACCGAAGAGATCCTCACCGGCACTTCCTTCTGCTGTTGCTGATGGCGCTCCAGGATGTTGTCGACACGGCCGAGATGGGCGAGCACACGAATGGAGGGCTTGCCGTTGTTGCGGAAGGATTCGACGATGCGGTAGTACTGAATGCCGTGAGACTGGTAGGCCTGGAGAGAAGCCATCAATTACGTATATACTCTGCCAGACCATTTCTGTCAACAGCTATTTTTGATTAACACTATGGCACAATGGTCTCATCTATTTCCGTATATACACATTGCTGCGCGCCAACTCGTTTCCTGCCACTAATTTGCGGAGGAAGCGCGCTGTCGCCGTAGGAAACTCGCGCTAGGCTAGACAACTATCGCTACAGGCTCTTCGCGATTTCTCATGGCCCTTCGATCTATCCGGTCTACACGCCACAGCAAAAGGCTCGACTTGACACGGAGGAGCATCGCCAGCGTAAAGTAGCCAAGCACGGTTCGTGGAGCGCCCTCATCGACAGCTACATAGCTTACGCCAATGGAACTCTTCTCCTGATTGGCCCAGGCATGGCGTTTCAGGTAATTGTTGAGTGCGTCGTCACCGCAATCGAAATTCTCCACCACATCGTGTTCTTCGAGGCGGCGGATGACAATGGCCACTCAGTCCCTCATGGCACGAATCAGGGCATCGGTAGGGCGGTTCGCTTCCCCTGCGGAAACGAGTTCGGCAAGACTCTCCAGTTCGCGCCCAGTCCACTTGATTTCGACACGTGGCAGGGCCAAGTCCGGAGCTACTCGTTCCAGCCGCGGAAAAAGTAACACCTTACGTTCCCCGCTCGCGCTCTCGCTCACGATCCGGTGCCCCAGTTTTCGCTCCGAGACGGCCCACCGAAACAGAGCCAGGGCATCGGACAGGAAGTCGGTGTTGCTGGTGAGCTGCAATTCCTCTTTAAGCAAGCGCATCGAACGATCTTCCGCTGGAGCAAGGTCCGCCTGGAACTTGGCCTTGCGCCGCGGGCTGATCGCTGGAGTCTCGATTCGCTTTTTTCTGGTCCTTAGAGCCATTGCCTACCTTTGGTTCCGGGATGTATATCACTCCAATTGTACTCCGATTCCTATTTTCTAATGGAGTCAAATCGGATAAC
>DATBZX010000065.1:0-4174 GCA_036512955.1 Terriglobales bacterium
ATCCCAGACTCCGACAGCTTGCCCAGCGAAACCGGTAAACGCACCAGTTCAGCTTGCCCACTCCTTCGGCTTCGCTCAGGACAGGCTCTACGAAAACCGCGTAGGGTGGGGCACCCACATCAGGGCTGTTGATGAAAAAAACAAAAGACCAAGTATGGGGCACCCGGCCTATAAAGTCGCGGCGCTGGATGGATTTAATCGGCTGTAAACAGTTTCAGTTTCGAGTTTCAGTTTCAGCCGGACGACTGGAAACTGAAACTCGAAACTTTGAACTGCTTCTCGTTTAGTAGAGCCTGAAACTCACTTCGATGTTGATTTGCACGGCAACCGGTTGACCATCTTTCAGTGCGGGCGCGAACTTCCAGGTGCGGACGGCGGCGATGGCCTTCTCGTCCAGACCCATGCCCAGCGTGCGCTGGATTCTCACGTCGTGCGGGCGTCCGTCGGGACCGACCACGACCCAGAGAACCACCGTCCCCTGATACTTGGCTTTACGCGCCTCTTCGGAGTACTCCGGGTCGGGAGCGAAAACTGCCCGCGGCGCGCTCACTCCGCCACCGACCCGATACGCCCCCCCGCCAATCCCTCCGCCCCAGCCCGGACCAACGCCGGGCCCGCGCCCGCTGCCGATTCCGCCGCCGCTGCCGTCCCCTATGCCACCGCCAGAGCCGGTGCCATTGGATGGGGGGCCGAAGATTCGCGAAAGTGGGTCACCAAGGTTTGCTGCCGATGAATTCGGTACTTGGATTTGCGGCGGAACAACCACCGTGGGTTCCATGGTGAGCTTCGCATGATCGTTGCGGATCACCATCGCCGGGGGAGTGAACTGGTCGAGCGCGAACTTGGGCAGGCGTCCTTGTGGCGCGTTGAACTTGTCGCGGTCGCCGCCGCCACCACCGCCGCCGGTCCTGTCGTTCGCGTTCGCGGAGAGCGGCGTGTAGTCGGAAAGGGTGGGCGCGATCAGCGCGGTGACTTGCTCATGCATCGGCTGTTGGTGCGTGGTAACCCAGAGCCCGGAGGTCGCAATCAATGCGATTACGACGACATGTGCGACGAATGACGCCGCAAAATTCCGGCCCTGTACGGCGTAGCTGCCGTAACCCGCGCCAAACAGCGTTGGAAGTACCTGGGCCTGCGTGGCAATGCGTGCCGCGGGGCGCTCCATCGGGATAACGCGCATAGCGGGAGCAACCGCCCGTTCGAGGAGGTCGGCCTTGAGTTGCGTCTTGAACGTGCGGCGGGGAAGGCTGCGCAATTCGGCCGCTACCATCAGCAGCGGCATCACCGCGGGGTCTACCTGCGGCAGAGCGCGTTCGGGTTTGGCCATCAGCGCGTCGATGGCGAAGTCGAGTTGTTCGATCAGTGCCGGGCTAGCCATTTCGTGTGCTCCTTAGGTTCATCCTCAGTGTTTGCAAGGCGCGGAACTGCAATTGCTTGATGGCGCCTTCGCTGCGCTGCAACTCGTGCGCGATCTCGCGGATGCTGCGCTGGTCTACGAAGCGCCGCAGGACCACGTGCCGCTGGTCCGGCGGAAGCGCGTCCACCAGCTCCGAGAGCATGGCCCGCCGCTCGATCTGGTCGTCCGTACCCTCTTCTTCGGGCGGATCGTCAGGGAGCGGAGGCTCCTTCGCATTCCTCTGCCAGCGGTCGGCAATCGCGTTCGAGGCAATGCGCATCAGCCACGCCATGAACGGGACCCCGCGCCACTCGAAGTGTCCGATGTTCGCCAGCGCCTGCTGGAAAACTTCGGCGGTCAGGTCCTGAGCCATATCGCGATCGCGGACGCGGCCGGCGATGTAGGCATACACACGTTCGAAGTTGCTCTCGTAGAGATCGGCAAAGCGGCCCGGGTCCCGCTTCGCCGCCTCGATGAGAAGCCGCTCGTCGTTTTGTTCGTTCGTTTCCTGAGCCCTCACTACGTTCTCCGCGAGACGCCTTTGTCTTTCACTGAGGTAAACCGCCAAGTCACCTAAAAGGTTACGGGCCCGGCAAGAATACTCGACGCCTGGTTGGACGGGATATAACCGGAGCACACGAGCTTGAACTAACCTATCAAACGGCGGCAGCGGATGCGATTAACGTCGGCTGCCGCCGCTTCTTGTCGAATGAGCCTGGTGCCCCACATCTCGCCGGGTTTGCGAGATGTGGGACGATTAATCAGAGAATCCCACATCTGCCAAAAGCGGGCAGATGTGGGGCACCATCAGCATTCAATTTAAGATGTGGGCCACCAGCCCCGATGAAGATCACCGAACTAGAGGTTAAGAAGTTGGCGCGCGTGAAGTGGAAGTAGTCGTACCCACATTCATGAAAAAGGAGGGTCTCGATGAGCACTTTCTTCGCTCACCCGAACTGGGAGGCAGTTGTTGCATCTGCAGTGACTATTGTTACTGTCCTCTTTACTGTCATCTCATATATCGTCACTCGTCTAAAAGAACTTGCCTGGCGACGTACTGAGTTTTTGTGCGAACAATCCCAATATCTAGATAATGACCCGGTTTTGGTCGAGACAATCACGATTCTAGAGGGTCGCCATCCCGACATAACCATCTCTGAGATTTTTGGGGCCGAAACTGCAATCGACAGTGCGACACGAAACGAATACCTGCAGAAGTTCGACAAGCTCTTTAATCTGCTGTGGCGCCTTTGCTACGCTCACCTCGAAACGAAGGCTATCTCAAGAAAGGAGCTTGAGGGTTTCGGTTGGTATTTTTCGAAAATCTCTGAGAATTCTTCTTTGGTGGAGTACTGTGAGAACAATGGATTCGACGATATCAACACTGCCATCGAAAAGTTGAAACGCTTTTGGACGTAGAGTCTTGAATCAGGTGTTGATCGCCCTGAGTGGATTTGAGAACTCGTCACCAATTCGTCACCAAAACTCGTCAATTTTGGGCCGTTTTGGTGACGAGCGAACACGGAAAAACAAAGCAGGTACAGGTATTTAGGTTGTTGACCTCGTTTTTGACACGGTAGCGGCTAGCCTCAAAACCGGAACACCGCTCAAACCGTCGCACCTTGCTGACGCCTTCAGATCTGCTTGTCGGATAATCGCGTATTCTTGCCAGTACAAACGTTGCCGACTTTTCGACGCCAACGGTATTGGCAAAAATACGCCTTGCAGAGAGACGCCCCAGATGGACACCAGCATCGACGAGTACCTTCGCAAGAGACTAATGCCCGTGGAGGGTGCGATTCCCCATTTGGCCGGAATCGACATGTACGGCAACTCCATCCCTGCTGGCACAGTGGGCGGTGATCTATTTGAGTACATCAATTTTCAGCAACGCTACAACATCGATGCGCGGATCGCACGAGCACTCCGACTTTCTACGGAATTTCTGGAGCCTCTCCCGAAAGGCCAGACTCCACGCAATTCGGTCGATGACCATGTGCAGTGGTTGGAGTCGAAACCGGGTTACGACACAGTCCAGGAAACGGAGTACAGACAGGCAAAGCGTTCAGAGCAATTGAGAATCGCCGAGGATCTGGAAGACCTATATAAGATTGCGGGAGTGTTATTGGTGGACGCGCAGGGGCACGGCATCATCTCGGCGAAGATCGCGTCGACCGTACATGATACGTTTCATGCATTCATCCTCTCTGAACTCGATCGCAATGGAAAAACCACACCGGAGTTCTTCGAGAAGATCAACGTCAGGCTGGCGCAGTCCGTCACTGCACGCAACGCTTTAGGGCGAAATGCAGACGACAATTCGCGAGAAATCGCGACTATGCTGTACGGCGAAATCTACCCCAATGGACTTTTCCGCTTCGTAAATTTCGGCCACCCACCACCACTGATATTTTCCGCGGAATACGGAAAGTTCATGGAGGTCGACGAGAATTGCATGGTGCAGTTCCCTGCCCTTGGGTTGGAGATTCCCGAGGATTATCCTGACCGAAGCAAATACTTTTCCATGAAGCTCAGGAAAAGGGTGGTGAACTCCTCCGATGTGGCAGAAATTACTCTGATGAGCCCAGGCGACATTATTTTCCTTTATACAGACGGTGTTTACGACGGCAGCGATGAAGCGGACCGGGCGCAGATCGAGCGGGTGATTCGACAGCACAACGCGGAGTCGGCAAAAGAGATTTGTAACGCGATCCTCCAATACGCGGTGGAACATGACGAGCATCTGCTGCAAATTAAGGAGGAGGACCGTATTGATGA
>DATBZX010000066.1:0-44945 GCA_036512955.1 Terriglobales bacterium
TCGTCACTCTGGCTTGGGACAACTTCGTCCGCTACCAACCAGAGGAAGTGTCCGAAGCGATGCGGAAGGCCGGATTTCGAGGGTTGCGCGTGACCCATGAGAACCCCTGGCGAATACCTGACAATCTGGTGTTGATTGGGGAACGTAAAAAGCGAGCGCCGCGGCAACAAGGCCGCAAAGCAGCGGCAGTCGCGAGCTAATTGCCGGGTGCACCACCCTTGTCGCGCAGCGACAGAGCCTGCCCCTTCGGCTGCGCTCAGGGCAGGCTCTGAGCAAAGTCGAACGAGTGGGCTGTGCAGACCGGGGAGATCAATTGAGCCAGAACCCACGACAATCCAGTCCCGTCTCGCGGGACGACAGAGCTTAGCCCAGCGCTAAGTCCTGGGTCAGGCGGGAGAGAAATTCGAGTCCCGTAGGGGCGGCAGAGGTTCTTACGCACTCTTTTTCCCTCTTAAACGAACTCTGATCGCACGGCACTGGGGTATTCTGGACTTAAGAATGAAACGACTCTCGGCAATCTTCCTCTCGCTCTTCTTCGCTACCGCCGCATTCGGCGCTCCCCCTCAAGATTGGATTCGCACCGGTACCGGCCTCGGAGTCGAGAAGATTCGCCTCGCCGTACCTGACTTCAAACCTGCGGCCAACGATCCTGAGTCCAAGAAACTGGCGACGACCTTTAGCACGACGCTTTGGAACGATCTGCAGGCCGCCGGAATTTTCGACATGGTCTCGGCGAGTTTCTACCCGCTTTCCGCTCCAGGCACGCCGCAGGACGTGAAACTCGCGGAGTGGGACGCCCCGCCGCCCAATGCCAACATGCTCGCTTTCGGCAACGCAGGCGTGCAGGGTGGATCGTTGGCGGTGCAAGGCTGGTTATTCGACGTCAAGAACGCGCAGTCGCCACAGGTACTTGGCAAGCAGTACCGCGAGACGGCGACCGAAGACAACGCCCGCCTCGTCGCTCACCGCTTCGCCGATGAAATCATCTTCCGTCTCGGTGGAGGCATCCAAGGAATTGCGGAAAGCAAGATTTACTTCGTCAGCAGCCGCGGCGGCTCCAAAGAAATCTGGCAAATGGATTACGACGGCGCCAACCAGAAACAACTCACCCATCTCGGTACCATCGCCCTGTCCCCGCATCCGTCGCCGGATGGTTCGCGCATTGCGTACGCTGGCGTGTCGAATGCCGAGTGGCAAATCCTGATGTATTCGCTGGAACTGAATCGGCCGGTGAATTTCACTCGCTTTGGGGGCACCAACCTCTCGCCCGCGTGGTCGTCGGATGGCAAGTCGCTGGCGTTTTCCTCGTCCCGCTCAGGCGACTCAGAAATTTACGTTGTCGATGTTTCCGGCGGCGAAGTCAGGCGGTTGACCAACACCAAGGGGCCCGACGTCTCGCCTACATGGAATCCCAAGACGAACGCCCAGATCGCGTGGGTCAGCGGACGCACCGGTTTACCGCAGATTTACACCATGGCATCGGACGGGACCAATGTCGCTCGCATGACCGACCAGGGTTATGCGGTTTCACCCTCGTGGTCGCCCAACGGACAGTTCCTGGCCTTCGCCTGGGTGCGCCATTATGGACCGGGTGCGCCCGGCGCCAGCGACATTTATGTAATGGATGTAGCCTCCAAACAGTGGGTACAACTCACCCACGACGGCGGACGCAATGATTTTCCGTCCTGGTCGCCTGATGGCCGGCATGTCGTGTTCCAGTCGAACCGCAGCGGCAAGACTCAAATTTGGAGCATGCTGGCGGATGGCAGCCAGGCGCGTCAATTGACGACGGGCGGCGACAATTCGCAGCCTAACTGGAGTTTCAAATAGATTACTTCGCAGACATAGCGAACGAGCGGAAGGAGCACACTCCGCCCTGCACCGGAACCGAAGCGAGTGCTCTCGCGATGGAGGAAGCAAGTTGAAATTACGACGGATTCAGTGGATCCAGGTTGTCCTTGCGCTGGCTGTAATCATGGCCGTGGCTGGTTGCGCCAAGAAGAAAGTGGCTCCGCCAACGCCGGTTCCGCCACCACCGCCACCGGCGCCCACCGCCATGCTGACTGCGAATCCCAATACCATCTCCGCAGGCCAAGCCTCGACGTTGACGTGGACGACTGACTTTGCCAGCAGCGTCACCATCGACGGCATCGGCAAGGTTGACCCCAGCGGATCGATGAAGGTCACGCCCAGCGAATCGACTACCTACCGCCTGGTCGCAAAAAATGACACCGGAACCAAGGAAGCCACGGCGCGCATCACGCTAACGCCCGCCGCGGCCCCACCCCCGACCAGCAGCTCGACGGGCGACGAAAGCAATGCACGGCTGTTCTCGCAGAACGTGAAAGACATTTTCTTCGCCTACGACAGCTATGACATGACGCCGCAAGACGAGGCGGTCATCCGGGCTGACGCCAGCTTCCTGCAGCAGCATCCCAACTTGAGTTTCATCGTTGAGGGCCACTGCGACGAACGCGGATCCATCGAATACAACCTGGCGTTGGGCGAAAACCGCGCCCAGGCGGCTAAGCAGGCGCTCGTGCAGGCAGGTGTTTCGGCGACCCGCATGCGCACCATCAGCTATGGCAAGGAGAAACCGGTCTGCACCGAGAGCACCGAGGCGTGCTGGCAGCAAAATCGCCGCGCCCACTTCGCGTATTCGAAGTAACGTCAACTCGGCCCGCGTAACGGCGGCTGCGTTGTTAGCCCGGGGCGCAAGCCCCGGGTACATTAGCGAAGCGTGGTCCGCGCCGCGTAGCGGCGAGACAGGAAGCAATACACCACCCTGTTGACCTTCGCGATTTACGATAGTCTTTGCATTACGGCAGTTCTTCAACCAGGAACCATATCTATGCGAGTTCGAAATACCGTTTCCGCACTGGCCGTCTTGGCCATGCTTTTCACGAACGTCAACCCCGCCTTTGGCGTGAGCAAGGAAATCATCCAGCTACAGACCCAGGTGCAGACGCTCTCCGACCAAGTGGCGCGCATGCAACAGTCCATCGATGAGCGCCTGGGAGTCATGCGCAACCTCGTCGAGCAAAGCGCCGACAGCGTCAACAAGATGAGTGTGGCCGTCACCGACCTGCAGCAGAAATCGCAGGCCCAGTCCGCCGACACCAACAGTAAGCTGGAACAGGTCTCGGGCCAGATCCAGTCGCTGCATGACACCGTCGACGAACTGAAAGCGCGGCTGGCCAAAATCACAAAACAACTCGACGACATCCAGCAGGGCGGTCAAAACCTCGCAGCGGGACAACCGGCCATGGCTGCCACTCCGGGCGCGATGGCTGCGCCTGCAGGAAATCAGCCTTCAGCGCCGGCGGCCCCTCCCCCGGACGCGCTATACAACAATGCGCTCCGCGACTACAACGCCGGCAAGTATGAACTTTCGTCGCAGGAGTTCGGCGACTATTTGAAGTACTACGGAACTACCGATCTCGCAGGCAACGCTCAGTTCTATCTAGCCGACATCGAGTATCGGCAGGGCAACTTCGATGCAGCCGTCAAAGATTACGACAAGGTGTTGGAACAGTACCCCGGTGGAAGTAAGGCCGCGGCTGCCCAACTGAAGAAGGGCTATGCACTTCTCGAGCTTGGCCAGCGCGAGGCCGGAGTGCGTGAGTTAAACAGCCTGATCGCCCGCTATCCGCGGTCCATCGAAGCCTCACAGGCACGCGACCGATTGAAGCGCCTCGGTGTCACCACGGCGACTCCGCCACCGGCAAAGAAACCGCACTAGTTGGGGCGGTTACCCGCTGACAGCGGCTGGGCTACTGGGCTACACTGCGTAATCACATGTTGATCTGAGCTTCGCCGTCGCTTTGAAGGGGCACGACTTCGGTCGCGCCGGACAGCCAATTTATTATCTTTGTCATCCCCCGCGGACTTCAGTCCGCGGGGGGTCTGCTTTTTCTCTGGTGTAGGCAATCATCTACCGCGACACCATTGCTCCCGCCCTACGACAATCCCCGGCTGGTCATCTCTTCCGCCGGCGATCCGCCCGTCATGCCTTGCGCCAGAATCAACTCACGCGCTTGTCCACGGATATTCGGCAGGTGCATGCCAAACGCAATCGCGCCTGCGATACACGCCACTCCTCCGAGGGCGACTGTCCACGGTGCGCCGATGCGATGCGCGACGGCTCCCGCAAAGAACGCTCCAAACGGAGCCATACCCATGAACATCATCGAATAGACTGCGATCACGCGTCCCCGCAGTTGGTCGGGCGACATCGATTGCACCATCGTGTTCGACGATGCCATCTGCACCATCATGGTGAAGCCCACCGGCACCAGCAAAATAACCGAGAGCCAGAAAATATGTGAGAACGAAAACAGGATCAGGCTCACGCCGAAGCCGCCCGCGCAAATCGCGATCACCCGCCCCAGTCCCTTCACGCCTACCTTTGCCGCCAGACTGAGCGCGCCGAGCAGCGCTCCAACTCCAGTTGCGCCCATCAAGATTCCGAGTTCCCGCGCGCCACCATGCAAAATCTGGTGCGCGAACACCGGCATCAGCACCGAATACGGCATTCCCACTAGGCTCACCAGTCCCAGTAAGAGCAAGATTACCCGAATCGGCGCCGCATCCCGCACGAAGCGAAATCCTTCCAGAATATTTTCGATCGGCGAGCCCGCATGGGTGAGGTTCGCTGGATGCTCGATCCGCATCATCAGGAGGCCGACGATGACCGCAGCGTAGCTCACGGCGTTGACGAAAAAGCACCATCCTTCGCCAACCCACGCCACCAGTATGCCCGCGATTGCGGGGCCAAGAATGCGCGCGCCGTTGAACATCGATGAGTTCAGCGCGATTGCGTTCATCAGGTCTTCCCTGCCCACCATGTCGATGAGAAATGCTTGCCGCGCCGGGATATCGAACGCGTTCACCACACCGAGCCCGGACGCCAGTACGACGATTTCCCAGACATGGATGCGATTGGTCAGCGTGAGAATCGCCAGGATGAACGCCAATATCATTGAACTGATTTGGGTCGCGATCACCACTCGGTGGCGATTGACACGATCGGCCACGATTCCGCCAATTGGCGCCACCAGGAACACCGGAATCTGGCTGGCAAAACCAACCGTCCCCAGCAACAGTGTCGATCCCGTGATCCGGTACACCAGCCACGACTGCGCGACGGTTTGCATCCACGTCCCAACCAGCGAGATCAGCTGGCCCGCAAAGAACAACTGGAAGTTGCGATGCCGCAAGGCACGCACCGCCGTCGCCACTCTCGAGCGCGGCGACGCGGGTATAGCGAAATCCTTCTTTTCCTCCTCCAGTTCGGAGTAAATCTTCTTCAACTGCGCGGCCGGAATGTCCGATTCAGCCATATATTTATTGGATGCGCTAGCGCGACTGACTGCTTCCTAGCAGACAATGGTCCAGCAACAACGCCATGCTTTAAGCATACGGCAATGCGTGAATGCCAAGTTGGTTGCTATCCGCCCGCGAGGCAGCTATGGTGCTAACGGCTGCGTTTGCAAAGATAATCACTGCGCATCCGACACCTCGACCCATGCCCACATTCGCTGCAGTTGATATCGGTTCCAACTCAGTCCGCCTGAAGATCGCCAAGGTGGTGCGCGGGCGATTGCAGACCCTTCACGAGGACCGCGAGGTAACACGCCTGGGCGAAAGCGTCTTCGCCAATGGCGCTCTTGATCCGGAAGTCATGGCCCTCACCATTCGGGTTCTGAAGCGATTTCACCGCGCGGTACAAACCTTCGCCGCCGACCGCGTTCGTGTTGTCGCCACCGCCGCCCTGCGCGACTCGCGCAACAGTCGTGCGTTTCTCGACTGGGTACGTTCCGCAACCGGCTGGAAGACCGAGATCATTACCGGCCTCGAGGAAGGACGCCTCATTCACCTCGGCATCCTGTCCAACTCCCGCATTGCCAACAAGCGCGCCTTGTTGATCGACCTCGGCGGTGGCAGTTGTGAACTCACAATTACGGTGTTGGGTCACATTGAGGACATGGTCAGTCTGCCCATCGGTGCGGTTCGCCTGACTCAGACTTTCCTGCACCACGATCCGCCGAAGAAGAACGAGCTCGAGCAGATGCGCGGCTTCGTGCAGCGCGAAATCTCGCGCATTCAAAAACGTATTCGCGGAGCGAAGGTGCAGACTGCCATCGCTACCTCGGGAACTCCCGCCGCGTTGTCTGGTCTCTACGAGGCCAAGGCGGGCGGCTATGACGAGTCCAAGCCCCAAACGGTGCCTCATCCCGGTGTCTCGAAGATCCTCAAGGAGTTGTCCAAGCGCAACTTGGACGAACGGCGGGCGCTTCCCGGCATCGGACCGCGCCGTGCCGAGATCATCATCGCCGGCGCCATGGTCTTCGCCGAACTGATGGACATGTGCGCGCTGCGCAGCTTCCACTACCTTCCGCTTGGCTTGCGCGACGGACTACTGGCGCAGATGTTGGCCGACTACGGCGACAGCTCAGCCATGAAAGAACGCGTCGAATCCGAGCGCCACGATGCGCTGCTCACGGTAGCCAGGCACTACGAGGCTGACCTCGCATTTGCGCAGCGAATTCGTGACCTCACCATGCAGCTGTGTCGGCGGCTGCAATCCGTGCATCGCCTGCCGCCGCAATATACCGACTGGCTCGAAGCCGCGGCCATGCTTCACGAGGTGGGCGCCTACATTAATCGCTCCGGACGCCGCCGCCATACCCACTACATCATTGCTCAGTCCGAACTCTTCGGTTACACACCGGTGCAACGCCGCATCATTGCTGCCATCGCGCGCTACGTCGGCAATTCCCTGCCCGCTGCAGGCGACACGGTCATGCAAATGGTTCCCCGTGCCGATCAGGTGGAAGTTCCGAAGGCTGTCGCGTTGTTGCGGTTGGCGCGCGCGCTCGACCAGGGACGCCGCGGCGCAGTGCGAGAGTTGCACGTCCGCGTTCATCAGGACGGCCCTGTGCGCCTCGGCCTCACCCCAGCCACTACGGAAGGCGTTGAATTGGAGCTTTGGGCTGTGGAACAAGAACGGGCTTACTTCAAGGCACTCTTCGGACGTGACCTCTTCGCCGAACTACGCTGAATCTTCTGCACGACTTTGGGAGGCATGCACCACTTCAGCACGGCCTGTCGGCGGAGATCTTTCTCCACTTTCGCGACTCCGCCTTTCTTCATCTCGATCGCCGCCAGCGGCCCTCCGCCGGAGAGCACCTTGTTCACGAACTCCGTCATGCTGGGATCGTGTCCCACCACCATGATCGAGGGCTTGTCCTTATGGCGGTTCAGTAGGGCCTTGAATTTTTCGAATGTCGCCTCTGGCCGCAGAGCGTCATCGAGTACCAGCTTTTCCTCATGTCCCAGCTCCTGAGAAACGATTGCCGCAGTCTGCATCGCCCGTATGAGCGGGCTGGATATGATGACGTTTACGGTCACGCCAATCGCCGCCAGAGCACGTCCCACATCGTGGGACTGTTCCTCTCCAATTTTGTCGATCGGGCGCTTTTCGTCCTTCACCGCGTCGCTGAAGTGCTTCTGCCCTGCGTTGGCGTGCCTGAGGAAATAGATGACCATTCTTGTATTTTGCCCTAAAAATCCCGTTAGATACTATTTTCGGGACGTTCCCGCATCTCTGAGGTAATTCTAATTCCCTCACGCACACGATTTGTGATATGCACCGCAGTCTCCTGAGTCCAGTGCGATCTCGACTAAGACATCGTCCCTGTCCGCCGATGAGACCTATATGTGGTCGCTTGAAACTCGTGGGTCGGGAACCACCCCGATTGCCTCGCCGCGGGCGAACTGTGAAACGCAGGCGGGCGACGACGCCGCTGAAACTGAGGTCCCTGATCAGCCAACTGGACCTCCTCCACCTAGGCTGACCGCTTCTCCGCCTCCGTCCTCTTGCTTTCGACCTTCTAGCTACCAAGCCCGCTATCTTCCCGGAACACTGATTGCCGGGCGCTACCGCATCATCGCCCTACTCGGACACGGTGGTATGGGGGAGGTATATCGCGCCGACGACCTCGATCTGGGCCAGCAGGTGGCCCTGAAATTTCTACCCGAAACGGCGACTGACGAGCAGACGCTCGAACGTTTCCGTAACGAAGTGCGCACTGCCCGTCGCATCTCGCATCCCAACGTCTGCCGAGTCTTCGACATTGGACAGACAGGCGATCAGGCTTTCTTCTCGATGGAATACATTGACGGCGAGGACCTGGGATGCCTGTTGCGTCGCATTGGTCGCCTGCCTGGCGACAAAGCTTCGGAAATCGCCCGCAAGATTTGTGCCGGACTCGCTGCCGCCCATAGCAAAGGGGTCCTTCATCGCGACCTTAAGCCGGCCAATATCATGCTCGATGGCCAAGGTGAAATCCTGATTATGGACTTCGGCCTCGTCGGAGTGGCACATCAGATCCACGACTGCTGCAGTGGTACGCCTGCTTACATGGCGCCGGAGCAACTCGAAGGGCGAGATGTGACCGAGCGCAGCGATATTTACTCGCTTGGACTGGTGCTGTACGAAGTGTTTACCGGCAAACCAGCGTTCGACGGCCGCACGCTGGAAGAAATTGTCCGCATGCGCAACGGCGGCGTTCCCAGTCGCCCCTCGTCTCTGGTCAAGAACCTTGATCCGTCAGTCGAGCGAATCATCTTGGGTTGCCTCGAAAGCGAGGCAGCCAATCGTCCGGAGTCTGCACTGGCAGTTGCAGCCGCGCTACCGGGGGGAGATCCGCTGACAGCAGCGCTCGCCGCGGGTGAAACTCCCTCGCCCCAATTGGTGGCCGCGGCCGGAGAAACTGCGGGTCTGAATCTCAGGGCGTGCCTGACTTGCGTTGTCGCAGCCTTGCTGGGACTCGTCGCTTTTTACGCAATCGGAGTTCGTATCAGTGGCATCCAGCGCATGGACCTTCCGTATAGCCAGGGAATTCTAGCGCAAAAAGCTCGTGACACGGTCCAGCAGTTGGGATATCCCGCTCGAGCTGTCGACAGTGCCGATGGCTTCGATTATGACGGAGATTTCATCGATTACCTGAAAGCCAGAAATACTCCCTGGCCGGATTGGAATCACGTCTCAACTGGACGCCCCGCACCATTGCAATACTGGCTGCGCATCAGTCCAAAGGAGTTGATTGCCGACGAGCGAAAGAACAGTTTGATGGTCCCCGGCATCGTGGACCGGGATGATCCGCCTCCCATCCTGTCCGGCATGACGCAAATTTGTCTTGACCCGCAGGGGCGCCTGACGCGCTTTGAATCCATTCCGCCTGAGTTGGAGAGCGGCCAGGACGTCGCACCCAATGCGCTTCCTGACTGGAAGGCGCTCTTCCGTGCTGCCGGTTTGGATCTGGCCCAGTTCCAACCAGTCCATCCTCTGTGGAATTCGCTGGCGTCTGCCGATAAGCGGATGGCCTGGACCGGACAGTATCAGGACACAGGGGTTCCTCTGCGAGTGGAGGCTGGCTCGTGGCGTGGGAAAGCCGTTTACTTCACACTGATCCACAGTTGGACCAGGCCAGGCCGCACACCTTCGACGGACACTCGACCTAGCAAGAGTCTTATGCGGGTGCTGCTGGCGACCGGAGGGATTGCTCTGCTCCTGGGTGCCGCCCTGATAGCACGGCGCAACTACACCCGGCAGAAAACTGATTTCCGCGGCACACGGAGACTCGGACTTGTTATCTTCTGCCTGGAAATGGCAATCTGGGTGTTCGAGGCGCACTTTGTCCCGTCCGTAAGTTGCCTGGCGCTTTTCTTGCTGGCTGTAAGTACGTCGCTCTTCTTCGCTGGCATCACCTGCACGGTGTATCTTGCGCTCGACCCATATGTGCGGCGGCACTGGCCGCATGCCATCATCTCGTGGAGCCGCGCCATCGCGGGCAAACTGCGCGATCCTCTGGTAGGTCGTGACTTGCTTTACGGTGTATTGCTGGGACTCATCTGGGCCATCTTCTTTGAGTTGACCTACCTGGCCCAGGTCCGCGAAGGTGGCCCGCCCAACTTTGGGTCGACAGTGTTTCTCATGGGTACCCGGCGGGTGATCGGCGCCTGGTTCTGGCACCTCGCCAATTCCTTGCAAGCGACTTTGGCATTCTTCTTTGTGATGTTTATCCTTCGGGCATTGTTGCGAAAACCCTGGCTCGCGGCGTTGGCCTTCGTGATCCTCTGGCCGGGAATCAAGTTGCAAGATAACCCCCACTGGATAAGGAACACCCCCGGATGCGTTGTCGTCTATAGTGTGGTGGCCTACATGATTCTGCGGTTTGGCTTCATCACACTGGCCACCGGAATCTTCGTTGTCGATGTGCTGCTCACCATCCCGATCACGACCAGTCCGGCGAGTTGGTACATGAGCGGCTCGTTGTTTGCAATTGCGGGCGTCATCGCAATCACGTTGTGGGGGGGCTTCACCGCACTTGGTAAACAAAAGCTAATGAGGGAACAACTCTTCGAGTGAAGATGCGTCATCGAGAGACGTCCCAGAGGGATGGTCGTCCGGAGTTTTCCCGCGCCGTCGCTCCCGGGATGAATTCTTCGAACTCCGGCCCGGACGCGTGGCGAAGATATCTCGAATCTACTTGGTCACACCGACAATGTTGTTCTCAACTGGCCGGACCAACTGCTCCGGATTCGCGAAGTTCGCCTGCGCCACCCGGATCTGCTCCTTGAAGTTGTCGACCATGTCCTCACGCAGCCGGACTTCCGTCGGTTTCTTGGCGATACTCATCTGATCGATTTTGTCTTGCAGCCGCAGCAGTCCATAGAAAAGGTTTTCGGGGCGAGGCGGGCAGCCCACGACGTACACGTCCACCGGAACGATACGATCAACGCCCTGCAGCACGGCATAGGTGTTGAACGGTCCACCCACTGACGAGCAGGCGCCCATTGAGATCACCCACTTGGGCTCGGGCATCTGGTCGTAAATCCGCTTCACTACCGGCGCCATCTTCAGCGTGACCGTACCGCTCACGATCATCAGATCGCTCTGCCGCGGGCTGGGACGAAACACTTCCGAGCCAAAGCGCGCAATGTCGAAGCGCGAGGTCGAGGCCGCAATCATCTCGATCGCGCAGCACGCCAGGCCGAAGGTCATTGGCCAGATCGCGGACTTCCGCGCCCAGTTAAAAACGTAGTCAACGGTCGTTACCAGAAAATTCTTTTCGAACCGGTTATTAATCCAACCCATGAAACCCTCTCTCAAACCAGGCTGCGAACTTACCATCTTCGCCGAACCTTCTACCGCCGGGCTGTGATGATGGTCACACACACACCGTTTTGATGTTGTGAGTCTAGGCTTCGACTCGCCGCGGCACAAGGGGAGGAACCGCTTCAAAGGCCATTGATGTCTTTGTTTTCAAGCAAGAGTTTCGGATATCCAACCTTAGACACCTTCAGCATCGCGCGCCCCACCTGCTCGGTCGTCGTCACGTAGTTCGGCAGAGTGACCTTCAAAAGTGACAGGACTGGCGCGGTCAAGCTGTAAAGGATGCGATAACTTCTCGTCTTGGACGTGATGCCGTGAAGCGGTTGTATGATCCCAGGACGAAACATGTACGCCGCCTTAAAAGGCAGCCGGAGCAGAGCGTTCTCCGTCTTCCCTTTCACGCGCGCCCACATAATGCGTCCCCGTTCGCTGCTGTCAGTCCCGGTGCCGGAGACATAAATAAACGTCATTCCCGGGTTGAGATGAACCAGGGTTTCCGCTGCCGCCAAAGTCATATCGTAGGTAACGCGGAGGTACGCCTCCTCTGACATGCGCGAGGCAGACACGCCAAGACAGAAAAAGCATGCGTCGAAACCTGCGAGTTCACTCTCAATGTCCGAGAAGTCGAAGAAGTCCGTACGGACCAACTCGCGCAGTTTTTCGTGTCTCTCGCTTGTCGTCGCCCTCACGATGGACAGCACAAACTCCACCTTAGGATCGAGCAGGCATTCGCGCAGCACTCCCTGCCCGACCATTCCTGTCGCCCCAAACAGAATGACTTTCATGGCTTCACCAACCTAGCATGGGAGTCAGTCGACTGTTGATGACCACTCCCTCGATAGAGATGGTGCCACGCCGCGGAAGTCCCCAGCAAAACACTCCAAAGCAGTTGTTTCCGCGTTCGTAAGGTACAATTTTTACTGTCTGCATGCCTTTGAAAACCCAGCCAGCGCCAGATTCCAGACCAGCCGAACACGCGCCCAGTTCTCGATGGCAGCATATCGCCCATTCGCCCGGCTGGATGGTGCTGATTGGCTTCGCGCTGCGCGTGCTCTACATCGCGCTAGCGCATTCCTACAAATTCCGCACCACCGATGCCAACTTCAGCTTTGGCTGGGAGATCGGTCGCATCGCCTACTCCCTCGCCAACGGTCACGGCTTCAGCTCTCCCTTTGGCGGGGACACCGGCCCCTCCGCCTGGACGGCGCCGGTTTATCCCTGGATCGTCTCGCTGGCCTTCCGCGCCTTCGGAACCTACTCGCACGCCGCATCGTTCGCGCTATTGACCTTCAACAGCCTGTGCTCGGCACTTACGGCCTGGGCGATCTATCGCACGGCACGCCGCGTGTTCAACGAAAAAGTCGCACTCTGGTCGGGATGGATCTGGGCGCTACTGCCCTACATCATGTACTGGTCGGTACGCTGGATCTGGGAAACCAGCCTCACCGCGCTGCTGTTGAGTCTGGCCTTCATGCTGACCGTCGAGATGGATGGCGACGATCGCATTACGTCTTGGATCGGATTTGGCGTGCTGTGGGGCGTTATCGGCCTCACCAATCCTTCGACACTTTCGTTCCTACCTTTCGCTGGATGCTGGCTCGCCTATCAACTCTACTGTCGTGGTAAGCGTTTCGTGCTCCCCGCCATCGTCGCCGCCGTCCTCTTCTGGATGACAATGATGCCTTGGCTGGTGCGTAACTATGAGGTGTTCCACAAACCGGTCTTCGTGCGCGACAACGTGGGAGTCGAACTTCGCTGTGGCAACAACCCGCTCGCCGAAGGCATTTGGGTGGGCATGTATCATCCCAGCCAGAACCCGATCCTTTACCGTCAATACCAGGAGATGGGTGAGGCGGCCTATTCCGCAGAACAATCGCGATTGGCTAAGCAGTGGATTACCGACAATCCAGAGCAATTCGCCATCATCACCTTTCGCAGGTTTGTCTTTTATTGGAACGGCCTCCCGCGCCTCTCAAAAATCCAGGCGCTCGAGCAGTTCAAGAACTCGCTCTTTCTGGCCTCTTCGCTGCTCTCAATCGCCGGACTTGTCTTCGCCATCAAGAACCGCGTCCATGGTGTCTTCCTGTTCGCCAGCCTGCTGATCTTTTATCCGCTGGTTTACTATGTAAGTTTCCCGCATCCCCGTTACCGGCACCCGATTGATCCGGAACTGGTGATTCTTGGAGTCTATTTGTTCACCCAAGTCAGACCGCGCAATCCGCACTTGAAAGGCGCCGCCCAGCCTCGCCATGCCGACTGAAGACCTGGGCGTCCAGCAGTTTCACACGCTTTCCATCATCATCCCGGTCTACAACGAACGAAAGACCGTGATGCAGCTCCTTCAACAGGTGGCCCAGCAGCCGATCGTGCTGCACAAGGAACTCATCATCGTGGATGACTGCTCCACTGATGGCACACGTGAATTCTTGCAACAAGCCGATCTGGCAAGCGTGCTGGGAAACAATGGCGCCAACTCCGTTAAGCTTGCCCTGCACGAGAAGAACCAGGGAAAAGGCGCCGGCGTTCGCACCGGACTGGCGCAAGCCACCGGCGAGATCGTCCTCATCCAGGATGCCGACCTTGAATACGATCCCAAGGACTATCCCATCCTGCTCGCTCCCATACTCGAAGGGCACGCCGACGCCGTCTTTGGTAACCGCTTTCACAGCGGACCGCATCGCGTTCAGCGCTATTATCGTTTTCTGCTGAACCGGCTCTTTTCCATCATCTGCAACCTGCTCACCGGCCTCGCCATCCACGACGTGACCGCCTGCTACAAGGTCTTCCGCCGCGAGCTGATTGAGCGCATGCACCTGCATTCCGATCGCTTCAGCGTCGAAACCGAGATGACAGTGAAGGTCGCCAAGCTGGGCGCCCGCATCTACGAAGTGCCGATTGTCTACCACGGCCGCACTTACGCCGAGGGCAAAAAAATCAGCTGGCACGATGGCTACAAGGCCCTGTACGACCTCATCCGCTATCGCTTTAGAGACTAATTGCTTAGTTGCTGCGGTCACTATCTAGCTGAACAATTCTTCCTATCCGTGCGTATATCTACTCGTCTAACCTGCGACAGGAGGAACTATGCAACATTCCCGCAATTCAGTTCTTGCTAGGACAGCTTTTTGGGTTTCGCTAACGGCGCTTGTGTTTGCTATTTCGGCTCAAGCTCAAGTCACACAGGATTTCCACCGAACTGTTCCTCTCTCTTCCAACGGCCGTGTCTCTCTGGAAAATATCAACGGCAATGTCACCGTCACTGGATGGGAGCGCAACGAAGTCCAGGTCGACGCCGTGAAAAAAGCGCGCGATCAGCAGAAACTCGACGAGGCCCGCATCGAGGTTGACGCCAGCAGCGACTCTGTCCAAATCAAGACCAAGTACCCTGAAGGGCGCAACAATAATAATCCGGCAACCGTGACCTACGAGTTGCACGTACCGCGCATGGCTCGCCTGGACCACATCAACTTGGTAAACGGCTCACTCGAAGTATCCCAGGTAAACGGGGACATCGACGCGAATCTGGTGAACGGAAAGACGGATCTTCATGACCTCTCCGGTCGCCTGAACATCTCCGCAGTCAACGGTACGATCACGGCGAATTTCCGCACGCTCGACAACGTGAAGGAGATCCATCTGAAGTCAGTGAATGGAGCCATCAATCTCGGGCTGCCCGCATCGCCAAACGCCGAAGTGAGCGCCTCGACCGTCAACGGGGGCATCACCACCGATTTCCCCCTTCAAGTCAAAGGGAAGTTCATGGGGCACCATCTCGACGGTACGCTCGGCAGTGGAGGCACTCACATCGAACTTAACAACGTGAATGGCAGCATTCGCCTTGGCCCGGGACTGGGGAATCTGTAGAGGCAGTCAGTAGCGCTTCGGCTTTCTTCGCTTGTCATCCTGAGCGAAGTGAGCCCGGCGAACGGAGTCGAAGGACCCCTATCGCCATACCCGAGTCCAGGTATGCAATGACCCGGTCGTTGCGACCCGCAAGCCACGTAACGGCGGCTTCGTAGTTAGCCCGTCGGGTGGCCCACATATCCCTGATTTTGGGATATGTGGGTGTATCGATCGTCAGTACACTTGGTATCCCGGCGGAGGCGATTCAAAATCCGGCTTGCGCGCCACCAGCAACAGCGCACCAATGCGCTTGAAATCCTTCAACTCTTCGGCATTCTTGAACCACCGTCCGCTGTATTCATCAGGTGTCGGCGTGAGGTCGGGAACCCGCACCGCCCTCACATCCTCAAAGGTGTGGCGCTGCAGCATCTCGATGTACTCCTGCTCCGAATGCACTTGCACCGGGACTTTCAACTCCTCGACCCAGCGCAGCGAGTAGTGATTGTCGCGATACAAGTTGATGAGGATGAATAACTCGCCCTTCGGCGCCATCACGCGAAACAATTCGGCCAGCGCGCGCTCCTGGTCCGCGTAATAGTAAAACGACTCGACCGACAACACCTTGTCGAAGAAGTTCTCCTCCCAAGGAACTTGCTGCGCCGAGCCCACCACGAACATCAGGTTGTCGTGCTCGGTCGACGCCGCGCGCGCGCGCCGAATCATCTCGTCTGACACATCGATGCCGATCACTTGTCCCGGCCGCGCCGGATCGTCGACCGCTTTGGCGATCAACCGGCTGGCCCATCCCGCGCCACAGCCCAGATCCAGCACGCGATCGCCCGGCTTCAGGTTCATCAGTGCCAACGTCTGCTCGGTGATGCTGATGTGATGGGCTTCCATCTCTTCGCCCTTGCCCTGTTCGGCCCACTGGTTAAATTCCTGGCGTAATTGCTCGTCGGCGGATGCAGTTCTACGGTCGCTCATCGTTCCCTCGCGCATTTCGAACCTCTATGCTACAGTCTCGGAAACTCATGGCTCAAACTCCCGACCAATCCTCCAACGGTTCCACCAAGCTCCCGTCGCCACTGTATTGCCCCAACTGCGCATGCGAGGTCGACGACCCGCTTGCCTGTGGCGACTGCTCCGCCGTCATCTGCCGCGACTGCGGAACTCCGCTCGAGATGGCCGAAGACCTGGGGATGGGCTGATCATGCCGCAATCCGCGACAACCCGCGCCGATCAGGCCGTAAGCCACGAGCCCACGCTCGTCCGCGGGCTCTCGCTGATGGACTCCGTCATGCTGATGGTCGGCGGCATCATCGGCTCGGGCATCTTTCTTACCGCCGGACAAATCGCTACCGCCGTTCACAAACCGCTCTACTTCCTCGGCGTGTGGTTGGTCGGCGGGCTCATCTCGCTGCTCGCCTGCTTCGCCTTCGCCGAAATGGCGGCGATGTATCCGCAGTCAGGAGGCCAGTATGTCTTCCTGCGCGAAGCCTATGGCGAATTCCCCGCATTCCTCTACGGCTGGATGATCTTCACCGTCGGCCAGAGCGGCACCATCGCCGCGCTCGCCGTCGGATTCGCCGAGTACTTCGGCGCTATCGTTCCTCTCGCCGCGGCACACAAACCCATAGTGACGTTTCTTGGCTTCACGCTGACGCGCGGAAATGTAGTCTCCATCGGCGCGATAGTGCTGCTTACCACGATCAACGTTCTTGGCGTAAAGCGCGGCTCCGCTCTCATCAACGCCGCAACGTGGGCCAAGTTCGCCGCCATCGGAATCTTCGTTCTACTCGGACTCGCCATCGGCAAGGGGTCATGGGCAAACTACGCGGTCAACTTGCCGCTCGATCAGCCCGCCTCGCTGTCGCATGTGATCTCGGGCTTTGGCGTCGCACTGATCGCCGTGTTCTGGGCTTATGACGGATGGGTTTATGTAACCTGGGTTTCCGGCGAGATCAAGAATCCGCAACGTGTGCTGCCGCGAGCATTATTGCTGGGAATTCTACTGGTCGGCGTCATTTACGTCAGCGTCAACGTGGTTTACCTTTACGCGCTGCCCATCACGCAGGTGGCCAACGAAACCACCATCGCACAGGCCGCAGCCATAACACTTTTTTCGTCCAACGCTGCCAAGTGGCTGGGAGCAACCATTGCGCTCTCGTGTTTCGGCGCAGCCTCGAGCGCAATTCTGTGCAGCGCGCGCGTGTCTTACGCCATGGCACGTGATGGAGCTTTTTTTCACGCCATGGGACGCGTGCATCCCAAGTACCGCACGCCCGCGTTCAGCCTGATCGCGCTGAGCGTCTGGTCCATCGTCCTCGCGTTCAGCGGCAGCTACGACCAGCTCTACACCTATGTGATGTTCATGATGGTGCTGTCGTACGTCGCTGCCGTCGCCGCATTGTTTGTACTACGCCGCAAGCGTCCGGATGTCGCTCGACCTTACCTGTGCACCGGATATCCCTATCTCCCCGCGCTATATTTGCTGATGGCGGGAGCGTGGGCGCTGAACTCCGTTGTCACTCGCCCCAAGGAGACGCTAGTAGGAATCGGCATCGTCTTCCTCGGTGCTCCTTTCTACGCCTTTTGGCGGTGGCAGTTGAAGCGGCATCCGGAAGAGCTGAAGGAATTCGAATAACGTCGGTTAACCAGTTTGTCACTCTCCCCCCTCCCCCTCCCCATTGCCCGTAAAATATTGAAAACATAAGGGGCGAAAGGCGAAAGTCTCCGCAAAATATTGAGCCCGTTTGACTTATTGGCAAAATATTCTATTCAAAAAACTTAGTGGCATAAAAGACGGCTCTTTGCCGTCTTTCCGGAAAACGGACGCGAGAATAATGCGCCTCCGACGCCGCCGAACGAACCCTTTTCGCAGAATCCGGTAGGCGTCGAGTTCCGCTCCCCTAGTTGGAAGCGAAACATGCCAGTTTTATGAATAGGCCTTTGCAGGGAAACAAGTCACGCGAAATCAGCGAGGCGACGTTACGAAGGTAACAAGTCAGTTGCCGGTTGCCAGTGGCCAGTTGCCAGCGTTCTACGAGCTTCTTCTGAGCTATGACACGGACACTAGCGGAACTGCTTCTTCAGGTCGCGCAGCCGTCGCAATCCGGACAAAGCCAGTCCCACTCTTCCTGACAGCAGGAAAAAGATAAGGCACCCATCCTCTCAAGACACAACAATTTGACAATCTGTTGACGCCTCCATGACATGCGCAATACTGGCATTTGGTGAACTGAACGCACCGGAGAAAACCGCCCGAACGATTTGGCGGAGGCTCGCGGATTGGTCGATCATTCGACTGGAACCGCCATGACGACACGGATTCTGGTTGCCTTCTAGCCGTCTCTCCAGGAGGTCGCCATGACTCGCGAAAACCGGCACAGGTTAACTGCGGTTCGTACGTACGTGTTAGCAGCATTACTTGCTACCGCCTTGGTGTCGAGCACTTCCTCGCCACTCCTAGCTCAGACTTCTGGCACATGGGCAAGCACAGGCACGCTCAATACGCCCCGCACCGCCCATACTGCCACTCTGCTTCAGAACGGGCAGGTACTAGTTACAGGTGGCGAGGACCTGGCACACAATGCTCTCTCCAGTGCCGAGCTGTACAACCCTGCTACCGGCAAGTGGACCGTCACGGCGGCCATGGCAACAGCCCGCATGGAGCACACGGCTACATTGCTTCCGAACGGCGAAGTTCTGGTTGCAGGTGGCTCCAATTCACAAACCCTAATCCTCGCCAGCGCTGAGCTGTACAACCCGTCCACCGGGCGTTGGACAAGCACTGGCGGCATGACGATAGCCCGCGCCGCGCACGGCGCAACTCTCCTCTCAAATGGGGAAGTGTTGGTCGCAGGCGGAGCCACTCCTAACGACCTGTCAGGAAACACAGCCGAGCTCTATGATCCCTCCCGAGGCACGTGGAGAGCTACCAACAGCATGCCTAACTATCATCCGTTGGCGCTGACGACCCTCCGGGACGGGCGTGCGCTGAAGGTAGATGCTTCTGGATCCACAGGCGCTCCGGGCGAGATTTACGATCCCTCTACCGGGCAGTGGACGTTGACGGCAGGAACGTATTACAGCCACACGGGCGTTTCTACCGCGCTATTGCCAAACGGCAATGTGCTGGTCTATGGGAATAAGTTCTCCTGCTACGCAAGTGAGTTCTTCAACCCATTCGCGAATACTTGGACTCACAGCCTGGGACAATGTGGCAATGCAATCAGCGTCGGACCCATGCAACTGCTGGGAACGGGAAAGGTTCTTCTGGTCGGAAACACGATCATGTACGGCGGCCATGCCTACCCGACGACACACTGCGCGCTCTACGATCCGTTCACCAATAGCTGGACGCTGACCGGTAGCCTGCTGCAGTCCGTACGTCACTCGGCGACGCGGCTATTGAATGGACAAGTGCTGGCCGTCGGAGGTTCCGACGCCGAACTCTATACCCCCTAGGTTCGCGTCGGTCTTTTCGGCGCTAGGCCGGGTCCTCGAGCCACCGCGACCGCTAAGATCGCGGCCTCCACTCGCCAGACCCGAAAAGCAAATCCCCCGCGGACTTCAGTCCGCGGGGGATGACAATAAATAAAGACTTGTGCGGCACGGCTGAAGCCGTGCCCTTTCAAAACCGTTGTATGAGACTAGTTGCAGTGACTATTACTGCACCACCACGTTTACTAGCCTTCCCTTCACCACCAGCACCTTCACAATCTCTTTGCCTGCGATCGCGGCTTTGACTTTTTCGTTAGCCAGGGCGATCTCGCGGATTTGCGTTTCCTCCGCATCAGCGGGCACAGTGATGCGCGTCTTGATCTTGCCGTTCACCTGCACGGCCATCTCGATTTCTTCTTCCTTCGCCAGCGCGGGATCCAACTTCGGCCACGGCGCGCGCAACAGGTCTGTGGTTTCGCCCAGCATCTCCCACAACTCCGCCGCCAGATACGGCGCGAAGGGAGCCAGCATCAGCACCAGCTTGCGTTGCACATCCGCCATCAACGGTGCAGGAGCTGCTGGTTCGCCACCGCGCTGCACGCTGTCCTCGTAGGCGTACAGTTCGTTGACCAGCTCCATGATGGCTGCGATCGAGGTGTTGAAGTGCCAGCGTCCGCCGAAATCCGCGGTGATGCGCCGGATGGTCTGGTGCAATTTGCGCTGGACCTTGCGGGCGGAGGGAGACAATTCGCTCGCCGGTGTCGCCGGGTTGAAACCCGGCTCATCGCCTACGCGGCGCTGAAGCGCCGCACTACCTGTCTGATCCGCCGGCTGCGCATTGCGCGCGACGAATCGGTACACGCGCGACAGGAAGCGGCTGACGCCTTCCAGCCCCGAGTCCTGCCAATCCAGATCACGGTCGGGAGGAGCGGCGAACAGCGTATACATGCGCGTGGTGTCGGCGCCGTAACGGGCGACCATGTCGTCGGGCGAGACCACGTTGCCCCGGTTCTTCGACATCTTGAAGCCGCCCTTGATCACCATGCCCTGGGTGAACAGCCGCTCCACCGGCTCGGAGTTTTTCACCAGCCCGATGTCGCACATCATCTTGGTCCAGAATCGCGAGTAGATCAGGTGCATGACCGCGTGTTCCGCGCCCCCGATGTACTGATCGATGGGGAACCAGTAGGCCGCGGCCGCACCGTCGACTGGAGCGGTATCGATACGCGGGTTGGTGTAGCGATAGAAGTACCAGGACGAATCGACAAAGGTGTCCATGGTATCGGTCTCGCGACGCGC
The DNA here is from genome assembly GCA_036512955.1 of Terriglobales bacterium. Classification (GTDB taxonomy): domain Bacteria; phylum Acidobacteriota; class Terriglobia; order Terriglobales; family Acidobacteriaceae; genus DASRAA01. Next base: position 20,768 of record DATBZX010000066.1, read on the forward strand.
CGCACCGCCGCATTTCGGGCAAGGTACGTTCACAAACTCAGGCAGGCGGGACAACGGCGAGCCCCCCGCCAGGGTGATCTCGACGTTTTCCGGCAGAAGTACGGGCAGGTCTTTCTCGGGGACCGGCACGGCGCCGCAATGCTCGCAATAAATGACCGGGATGGGCGTGCCCCAGTAGCGCTGGCGGCTGATGCCCCAATCGCGCAACTTGTAGATGACGGTCGCCTTGCCAAAGCCGTGGTCCTCGGCATACTTCGACATCTTGGTGATGGCTTCGTCGGACGGCAGTCCGCTAAATTCGCCGGAGTTGATGAGCAGGCTGTTGGTTTCGACGAACGGCAACACCGGCTCGTTGGGACTTCCGTCGGGCGCGTCGCCTTCCCGCCGCGGCAGGATGACCACGCGAATGTCGAGGCCGTACTTCTTCGCGAACTCGTAGTCGCGATCATCGTGCGCGGGGACCGACATGATCGCGCCGGTGCCGTAGTCCATGAGCACATAGTTCGCCACCCAGATCGGCACCTTCTCGCCGTTGTATGGGTTCAGCGCGTAGCGCTCGGTGAAAATGCCGTGCTTCTCGATGGCGCCAATGTCGCCAACCTCCTTGGCCTTGCGCTGCTCCGACATCAACTCATCTACTTTGTTGCGCAATTCGGGATTGCCCGCAACCAGGTCGGCCACTAGCGGATGCTCCGGCGCCAATTGCAGAGAGGTCGCGCCGTAGATCGTGTCCACGCGCGTGGTGAACACGGTGATCTTGTCGCCCGCCGCGCCAGCCTCGCCGTCGAGTTTGAAATCGACGTATGTGCCCTCGCTGCGTCCAATCCAGTGACGTTGTTGCGCGGTGACGCGCTCGGGCCAACCCGGCATCGAATCCAACGACTTCAACAATTCGTCGGCATAGTTGGTGATGCGCAGGAACCACTGCTCCAGTTCGCGCTGCTCGACCGGCGTGGACTCGTGGCGCCAGCAGCATCCGTTGGACAGCACCTGCTCGTTGGCGAGCACGGTGGCGCACTCGGGACACCAGTTCACCTTCGCCAATTTGCGGTACGCCAGGCCCTTCTCCAGCAGCTTGACGAAGAACCACTGGTTCCAGCGGTAGTAGTCGGGCAAACAGGTGGTGATCTCGGTGGACCAGTCGTAGGCAAAGCCCAGGCGCTTCATTTGCGCCTTCATGCTGGCGATGTTGTGCAGCGTCCATTCTTTTGGCGGAGTCTGGTTCTTGATGGCGGCGTTTTCCGCGGGCAACCCGAACGCGTCCCATCCCATGGGGTGCAGCACGTTGTGGCCCTGCATCCACATGTAACGCGCCAGCGCGTCGCCGATCGAGTAGTTGCGCACGTGTCCCATGTGCAGCGCGCCCGAGGGATAGGGCAGCATTTCGAGCAGGTAATATTTCTTGCGCGCGCTCGTGGCAGGCTCAGCCTTGTACAGGTCGGGATTCTGCGCCCAACGCTCTGACCACTTCTGCTCAATGGTCTGGGGATCGTAGCGTTCGGGACGTGCACCGTCAGCAGCTTCCGGTTGCGCGCTGACGGCAGGAGATGGATCGGGCTGCTCTGTTTTCGACTCGGCCATGTATGTACTCATTCGATGAGAAAGGGATAATTCTCGATTTTACAACGGGGAGCGTGTGGCTAGCGGCGGGTTCGCGGGATGGCTGATTTCTTCAGTGTCGCTTCCGGAGGTACATTGCCTTTGGTTCGCGAAGCTTTGTTCCGAGGAATCGCCGACGCCCCCACCAGCGCCTTCAGGGCATTCACATTCTGCAAATCGTCTAGCGGTTCGTCAATGGGAGTTTCTGCAATGAAAGCAGCGCTGGCCAGGCGCTTGTCATTTAACAAGCGGTGGAACGGCCCCAGTCCCATGGTTCCCTTGCCAATGTTCTGATGACGATCGAGGCGTGATCCGCGCTCCGCCTTGGCGTCGTTGCAGTGCCACACGTACACGTTGCGCAGGCCGACGGTGCGCTCCAGTTGATCGAGCGTCTCGTCGTAGCCTTCATCACTGACGATGTCGTATCCAGCGACATGGGTGTGGCAGGTGTCGATGCATGCTCCGCACGGCACGAAGTTCTGCAATAAGTACAGCAACTCTGCAACTTGCTCGAAGTTGCCGCCCAGCGAGAACTCCGATCCTGCGGTGTTCTCGATCAGGATGCGCAGGTTCCCCGCTTGCAGATCGAGCCCATCCGCCGCCTGCTCGATGGCCAGCGCCACGCGCCGCAGGCCTTCCTCACGACTACCGCCGCGAAACGATCCGGGATGCAGCACCATGAATTCCGACTCGAGCGCCAGTGCGCGCTCCACCTCGGCGCGAAATGCCGCAATCGACTTGGCGCGGAACTCAGGGTTCCCGCCTGCCAGGTTCACCAGGTAGTTGGCGTGGATCACTAATGGACGCAGGTCGTACTTGGCGCGCAACCTGATCATCTCGTCCCGCTGCTCGGGCGTTAGGTCGTAAGGCTTCCACTGGCGCGGGCTCGATGAAAATATCTGGAGAGTATTGTACCCCAGTCGGTAGGCGCGCTCGGCCGCATTTGCCACTCCACCCGCCGTCGAAGTGTGGATGCCGATGCGCCGCGAGGTCAGCTTCGGAGGCTTCGCCGGCGGCGGCAGCAGCTTCAGGATGTCCTTCTCTTTGGTTCCGGATGCCTCGGCCATGGTTGCTCGATTCTACATTTACGCGACGTGCAACTCTTGAGGCTGCGGGAAGGAAAAGCAGATTCCCGCCGGCCTAAAGCGTGTGGGTGAAAACAACGACGCCGCTCCGCGGCTGGTGTCGATTTCCCACTCGACCCCAGGCTTACGCCTGGGGCTAACACCGAATCGCCGCTCCGCGGTTTGATCTTTCGAGCTTCGAACGCCTTTATTCCGCCGCACACCTGAAGCGGGGAGTTCGCACGCACACGCTGAAGTTAGGGAGGAATGACAAGAATGCCAGGGCTTGGAGCGCTGTGCCGCGCACGAACCTGCGTTTTCATTGCTCCAGACGCGGGCGAACGGTACACTGGTTAGTCACAAGGGGTTGTTTATGCTGGTAGTCATGAAGGCCAACGCATCGGAAGAACAGGTGCGGGCCGTTTGTCAGAAAATTGAGAGTTACGGATTGCGCGCCCACTCCATGCCCGGTGCGCAGCGGACTGCCATTGGCATCACTGGCAATCGCGGAGAATTGGAGACCGGCACCTTCGAATCGCTTGAAGGTGTGCAGGAAGTCATCAAGGTCAGCAAGCCCTACAAACTAGTCAGCCGCGACGTTAAGGATGAAGACACCATCGTCCGCTTTCCCGGCTCCGAGGCCTCCATCGGAGGCAACGAAATTGCGGTCATCGCTGGCCCCTGCGGCGTCGAGTCCCACGAGCAGGCTTTCGCGGTTGCCGAACGTGTCGCCAAAGCCGGCGCCCGCTTTTTCCGCGGAGGCGCTTACAAGCCCCGCACTTCCCCTTACGCGTTTCAGGGTCTCGGCGAATTGGGTCTGCAGATCCTGGCCGAAGTTCGCGAGCGCTTTGGCCTGCTGATCGTCACCGAAGCCGTCGATCACGAATCGCTCGCGCTGGTGGACGAATACGTCGACGTCATCCAGATTGGCGCGCGCAACATGCAGAACTTCTCGCTGCTCAAGGCCGCAGGACGCGCCCGCAAGCCCGTGCTGCTGAAGCGCGGCATGTCGGCCACGCTGGAAGAGTTCCTCATGGCCGCCGAGTACATCATGAGCGAGGGCAACTACAACGTGATCCTGTGTGAGCGCGGAGTGCGCACCTTCGCCGATCACACCCGCAACACGCTTGACCTCAGCGTGGTTCCGGCAGTGCAGCGACTGAGCCACTTGCCCATCCTCGTCGATCCCAGCCATGGCACCGGCAAGCGTAACAAAGTCACGCCGCTGTCACGTGCCGCTGTCGCCGTGGGCGCCGACGGTCTCATCATCGAGGTACATAACGATCCCGACCACGCGCTCAGCGACGGCAACCAGTCGCTCTATCCTGACCAGTTCGACAACCTCATGAATGAGGTTCGCCAGATTGCCCAGGTCTTGGGACGAACGATTGCCGATCCAGTCGCCGACCCTGCAGCGCGGCGTTCCGCCGGTGCGGCCGCCGACTGATGCCCGCAACGCCGCTCCCTCGGTGCGCAACGCGCAAGTGGACCGCGGCTTCGCTATTGTTGGGACTATCGCTCTTGCCCGTGGCGTGCCGCCAGCGCGCCGCCATTGACCCCGCATATCACGAATTCGCTTACGTGAGTAATGGTAAGAGCGACTCGGTCAGCGTGATCGATACTCTCGCCCTGCGCAACGTGAAGACCATTGCGGTCGGCAAGAATCCCACGGGACTGGCCGACAATCCTGCCCGCAACGAAATCTACGTCGCCAACACTGATTCCAACAATGTCACCATCATCGATGCAGAACGTAATCAGGTCGCTGCCACCATCGGCGTGCATCGCGCCCCGTATTTCGTCTCGGTGTCGCCCGACGGCAAGCGCGCCTACGTGGCGAACTCGGGATCGGCGAATGTGTCTGTCCTCGATCTCGACAAGCGTGTGGTAATCGCGACCATTTCCGTTGGCAACTCACCCGGAATGGCGAAGGTCTCACCCGATGGACGAGTAGTCGCTGTGAGCAACCGCGCGTCCAACACGGTTTCGCTCATCGACACTCAAAAGCTCGCCGTGCGCAGCACCGTTTCCGTCTGTGCCCAACCGCAGGACTTGGTGATTCTGCCCGACAACAGCCACGTCTTTGTTTCTTGTCCGGGCCCGAACCAGGTTGCCTCCATCGATCTGAAGACAGACCGACTGCTGGCGCTGCTTGATATTGGCAAGCTCCCAATTCAGATGGCATTGAAACCGGATGGCGGTGAGATCTTCGTCAGCAACTTCGACTCCAACAGCTTTTCCATCGTTGAGGCGTACACCAATGAAGTCAGCGGAAGCTATCTCATCGGCAGCAACCCGGTGCGGGGCCTGGTGACCTCCGACAACACGCTGCTCTACGTGAGCAACTTCGGGTCCAACTCAATCAGCGTTTACGCGATCGATGAAGGCCGCGTCATTGGCTCGGTGCCGGTAGGTAGCCAGCCCGACGGTCTGGCGCTTACGCCCAACGAGGAGCACCTGCTGGTGGTGGACACCAAGTCCGGCGACGTCGCCGTCGTGCGCACGGTCAAGACCCGCGACAACTCGAAGATCAGCGCCGATCGCGCGCTGGTCACCCTCATACCGGTTGGCAACCAGCCCAACGATATCGTGATCAAAGCCTTCAAGAGCGCCGCGAAATAGCTACGGTTCGTCAAGAAGAAAAGGAGCTTCCTCGGAAGCTCCCTTTGTCATCCTGCGATTTCTCTAATTATTTGATACGGTCTGCCCGCAGTGCTGCGCGAACACACTGGCCAAGCTGCGCGCGATGTCTTCAGCGGTACGGCTTTCAATTTCGCTGCGCGGCACGAAGTGGACCAGTTCTCCATCCCGAAACAGCGCGAGGCTGGGCGATGATGGCGGATAGGCTCCGAAAAGCTGGCGCGCACGCTCCGTGGCTTCGCGGTCCTGTCCGGCAAACACGGTGTACACACGATTGGGCCGGGCTGAGCTCTGCAATGCCATGCGCACGCCCGGACGCATCTTGCCCGCCGCGCAGCCACAGACCGAATTCACGACGACGAGTGCGGTGCCGTTCGTGTCCGCCAACGCGGCATCGACGTCGGCGGCAGTGCGCAATTCCTGTGCACCAGCCCGCGTTAGTTCTTCGCGCATGGGGATAATCAAGATTTCTGGATACATCTTCGCTCCTGTTGCAATGGGAATGATTCTTTCCATACTGATGCTTGTCACGTGTAAAAGGAAGCAACCCGCAGTGGACCGCGGAGAGCTTTCAGCGGGCGCGGTGTTTCGTCACCTGAACGGCTCACCGAATTCACCCTCGCGCCAACCATTTATAGTGGCTCTACGCCCATGAACATCCGCGAACAGGTACCGCTGGCCCCGCTCACCACGCTTGGCGTGGGAGGCCCATCCCGCTATTTCGCCGAAGCCGACTCGGAATCCGACGTGCGCGTGGCTCTTCAGTTCGCAGAGTCGCACCACGTGCCGCACTTCGTGTTGGGAGGCGGAAGCAACCTGCTGGTTTCCGACCGCGGATTCGATGGCCTGGTTCTGAAGATCGCCCTGCGCGGGATCGAGCAAGTGGCCAACGAAGGCGACCGTGTGGTCTTCAACGTGGCGGCGGGCGAAGACTGGGACGACTTTGTGGCCCTGGCCGTCGAAGAAGACTTAGCCGGTATTGAGTGTCTAAGCGGAATCCCAGGCTCCGTCGGCGGAACTCCAGTACAAAATGTCGGCGCTTATGGCCAGGAAGTTTCGGAGACGATTCACGCGGTTACGGCGCTCGATCGTCAATCTCTGGGAGTCAAGACGTTTACTAACGAAGAGTGCGGCTTTGGCTATCGCGCCAGCATTTTCAATATTTCGAAGCGTGACCGCTACATCATTCTCCGCGTGTCATTCTTACTTCAACGTGGCGGCCGTCCTGCGGTTCGATACGCCGACCTGCAGAGGGCTTTCGCCGAGGCAACCACTCCTCCGACGTTGACTGCGGTCCGAGCCGCCGTGCGTGAGATTCGCCGCCGCAAGGCAATGCTCATCGTTCCCGGCGATGACGACGCTCGCAGTGCGGGCTCGTTCTTCAAGAACCCAATTGTCGCCCAACACGAATTCGACGATCTTGAGGCTAAGTTACGGCCACGAGGCCTGGTGATGCCCAGCTATCCCGCAGGTGAGGGATTTCGCAAGCTCTCGGCGGCATGGCTTGTCGAACACTCCGGGTTCGCCAAGGGCTACAGCTTGGGCGCGGCTGGGATTTCTCGCCGTCACGCGCTAGCAATCGTCAATCGCGGAGGAGCCACCGCCGCCGACATCGTCGCGCTGAAGGATAAAATCCAGTCGCGCGTGCTGTCTGAGTTCGGCATTGAGCTTCAACCGGAACCCGTGTGCCTGGGGTTTTAGCCCGCCATCGGCGGTACCTGCTTGTGCCACTCCGTCGCTTGCTCGTACGCATGCGCCAAGCGCAACGCCACACCATCGGCTTCTGGCGCTGCGGAGATTTGCAGTCCCACGGGCAGCCCTTCTCCGGTAAATCCGCACGGCACCGACACGCTCGGCCACCACAGCGAACTGAACGGGAATGTGTTCTTCAGCAGGTATCGGAGTTCGAACTGCCTCAAGCTGGGGGAATCGAGCGCTTCGAGGTCTGCGATTCTCGGCGCCGCAACGGGCACAGTCGGACTCAGCACTACATCGAGCGTGTCGAAAACACGCACGCTTTGGTTGAACTCGGTAAGTTCGCGCAGCGCCCGCTGGTATTCGTCTTCGCTGACGCCTGCGGTGTCGCGTACCCGATCGAGCGTGCGAGGATCGTAGAGCTCCGGCGTAGCCTTCAACATTTTCTCGTGGTAACGATGGATCTCGTAACTCCGAATCGCCGGCGGGGTCTCCCATTGCAGATCGAACTCGCTAACTTGTGCGACCATCCCCGACAATGCCTCTACCGCGCCGTAGAAGCAGCCAGCAACTTCCGGGTCGGCCTCATCGCGGAGGTTTCGGGCTACACCCATCCTGAGTTTCGTGACCGGTTCATCCACCCCGGCGGAGAACTTCGTGGCGCCAGGTGCCGTCAGACAGTTGAGAATCGTTACCGCATCGCGAACGGTCCGGGCGATCGGCCCCGGGGTGTCGAATGACTTGGCCAGCGGAACAATTCGTTCGTTGCTCAGCATTCCTAGGCTGGGTCGATGTCCGACCACGCCGCAGAGGGCCGCTGGGACCCGCACCGATCCTGCCGTATCCGTGCCGATGGCCGCGATGCACATTCCGGCGGCCACAGCAGCAGCAGATCCGGATGACGACCCTCCAGTGATCCGGGTGATTTCCCACGGATTCTTCGCGGGCCTGAACGCGCTGACGATCCCACTGCCGCCAAAGGCAAACTCATGGAGGTTTGTCTTCCCCACGATCACCGCGCCTGCCCTCTCTAGTTGCGTGACGATGGCCGCATCCTTCGTCGCGATGCGGTTGCCGAACTGCCTGCTGCCAGCCGTTGTTCGCACTCCCGCTACATCGATCAAGTCTTTCAGTGCGATAGGAATGCCATGCAACGGTCCGCGCCAGTTGCCCGAGCTGATTTCCGCATCCGCCCGAGCTGCCTGCTCGAGAGCAAGGTCAGCCGTCACGGTGATGAAAGCGTTGAGCAACGGGTTCAGCCGCTCGATGCGAGCAAGACACTCGAGGGTCAACTCCATGGATGACAGCTTGCGGCTGCGTATTTGTTCGGCAGCTTCCACCAGGGAGAGCATTGCGACGGACACTAGGCCACCGGGCGCTTGCTTTTCGCCTGGCACTTTTCGCAAACGCCGTAGATTTGGAAGGTGTGCCGGGTGGTGAGGTATTTGTTTTTGCGACCAATCTCGCGCTCGATCCGCTCGATGTCGGTAGAGAAAAATTCCACCGAACTGCCGCACTCGGTACAGACCATGTGATGGTGATTGCGCCGGTTGTACTGGTGCTCGTAGCGCGCGATGCCGTCGTTGAAGGCCACTTCGCTGGCCAGGCCGCACTCCGACAGCAGCTTCAAGGTGCGATAAACAGTGGTGAATCCGATGCGTTCGTCCTGCTTCTTCACCAGGCGGTAGAGCTCGTCAGTGGAAAGGTGATCGCGAGTGTCGAGGAAAGTGCGAAGGATCGTGTCGCGCTGCCCGGTATGTTTCAGGCCCACACGGCGCAGGTGATCGTGGAAAATGGTTTCCGCCTCGCGCACCATCTCGCGCGAAATGCGCGGCTGATCGTCGACTCGCTTTTGCAGAACGCTCGGGTTGTTGGCTCGTTTCGTTCCCATATTGCGCGCATCCGCACCAGATTTCGGATAACAGCATAGCACCGAAGATGCTCGCTTCAGTGTCGTCTCCACCGCCGCGTCCATTACAATCAGGCTTTCCTATGGAATCCACGACTGTACTAGCTCCCTCCCGTCCTTCGCGCACCAAGCCGCTGTTTCGTGTTGTGATCGCGCTGCTGGTGCTGCTCCTAATCGCTTTTCTCGCCTTCGACGTCTGGTTTTACCGTGCGGTGCGCGCAGCCTTGCCGCAGGAAGACGGCACCATCCAACTTGCCGGCCTCTCCCAACCTGTGGTGGTGATTCGCGATTCGTTGGGAATACCCACCATCACGGCCACGAGTCTCGACGACCTCTTCTTCGCCCAGGGATACATCACGGCGCAGGAACGGCTCTGGCAGATGGACATGACGCGTCGCTTCGCCTCCGGCGATCTCGCCGTGATTCTCGGCCCTGATTTCGTCGATACCGATCGCGAACAGCGCATCCTTGGGCTGCGTCAGGCAGCCGAGAAGGCCGCCGCACGGATGGAGCCAGCGCAGCGCGCACAATTCCAAGCCTATGCCAACGGTGTGAACGCCTACATCTCCGAGCACGCCAAAACGCTTCCGCTTGAATTCCGCTTCCTGACCTACGCCCCGCACGTGTGGACTGTCGAGGACTCGCTGCTGGTGGGCCTCTCCATGACTGAGTTCCTGAATCACGGCTATTACAAGGAAGAGTTGCTGAAGGAAAAGGCCCTGGCCAAACTCGGGCCCCAACTCACGGCCGAACTGTTCGTGAATTCTTCCTGGCGCGATCATCCTCCGGGATCGGAAGGCCAGTCGCTGGAGAACGAACTTCCCCAGGACCTCACGCCGGACGAGGACGAGGCCCTTCCGCCCAACGTGAAAGGCGCGAAACCTACGCCCAAGAATGCTCCCGCGCAGCAATCGGTCCCTCACGCAGCGCTCGCACCCTTCGCTCTTCCCTCACCTGCCTCGTCGCCTGACGTCCGATTTCATCCCGGCTCGAATAACTGGGTGGTATCCGGCGCTCATACCGTCACCGGCAAGCCGCTACTGTCGAACGACATGCATCTCGATCTCCGGCTGCCCAACACCTGGTACGAGGCTCACCTCATTTGCGGCGACTTTGACGTGATCGGCGTGACTCTGCCCGGCGTGCCCTACGTGATCGTCGGACACAACCGCTACGTTGCCTGGGGTTTCACCAATCTCGGACCCGCTGTCGAAGACGTGTACATCGAGAAGTTCAACGACAAAGGCGAGTACCTCTCGCCGCAGGGATGGGTACAGCCCGAGCATCGCCAGGAAATTATCCGAGTCAAGGGAAAGCCCGAGGTCAAACTCGATGTCGTCGTCACCCGCCACGGACCGATCATCACTGACCTGGTTCCGGGCGAAACCCGCAAGCTTGCGCTCAAGTGGATCATCTATGACCCGAAATCCTCTGGCATCGTGTTCTTGAACGTGAACTCGGCGAAAAATTGGGACGATTTCCGGGCTGCATTTTCGAACTTTGGCGCACCGGGGCAGAACGTCGTCTATGCGGACGTGGATGGGCACATTGGTTATCAGGCCACTGGCTTTGTGCCGATACGTGCCTCGGGCGATGGCTCGGTGCCGGTTCCCGGCGACACCGACGCCTATGAGTGGACTGGGTTCATCCCCTACGATCAGATGCCGCGGGTCTTCGATCCTCCGTCGGGCATCATCGCTACCGCCAACGGCCGCATCAGTCCAAATGGCTATCCCTACCCGGTGAGTATCGAATGGGATTCGCCTTATCGTACCGAGCGCATCTACAAGCTCCTGAGCCAACCCAGGAAGTACACTCCGGCGGACATGTTGGCCATTGAGACTGACGTCGTCTCTGAGTTCGACCGCTATTGTGCAGAACGCTTTGTCTATGCCATCGACCACACACCCGAGGCCTCGGAGCGGGCCAAGTCCGCCGGGGACATCATGCGCAGTTGGGACGGTAAGATGGATACCGAGTCCGTCGCGCCTTCCATCGCTTATTTCTCGCGCGGTAAGTTGAATGAACTCTTGCTGCAACCGAAGCTCGGCGACTCGTGGAAGGACTATACCCGCTGGTTCATGACTCCGGTCTGGCTGGAGACCGTTCTGTCGCACCAACCGCCGCAGTGGTTACCCACGGGTTACGCCAACTACGACCAGCTACTAACGGCTGCGGTCGAGGCTGCGGTTAACGATTCCCGGACGCCGAAGTCGCTGGGCCTCTGGACCTGGGGCCGTGTCCATCAAATCGACGTGAAACACCCCTTCTGGAGCAATGTCCCCATCCTCAAACGGGGAGCCGGTCCGGGACCTCAGCCGCTATCCGGCGATGGTCTGACGGTGAAGCAGGCGGGCAAACAGTTTGGCCCCTCCGAGCGCTATACCGCTGATCTCGCGAACCTCGACAACTCCACGCTGAACATCGTAAACGGGGAGTCGGGCAATATTTTCGACGAGCACTACAACGATCAATGGGACGCCTACTACCACGGTCGAACGTTCAAGCTGCCGTTCTCTTCGGAAGCTGTGAGTCAGGCGGCCCAGCATTACCTGACGCTGCGGCCGCAATAACCTCGGGCTACAACACAACGGGCGACCGTTTTGGCCGCCCGTGTCATTCTCAACGAACTCCCAGCTTAAGGGTCAACCTGCACCACTCCGTACAGCGCACCCAGGAACGAAATTTGCGTGGCTTGCAACTGCCCGGTAGTCGTGTCGTAAATGTGCAGTACCCCACCCTCGACTACGTACATGGTGTTGCGGTTGGGGATGGACTGCATCCCAGTTACCGGACCGAAGGGCGAACCCGGTGGTGCAGCTTGTGTATTTCCCAGATCGACGATTGACAGGCAACCAGTCGTTGCATTGATACAAGTAGCGGCTCCGATGTAGGCCTTGTTATTGTTCGAGAGCGCCATGGTGGTGTGGGTTCCATCTCCGATGGCGATCGAGTTGGTCGTGGTGCGCGTCATAGCGCTGACATCGACCACGTCAAACGTGCCCGTGTTGCCGCCCGGATAACCCGCCACATACAGGATGGTGCCCTTCAACACGCCGACGCTGGCGCCGCCGACTGCAACCGTTGACTTAATCGTCCGGGACGGTACATCGAAGCTCATTACCGAAGGCGGACCCGCCGACGATCCGCATTCTGGACCGCAGTTGAGCACGTATGCCGTATTGCTGTCGCTGCTGAAAAATGCGTTGATCGGACGAGCAAAGCCCGGAATCGCCACCGCAACTGGGGCAGTAGCTGTCAGGTCAATCAACCACATCGTGTCCGCGTTGTTGGCGAACACCAGCAGCGTGTTACCGCTGGGACTGATGGCCGCATAGCGCGCCTGCGGCACCGGATAGCCATTCGTAACCTGACCCGATGCGGTGGTGATCACCTCAATCGCACCCGGAGTCGTGAACGTATTGGATGTTCCCACCGAGACGGTGGCATTTGGCACTGGGACATAAACAAACTTCGAATCCGGAGAGTACACCGCCATGGTCGCGTAGTTTGGCATCGACACGGTGCCATTCGTGGCTTCCGACGAATTCGTCACAAAAGTGAACGTGAAAGTGGCCGGATTGTAAACCAACGTCTCTAAATTGTCCGGACTCAGGACCATGAATGTCAGCGAAGTGCTGACTGGGATCGAAACAGCTGTTCCGGTTACCCCCGGACCTGTCACTCCGGTGTTATTGTTGGTCACCGTGTAGAAGGCAGTCGTGTCCGTTTGACTATCCATGATCTGGAGATTTCCGGAATACTGGTTGGAAATGAATGCCCGGTTCTGGAGTTTACTGGGGGCGTTCACCGTCGCATTTCCGTTAGGACCGGTGACACTATTATTGCTACTGCAGGACGCGATGATCAGGAGGGGAACCAGGGTTCCCAGGAGGAGTACTGCCCGCTTCAAACTTGTACCTCGTTCATGCTGTTGATACGGCTTGAGTTGATGAGATTCTGCAAAATTATAGCAGAGCCCGGCGGGCGGTCTCAGCGGGGCGTGCTCAGTGGCCTTATGATTCCATTTGCGATAGAGTGCCAATAACACCTCACTTTCTTGATTCAACGAGCAAAATGGCGACTGACCTGATTACTCGATTGCAAAAAGGTGCTGTCCTTTGCGACGGCGCCATGGGGACACTCCTGCTCTCCAAGGGTATCTTCATTGACCGCTGTTATGACGAGCTGAACTTGTCCCAGCCGGACCTGATTCGCGGCATCCACACGGAATACCTCAAGGCCGGCGCTGAGGTCATAGAAACAAACACCTTTGGCGCCAATTCGTTTCGGTTATCGAAACACGGATGCGTGGATAAGTTGTCCGAAATCAACCGCCGGGGGGTCCGCCTGGCCCGGGAAGCCGCCAAGAGCTTCGATGCCATGGTCGCCGGAGCAGTAGGCCCGCTTGGCGTCCGCATTGAGCCACTGGGCAAGATCGCCCTCTCCGAGGCGCGTGAAGCCTTTCGCGAGCAGATCACCGCCCTGAACGAGGAAGGCGTCGATCTTATCGTGCTGGAGACGTTCGGCTACCTGGAAGAGCTGCACCAGGCGATTCTGGCGGCCCGTGAAGTCAATCCCAGCCTGCCCGTAGTGGCGCAAGTCACCATCGATGAGGAAGGCAACTGTCTCGATGGATCGAGTCCCGAGCATTATGGACGGCAACTGGAGGCCTGGGGCGCTGACGTGATCGGCATCAACTGCAGCGTCGGCCCGGTGCCAGTGCTGGATGCCTTGGAGCGGGTACGCGCTGTCACCTCCGTCCCCCTGTCAGCCCAGCCTAACGCCGGAATGCCTCGCGCCGTGGATGGCCGCACCATCTTTCTTTCTTCGCCCGAATACATGGCGAATTATGCTGAAAAATTTGTCGAGATCGGCGTGTCCCTGATCGGTGGTTGCTGCGGCACCACTCCCGACCACATCCACGACATGAAGGGACGGCTCAAGAAGAAGTTCGTCTCGACGCCGCCCGTTGTTAAGTCGTCTGCGCCGGTTCAGCATCTCGTGGATCCACCGCCGCTGGGCGACCGTTCGCAGCTTGGCCGCAAGATTGCTGACGGCGAATTCGTAGTGATGGTGGAAATCGTTCCCCCGAAAGGGACAGACGGTACCAGGGAAATTGAGGGTTCGCGATACCTGAAATCGGTGGGCGTCAATGCCGTCAACATCCCGGACAGCCCTCGCGCCTCAGCCCGCATGAGCAACCAGGCCCTGTGCCTGATGGTTGCCCAGCAGGTGGGGATCGAACCCATCCTGCATTACACCTGCCGCGACCGCAACGTATTGGGCATCCAGTCCGACTTACTTGGCGCCAGCGCGCTGGGAATTCGCAACTTGATTTGTATCACTGGCGATCCGCCGAAGATGGGCAGTTATCCGGACGCCACCGCTGTGTTCGACGTGGATGCCATCGGATTGGTCAATATCGTGCACAATCTGAACCACGGGCTCGATATTGGCAGCAACCCCATCGGTAACGGCACCAAGTTCGTGATCGGTGTCGGAGCCAATCCCGGCGTACCTAACATTGATGAGGAGATTCGCCGCTTTGAATACAAAGTGCAGGCTGGGGCAGAGTACGCCGTCACCCAGCCCGTCTTCGACCTGCGCCTGTTGGAGGATTTCCTGCGCCGCATCGAGCACTGCCGGATTCCCATCGTTGCCGGCATCTGGCCGCTGGTCAGCGCCCGCAATGCCGAGTTCATGAAGAACGAGTTGCGCGTGTCTGTCCCCGACGAGATCATCGCGCGTATGTCCCGTGCCGGCACCGCCGAGGCCGCCCGCGCTGAAGGCGTTGCTATCGCGCGCGACATGCTGGCGGCGGTTCGCACCATGGTGCAAGGTGTGCAGATCAGCGCCCCCCTGGGACGCTACTCGTCCGCCGTTGATGTGCTGGAAGCGCTGGGGAGTTCGAAGGTTCCTTCGGTCTAGCCGCACCCCAACCCTGGTTTCGCAATTTGTCAAAGGAGTTCCTCATGAAGTCGCTGGTAATAGTGCTGCTCTCGTTTCTGGTTCCAGCCTTGTCCTCGGCGCAGGATTTGCCCGTGCTGGTGACCTCAGAAATGCCTCAATTGCTGACGATTTACAAGGAACTCCACCAGCACCCTGAGTTGTCGCACCAGGAGAAGCAGACCTCGGCCAGGCTGGCTGAGGACTTGCGCAAGGCTGGCTTCACCGTCACCGAAAACGTTGGCAAGTACGATGACGGCACCGCTGCTTACGGCGTCGTTGCCGTCATGAAGAACGGTGCTGGCCCCACCGTGCTGGTGCGCACTGATATGGACGCACTGCCGGTCGAAGAGAAGACGGGCCTCTCATACGCGAGTAAGGCTCGTTCCAAGAACGAAGTAGGCGACGAGGTCGGCGTGATGCACGCCTGTGGTCATGACATCCATGTGACTACGATGATTGGCGTCGCCCGTGCGGTCTCGCAGATGAAGGACAAGTGGCATGGCACTCTCATTCTTATCGGACAGCCTTCGGAAGAGCGCGTCGATGGCGCTCGCGCCATGCTCGCTGACGGCCTCTACGCTCGCTTTGGCAAGCCGGACTACGCTATCGCGTTGCACGATGACGCCACTCTGGAAGCCGGCAAGGTCGGCGTCGTTTCTGGCCCCGCTCTCGCTGCCGTCAACTCCGTGGACGTCACCATGCGCGGCGTTGGTTCTCACGGTGCCCGGCCCGAGATGAGCAAGGACCCGGTTGTCCTCTCCGCCGAATTCATCATGATGATCCAGACCATCGTCAGCCGCCAGATTCCGCCCCAGGACCCCGCGGTAGTTACGGTGGGCACGATCCGCGGCGTCGCCAAACGCAATATCATCCCCGACGAAGTGTCGATGGGCTTGACCATCCGCTCTTTCAATGACGATGTGCAGAAGCAGATCCTCGCCGACCTTAAGCGAACGGCTGAGGGGATCGCGATCGCTGGCGGCGTCCCTTCCGACCGCATGCCAGTAGTCACCGTGCTGGCGGAAAGCTCACCTGTTACTTACAACGATCCCGAACTGGCCGATCGGCTGCGCGCAATGTGCGTTCGTGTGCTGGGCGCGACCAACGTCGTCAAGTCCGGGCCCGAAATGGTGAGCGAAGATTTTGGACTGTTCGGCCTGAACCGGCAGATCCCGGCGGTGCAGATGCGACTGGGCGCCGTTGCCCCAGAAAAGATCGCCGAAAGCCAACGCTCCGGGAAGCCCTTGCCGTCATTACACTCGAGCCTCTTCGCGCCGCTGCCCGAATACCGACAATTCGCACGGGCGTAATTATCATGACCTCAGCCGTCGTGGACCTGATGAGCAAATGAGCGGTCCGCTCGTCTTCAATTTCTCGAATTCTTGATGATCGCTTGCTTCGGATCAGAGATAGAATGAGCACGGGAGTTTACGCTTGGCCAAGTTTGAAGAATCTCTCCAACGCCTGGAAACGATCGTTGCGGAACTGGAAAAGGGGGACGTCTCCCTTGACCGTGCGCTGGAGCTTTTTGATGAGGGCATGAAGCTATCCGGTTCCTGTCGCAAGGAACTCGAAGAAGCCGAAGGCAAAGTGGAAATCCTGCTGAAGCGCGATGGCAAGCTGCAGCCGGAAGCCTTCGAACCCGTGGCCCAACCTGGCGACACCGCCAAATAGTCGATCGCCGTTACTGGCTTTCCTCTCTCCCGCGCAGCGATGCAACGCACTACTGCTTACCTTGTTTAGCGCCATCCGTCTATCACAGCTCAAGGAAGGGATGTGCCATGCGGCCTATCAATGTTGTTGTTGCTCACCGCGATCCTGCACTAACTGAAAACTTCCTGCAATCGATACAGAGACCGTTTCATGTTGTCGAAACTGCAAGTTGTCTGACCGAAATCCGTAACACAGTCGCCAGGCTTAGGGCCCCGCTCGCCATCGTGGATCTCGAACTAATCAGCTTCGCCGAGCTGGGAGAACTCTGCCGCGAGTTCCCCGCGACCGCATTTGTCTGCACCCATCGCCTCGCTGACGACGCCATGTGGTCGCAGTCGCTGTCCGTGGGTGCAGTGGATTGCTGCGTGGCGAGCGACTTATCCAAAATTCTGCGGGCGTCGGATCACTACATTGCCAGCAGAGAATCGCAGGCTGTTGCTGTCGCCTGACGGCCACTCCGGCGGGCGTCGCACCGGCGCCCGCTTGACTGCGTCAGCACTCCCGTTTAGCTTGAAGAGTTATATCTGAGTCAGTGTGCATTGATATCTCTTCGGCCATTTTCCGCATTCCAATTCCGTCTTCGCAGGGATAGCTCCCCGCAATTCATAACGCTGCTGCTTGGGTTGATCGCATGCGTACCGCTGTACGGGTTGGCCCAAACTTCTCCCGCTCCCAAGAGTGCGCTTACGTCCTCTGCCATGGACGACTTGCCCGCTCGCATGAACGCCGTTGGCACCGCCCAGCAGGCTGGCAACGTCGTCAAGATTGCCGAAGCGAACCGTGGGCTGATCGCCGTCGGACTCCGGGCAATGGCTGAACTTAAGCTGGCACAGGGGGACAACAAACAAGCCATCGACCTGTACAAGCGTTCCCTGGAATTCGAGAACACAACCAACGCCCACATCACCCTGGCTCTTGCCTATATGCGCGCCCAACGTACCGACGACGCGCTGGCCGAGATCGGGCCCATTCTCAAGTCCGATCCCAAGAACGCCGATGCCTGGAACGTTCAGGGCAAGCTGTTGATGGACAAGAAAGAATACGGCGCGGCCGCCGAGTCACTCACTCGTTCGCTCCAGTTGCAGAACAACGTGATCGTGGCCTACGCCCTGGCAACCGCTTACTTGAATCAGCATGACACGGAAAAGGCCGCCATCATCTTTAAGCAGCTCAGCGCGGCCACCGGAGACCGTGCCAGTCTATACATCATGACCGGCCGGGCCTACCAGAATGCCGGCATGATGGACGATGCCGTGCGCGAGTTCACCCACGCCGCCCAACTCGACGCCAAGGCTTCGCGTGCGCACTACTTCATTGGACTGCTCTACATGGTGCAGAACGAGTGGGTCGCCACTCCCGAGGCGCGCCAGCAGTTCATTGAGGAAGTCAAGGTGAATCCCAGGGACTTCTTCGGCAATTTCTTTCTGGGCTACATCGAAAACAACGACAAGAATTACGATGCCTCCGACCGGTATCTCGCTGCCGCCGCAGCCGACAAGCCTGACTGGCCCGAGCCTTACCTTTATATGGGTCTGAACGCCTATGCCCTCCGCGACAACAAACGAGCGGAAGAGCTTCTGCGCAAAGCCATCGCCCTCACCGGAGACGACAAGGCCCGCAATAACTACCAAATCCGCAGGGCGTATTACGTCCTGGGGCGCATCTGTATTTCGAGCGGGCGCAAGGACGAGGGTGTCACCTACACCAAGATCTTCTCGGAGATGCAGGACAAGACCATGGCTGACAGCCGCGCCAACACTCCTGCCTCCAAGAGCCAGGGAACCATGGGGTCTGGCATGGCGGGTGAGCCATCCGTGCCCACGACTGCGGTCATCGATCCCAGCGCGCAGCCCGGCGACACTGCGCCGCAACTCACACCGCAGGAGAAAGCTGACATCAAGACCGCCGAGCAGCGCATTAGCTCGCTACTTGGCAATGCCTACAACGATCTCGGCACCTCCGAAGCTCGCCAGAAGCAGTACGCGATTGCGCTTGGCGATTTTCAGCAGGCGGAAAAGTGGAATCCCGCCATCCCTCACCTGATGCGCAATATCGGCTTCTCCGCCTTTCGCGCTACTGATTACGCAGAAAGCGCTCGCGCCTTGAAGGCGGCCGTCCAACAGGAGCCCGGCGACAAGATCATCCCGCCCATGCTCGCCATGGCGCTGTTTTCCAGCGGACAGTATGCGGACGCCGTCAAGGCTTTCGATCAGATTGGCGATGTCGCCTACTCCGACCCCCGCGTCGCCTGCGCGTGGGCATCGTCGCTGGCGCACACCAATCAGCCGGCAAAGGCTGCAGCAATACTTGCGCGGTTGACGCAACAGCCGCCTTCTCCCGATGTTCTATTGCTCGTCGGCCAGGTGTATGGCGAGATGGGCAATCAGCAGCAGGCGCTGGCCAACTTCCAAAAGGCCAGCCATGACGCCCCCACTTTGCAGCGCGCGCACTACCTGGCCGGGATGGCGCAGCTTCGCCTCAAGCAACCCGCGAGTGCGGTGGTTGAATTCGAGGCGGAAATAAAGCTCAACCCTGATGACGCCGACGCGCAATATCAACTCGGCAAGACCTTGCTCGAACAGGGCAAGGCAAGAGAATCGCTTCCCCACCTGCAAGCCGCGGCGAAGCTCAGTCCGGACCTCCCAGATGTTCATAACCAGCTACAGAGCGCTTATCGCAAGGCGGGCCGTATCGCCGACGCCGATCGCGAAGCCAAACTCGCCGCCGATAGCAAGACCGCATCGACAACGCCCAAGCCATAACCTGCTCTTCCGCTGGTCATCCTGAGAAAAGCGAGCGCGCATCCCGCCGAGCGTAGTCGAAGGCCCCCTACAGCCGCGATACATCTTTGTGCCCCATCCTATCGTCGGCTTCCGGCGATAGGGTGGGAGCTGTCCGCGACACGCATGCACGAGCCGCGCCAGCCGCGGCTGCGGCTGGGTGCCCCATCCTATTGCCGGTTTCCGGCAATAGGGTGGGAGCCTTTCGCCATACGCTCCGCGAGCCGCGTAGCGGCCCACTACCTCACTGCGCCACAACACTCGCGGTTGTTATACTTCCCTCTTCATGCTCAAGGACATCCTCGAACAAGGACGCATCGTTACCGACCAGGCCCTGGAGCGGCTGCTCCCGGCGCCCACGCAATATCCCACATCCATTCATCAGGCAATGCGCCACAGCGTTTTCGCTGGAGGCAAGCGCCTGCGTCCCATCCTCTGCATGGAAGCCGCTCGCGTCGTCGCGGGCTCCCTTCCGTCGGGCGTCGAAGAGCTGGGGTCCGCGCTGGAAATGCTGCACACCTACTCCCTCATCCACGACGACCTGCCTGCGCTCGACAATGACGACCTGCGCCGCGGCCGTCCTACCTGTCACAAGATTTTTGGCGATGCCATCGCGATTCTCGCCGGGGACGGCTTGCAGACTTACGCGTACGAAGTCCTTGCCAAGTTGCAGTGTCCCGCCGAAGCGCGTGTCGCCATCATCGCGGAAGTCGCGCACGCCACCGGCACCATCGACGGCATGATTGGCGGACAGGTGATGGACCTTGAAGCCGAGCACCAGCATCCCGACGCCAAAACCCTGGAGTACATTCACCGCTCTAAGACTGGAGCGCTGCTCACAGCCAGCGTAGTCACTGGCGGGCTCTATGCCGGAGGAAATGCCTCGCAGGTCCAAAGCCTGCGCGATTTTGGCATGAACATCGGGCTGGCCTTCCAGATTGTCGATGACGTGCTCGACGTGACCCAGACCTCCGAGCAACTCGGCAAGACCGCTGGCAAAGATACCGCCACTGAGAAGGCGACCTACCCTTCGCTGTTCGGAATCGACGCTTCGATCAAGAAAGCCGACGAGTTGGTGAAGAAGGCCTCCGACGCGCTCGACCGATTTGAAGGACGTGCCGAGGCGCTGCGCGAAATCGCTGCATTTCTGGTGGAGAGGAAGAAATAGGAAATGGCAAGTCGCAAGGAACCTAAGCTGCGGCACGATGAGTATCAGCGCGCCATGAAACGTGCGCTCGCGTGTAAACCGTTTCTTAAGAGTGACGGCAAGTATCTGTCGCGCGACGAAGCCCATGACCGCCAAGAACTGCGGAAGCACAAATGAACGATTCCCTCGATGTTCTCGCCATCGCCGCGCACCGCGACGATGTAGAGCAAACTTGCGGCGGCACGCTGCTGAAGATGGCGCGCCAGGGCGCGCGCATCGGCATTCTCGACCTCACCCAGGGAGAGTTGGGATCACGCGGATCCGCCGAATCTCGCGCCAGCGAGGCGACCGACGCGGCGCGCATTTTGCAAATTGCATGGCGCGAGGCCCTCGATATCCCCGATGGCCGGGTCGAGAACAACTACGCCAACCGCATCAAGATTGCGCGCGTTATTCGCGAGCAGCGCCCACGCGTGGTAATCCTGCCCTACTGGAAAGGCCGCCATCCCGATCACTACACCTGCGCCACGCTCGGCTACGAGGCCTGCTTTCTCGCTGGCCTGAGGCGACTGGGACACACCTCGGCCACACAGGACATCGATCCGTTCACGGTCCACGTTCTGCGCGAACTCGCACCGCACCGCCCCTTCAAGATCGTATACGCCACGCTCTACTACGACGTGAGACCGACGTTCGTCGTTGATATCACCGCCGAATTCGAGAGCAAGCTTGAATCCATCTTCGCTTACAAAGAGCAGTTCGCCGACCAGGCCGCCGGCAGCAAAGACTTTCCCGTCCATGCCGAAATCCGCGAGCGCGTCGCCGCGATGGCGCACTTCTACGGCATGATGGCCGGGGTTAAGTACGGCGAGCCGTTCTTCCAGAAAGAAGTTGGACTGGTGGACGACCTGCGTCTGGTACCGGTGCAGTCCATCTAGACCGGTTTCCGAGTTGCTGTACCCTGTAAACAGGGGTGGAAGAGCCGCGCTTTAGCGCGGCGTTATCGCGCCCTTTTTGAATATTGAGCCGGGTTTCAACCCGGCGGTACATCGGGCTGCCAGACGCGTATACCGACCCAGAAATTGCTTAGCAACACAAGGCCGGCCTCTTCTCCCGGCCATAGCTTCGGGTCGCGTTGGCCATTCCCTGTATACTTCACAGCATCATTTCGGTCGTCCAAGAGGAACAACTATGAAGAAATGTTTGATCGCCTTTTTGTGTTTGGTCACAATGGCTGCGATCTCCGCCTCTGCGCAAAGCGCAAACCAGGAGTTCCAGATGGCCAGGGTTGTCTCCATTGACAAAGTCCCTGCAGACGCCCAGCATCCCGAAAACGCGGATCGCTACAAGATCTCGATGCGCCTGGGGGATACGGTCTACTCTTGCCACGCCAGCGCGCCTGCATCAGTTTTTATTGACTGGAGTCCTGGGAAGGAATTCCCCGCCCAACTCAACGGCAAGGTGTTGCAGGTGAAGAATAAAGATGGACAGCTCGTGGAAATGACTGTTGTCGGGAAAAAGACTCCAAAGTAGAAGCGCATCGCGAGCCACAATTCTAAAGGTGTATGACCTGCGGTCGATACCAGTACAGTCGATTTGAACGCAGTTTTCAAAATTCCCAGTTTCGAGTTTCAAGAATCGGCGTAGGCGTCCCAATCTCAACTCGAAGCTTGAAACTGGAAACTCGAAACTATGTTCTCATCGCCACCGTCACCCCATCCCGAAGCGGAATGATCGTCGTGTACCAATCGGGCGACCCGTACACCAGTTCATTGAACTCCACGATGGCGCGCGTGTTTTTGTCGGGCTCTTGCTCTGGTTTGAAATCAGGATTACCGGCGGCGTAGCTTACGTCTCCGCGCCAAAGCGTGTTATCCGTTACGAACAGCCCACCGCGCCGCACCCGCTCCGGAACCATGCGCGCCGCCCGCGGATAGTCGTGCTTGTCGATGTCCAGGAACAGAATGTCGAACTGCTCCTTGCGCTCGGACAGCACTTCCAGCGCGTCGCCTACATGCACCTCGATGCGATCAGCCATGCCAGCCTGCGTGAAGTAACGTCGTGCCTCGTCCGCATTCTTGCGGCTGCCATCGGTGTAGTGCACCTTGCCGCCCTCGCCCACCGCCATGGCCCACCAGATAGTCGAGTAGCCCACCGCCGATCCCATCTCGAACACCGACTTCGCGCCTATCAGCCGCGCATACTGATAGAATAGGCGTCCAACTGCCGCCCCCACGATGGGAATGTCACGCTCTTTTGCCTGCCGCTCGATCTCCTGCAGCGTGGCGCTGCGCTCCGGCAGCATGGCATAGAGGTAGTTTTCAACTCTAGGATCAGTGATCATGTGGGCTTTTCGCTTTTCGCTTTTCGCTAAGTGCTAGTTGCTAGTTGCTAATCGCTTCCCTACTCCAACGTCTGCCCCGCCTGCATCTCCACCACCACCGGCCCGTCTGGTCCCAAGAGCGCTCTGAGATGCACCGGCCGTCCTACCAGCGGAGGAAACGTTCCATAGTGCATGGGAATGACGAATTTCGGTTGCAGCAATCTACACGCATATGCCGCTTCGCGCGGACTCATCACGAAGTGATCGCCAATCGGCAGAAGCGCGATCTCAGGCGCATACAATTCGCGAATGATCGCCATGTCGCCGAACACGGCCGTGTCGCCCGCGTGATACAACTTCACGCCGCCCGGCAGTTCCAAAACGTAGCCGACGGCTTCGCCACCATAAACAATGCTGCCGTCATCCTCCATGATCCCGCACGAGTGATCGGCATGCACCATGGTGACCTTTACCCCGTCCACCACCTGCGTGCCTCCCTTGTTCATGGGCGCGATTGCCTGCACACCCTTTTTCTGCATCCACATACACAGCTCAAAGATTCCGACCACGATGGACTTGTGCTGCTTGGCAATCTTCACCGCGTCGGCGATGTGGTCAAAGTGACCATGCGTGCAGATCAACACGTCCGCCTTCTTCACGTCCTTCTCGCCCTGCGGGCAAAGCGGGTTCTCCATCACCCACGGATCCACGTACACCGTCTTGCCTTCCGTAGTCTCAATGCGAAACGTGGAGTGGCCGAGCCAGGTCAAACGGTTCCCTTGCAGATTCATAATTCCCTCGTGCGTTGTCAAACAATAATTGCCTATGATTACCCGCCCTGCGACTGCACCCAACCGCGATATCCGCCGGAGAGCGAGATTACGTTGTTGAATCCCATGCTCTTGAGACTAAGCGCGGCCAGTGCCGAGCGGAAGCCACCGGCGCAGTACAAAATTATCGTGCGGTCCTTGTCAGTCGTGACCTGATCGATGTCGCGTTCCAGAATTCCGCGCGGCATCACGACCGCACCCGTGATGGTGCCTTTGGCGTGCTCGTCCGGCTCGCGCACATCGATGAGCGTAAAGTCCTCCCCGGCCTGCTGCATGCGGAGTAGATCGCCCGGGCCGATCTCCCGAATCTGGCGCTTCGCCTCATCCACAATCTGCTTAAACTCGGGCAACGGCATTCACGCTCTCCTTCCGGGCGCTATGATTCCACTCGCGAGAAGAATTCTATTGGTTGCTGGGACCCCCTGCAACCGCTGGCCCTGACATACGGTAAACCTGCGTGGATTGCGCTCTCCAGGTAATATCCACATCGCTCACTGCTATCATGAAGGTCGAGCTCCAGCTTGAT
>DATBZX010000067.1:0-11514 GCA_036512955.1 Terriglobales bacterium
TAGGATTGTTCGTCACGCTGATTCTCACCAATCGCCTTCGCGCGTGGCGAAGAATCACCAGGCCATAGAGCAGCTGGAATGAGATTGTACGAACCACGAAGAGATCGACCGCAGCAATTCCGGCAGCGTGGTTGCGCAGAAATGTCTTCCAACCCTGGGAGGGTGGCCCCTGCCGCCTGGGCATGGACCTCGCCACGGTTGATTGGGCGACCTCGATGCCGAGCATCAGCAGCGCGCCGTGTATCCGCGGCACTCCCCATAGTGGGTTCTCCCTGCTCATCCGTCGGATAAGATCGCGGATCTCGCGGTCGATTCTGGGGCGGCCACCACGCCGGCGGGATTTCCACCGCCAGTAGGCCCGAAAGCCGCGCCGATGCCACCGGATCACGGTCTCCGCCTTGACCACCGTTATCGCATTCAGAATCCACGGGAACAGTCGGTACATCGAGACCAAGATCAGCCGATCGATGTTTCTCAGCCACACCCGAGACCGGGACTTGCGGCTCAGGACGATCACCTGCTGCCGCAGCACCAGTATTTCAGCCTCGAGTCTCGCCCGTGACTTCAGTCGGGATCGTACGACGAGCAGGAACTTGATCAGAAAATCGACCATCGGGCGTTCGATTATCACAGTCCGACTGGCCCGTCATCCCGGATCAGGTTTTCGGTATCGACAGGTCGGAAAAAAAGGAGGCCCGCCTCTCAGTTTCAATCGCTCCCGCACTCGCGCGCGCAATCGGTCGCCGTCGATCCCCAGCACCTCGCAGACGCTCACAAACGAAAACACGCTGTCGGCGCTTGCGTCGAACATCCATCCTAAATGCTTCTGCTGCGCGCCGTCGCTTTCGTCGCGTGTCGAAAGACAGCGCGCCGCGCGGCAACGTGGCCGCTTCGATGCTCTGGCGCGAGCGCGTGCTGACTCGACGCCGCGCAGATGCTTCGATGCTCCGGCGTGAGCACGCGACGACGCGCGCACGCTTAGGTTCTCCGGCGTGAACTATCGGCGCCGCGCAGCCGCTTCGAGCCGACGCCATCTTAGCGAGTGGTGTGAATGATGCTTCGCTTGGTTCGAGCATACGCGAGCCACGGCGCGTGCGTCGGGGACGCCCCCGGGGGATATTGCCGGCGCCATTCGCGACTGGCTGTTGATATTCACGGACGATCGCATGGCCGCAGTGCTGTGTGCTGGGTGCGTGTCCGCGAATCCGGACCCCGCATGTCTGCCGGAGATTGCCCGGTTGATCCTGCAGAGAAGTCGCGGGCCGATGCAGTGAAGCGCCGGCGGCCTCACTGTGTGCTTAAATTAAGGCCGGATGGCCTTCATCGTACTCACGAAAACAATCGGACCAAAGGGCAAGGTCCATTATGAGCAATTCGGCGAGCGGTACGAAACCATCGAAGAGGCTCGCAAAGCTGCTCAGTTCCCCAACTTGCGCGATCCGATAATTCTCGACCTCAAGCGCGCCGAAAAAGTTGAAAACCAAGCGTTGTTACGACTGCAACGTGTTGAAGGCCATAGCCCTGTTCGGCCGCAAGGCGGATCGCGCGGACGGCCGCGCCGATAGGTGTCGAAGGTGCCAGCGCGCGCTCGCCAGGCGCTTCGGCATTGGTGTTACAAGTGAGGCTGCTCCGAAAACGGCGCGAACTGCTTCAATCTCACCCCGGTGCACTGAAAAACAGCCCGCGGCCACCGAAGTCGTAGAAGTACCGACTTGTGCCGGAGTAGTAGTACAACCAAGATGACGAGCTAAAATCATAGAGAAAGGGGAAATCGCTGGGGTTGGTGTAAAGAAACGAATTCAAGGAAGAATCCCAGAAGTATACTCCCGAGGCTCCATCGTTCGCGTTGTATACGTACTCCCACCCCAGTCCGTACTGATAGAGGTATGGGTAGGAAGCGAGGCCATAGTACCCGAAGAACGTACCATTCGGAAAGTTCAATTGCCAGATCCCGTTATTGTCATTTATCTGGCCGTTGAAAAATGACGGGTACAAAGTCTTGCCGAAAGCGACGTCAAAAGCTGCGATGCCCGTGCACGACAGACCGCCTGCATGGTCGTCGTACTGCCAAGCGTACTGATTCGGGCAGGCGTTCGAAAAAGTTTCGTAATAGGGAAGCGTTCCGGCACTGGTTCCGTTACCCGCAGCCCAGAGCGCGGTCGCTTCCCATTCCGGGTTAATCGGGGCGGCAATCCCCGTGAAGAGAAGGCTATCGCTATTGTACGTGCCGAGGCCGACTGTCGCAGGATCGAAAGCGGGAAGGCAAGCAACCCCGGGGTTCACCTTGGAGGCGGCAACGCATGTATAAACCCCACTGTTCGGATAACCCCCGCAACTGTTGAATACATCCGATATCGACGCGCAGTTTGTCGAACTATTGTTTATCGTCGGCATTCCTCCTCCCGAAGCGGGCAACGCGCAGATTCCAACGTAGGATGGCAAGCCGCTGATTCCGGTAGCTGCGCTGCCGAGTAGACACACTTGGTTGGGGTTGCAATCAATGTCGCCCCAGCAGGTGGGAGTGCCTTGGTTCCCAGAGAACATTGCAGTGCCGATATTGCTCATGGTCACTGCGCCGCTGGCGTTTTTGGCGAGATACATGTCCTGGTACTGCGAACCGTCAGCGGTGAATGAGACACCGTGGACGGTGCCGCTGGGGATAGTCGTGGTGCATTCCAGGTTTGCGATGCCCGGTGCGTACACCGGTGGGGGATAGGAATTACCGCACAACCCGCTGGGAGCGTTACAGCCAATGACGCAGG
This sequence comes from Terriglobales bacterium, assembly GCA_036512955.1. Taxonomy (GTDB): domain Bacteria; phylum Acidobacteriota; class Terriglobia; order Terriglobales; family Acidobacteriaceae; genus DASRAA01. Next base: position 2,763 of record DATBZX010000067.1, read on the forward strand.
TTTTACCGTTTACACAGGCCGCCGGGGTCGCCCCACTCGGACAGGCTTCGCAGGTTCCGCTCTGACAGTACTCGCCAGTACCGCAACCTAGGGAGCTCACGGTACTGGTAGGGGGTTCGATAATCTGTAGGAGGCTGGGACAAGTGGCGTTGAGGTTGGTGCCGCAAGCTACTGAGGAACAGAGAGAGCCGGCACCCGATACCGAGACGTCTATCGGGTTGTTGTATCCGGAATTATTGGATACATCGTAGTTGGGGACGCCAGCCTTGGTAGTGATTTCGAACAACGAGGCAGGAGTTGCCGAGGTCTGTTGTGTCGTCGTGCCATCCCACGTGCCTTCACACTGGTACATGCCATTCCCGCAATCGCCAGTCCTACATACTACACCGGTCGAGAACCCGCAGAATTTGATTGGAGTCGCATTACCACCTGTGACGCAGATGGAGGACGGAAGCCCACTACAGTCTGTGTTTGTGCTGCAACTGATCACACACATTCCGCCATAACAGATATGGTTACTGGTGCAACCGCTCGGATTCTGGCACGCCTTATAGTTTGGGTCCTGGCCGAACGTGCCGGCAAAGTTACATTCGGTGCGCGCCCAAAAAGATCCCGAAGTCCAATTCGACGGCAGACACAGAGAAACTGAGTTGCCCGAATTGATCTCCCAGTTGTTGCTGGGCGGCGTCAGGACTTGGTCCGCGGGCGTAACGGTTTCACCGAGCCAAATCGGGAAAGGATTTTGGTTTACAATGGTCACACTGGAGGAAGAGCAACTGGCCATGGCGGTCGGCTGCGCAATTTGCACAATCGCGATAGTAAGCATCGCGACCGCGTCCAGCCTAATCCAGACATCCAGCCGGAATTTTCGCCTTGAGTTTCCAACCTGGCATCCCGGAATTTTCGCTTCCATGATGTGAATTCTCCCCCCGTAGCCATCGCGTAAAGCTGTCAGTTCATCTGGTTTATCTATGGAATCATAATCTCTCAAACGTCAATCAGCGCCCGAAGTCAAGGACGCTGTTTCCATTGGTCCCCGAGTATCCATATGCTGTTTCAACAACCTTTTTAGCTGAAATTAACAGTTTCACAAATTTAAACGAGAATTTCCTTTTTTGGATGCTGAGTCATATCAGACGGCCATCGACTTTCACTAGGCGGTGCTGCAAACCGGTCAGCGCCCAAGTGCCGATCGCTTTGGGCAGAGCCAGCCGCCGCTGCAGGTTGCCGAGGGTGTAAGCGATCAAGCTCAGCCAGAGGTGCACCTCATCGGCGCGGAAGCAATGGCTCGAAAACCGCGTCACCTTCAGCGCCTCCGTGCTTCCTTGATCCATTATTCCGCCGTTCCGCGCTTGTTGTAGCACCGGACCACCGCGCAAACTTGCCGCCGTGAGGTTGGTGACGATGAACCCAACCCGGGGGAACAATCCCCGGCATGGAACTCGACCTTCGCCACCACTCGCCGTGCCCTCCTCCAACTGGCCGCCGCTGCTCTCCAATCGCGAGGACAGTGTTTTTGGCTCCGCACCGGCAGGAATCCAAAACGCGCGGTTACCGCTCCGCCTCACGCTGGCAAAAGGGGAGCTCATAAGGTTTTTATGGCATAGTGCAGCAAATAAAACCAGCTGAAAATTAGCTAAAGTACCAAATTGCCGTTTGGGAAGATCCTGACACTGAGCCGCTGGAGACTCGGAATCAATACTGCTGGAACCGACCGGAATTGACCTGGGCTTATAGTTTCGGAGGTTTCAGTTGTTGCCACTTTGCTAAGGACAACTGCTTTGCTCGGTGCGCAGGTTCTTCGAGGGTGGTCGTTGCTCACAACGGACTAGTTGGAAATCAGTTTGTTCTGGCCAAAATCCCAGAAGTAGCGCGGGTTGCTCGTACCTGCGTAGTAGTACCACCAAGCGCCCTCATTGAAGTTGTACAGAAACGGATAGTCGTTGGGGTCGGTATAGAAAAAAGTCTGGACTTCCGGATCGTAAAAGTACGCTCCATGCGCGGCATTGTTCGCATCGATAAAATATTCAAACCCGAGGCCGAAATGATAGAGCCACGGAAAATCCTGATAGCTGTAGTAACCGAATACCGTTCCGTCAGGGAACTTCAGGTAGTATAGGTCACTGCCCACGGAGGCTTCCCCGGTAAAGAAGGCAGGGTGAGCGTTGTTGCTAAACGCCAGCACAGTAGCGGAGTAAGGCGGAAAATTGAGCGAAAAATTCGAACCTAGCCCGGTCACGGCGCTGCTCGCGACGTCGGCAGAGCCAATCCCGGTCTTCGCCGCGTTGTCTTGCGGGATACCGTAGGAATATAGCTCCCCGTTGCCGCCCACGGTGGCCTGGTTGATGGTGATGTTGGCGTTGAGCGCGGTGGTGGCGCTCTTGTTGATGATCAGCAGTCCGAGCGTTCCGTCGGTGCGCTTTGCCGCGCACACGCTCATCAGCTGGTAGTCGCTCGCGGCGGCGATTAGCTGATCACCCCCGCGCGCAAAGTATTGGAGCAGTTTGCCGGCGTAGTAGGTCGGATATGCGTCCGCGGGGCCTGCTGGGTTCGCGCTATCGACTACGCCGTAGTCGCCGTAGTTGCGCCATCCGTAAAGACTGGCGGAATTGTTGTTGCTGCTGTCCTGCCCGTTGCGCAGGTCCCACCACAGGACCGAGTTGAATTCGGTTTGCATCGCGGCGCAGATGCTGTCCGCCATGAACAGGCCGTTGACCAGACTAGTCGTCTGTTTACCCGGGTTTGAGTAAACGGAGTTGTTTTCGGTGCAGTCCAGCTCGACATTCGCGGCAGCGCCGCCCAGGTAATCGTTCAGCTGCTGGCGCAGGTCGGCGGCGTCAGTGGACCAGGTGCCGGAGGAGAGCAGCAGCCCTGTGTCATCTTCCGCCCCTGGCGTTTCCGGATAGCGATGATAGATCAGGAAATCCGGGGTCACTCCCAGGCTCTGCAAAGTGGCAAGCATCACCGGCGTCCAGCCGTTGTGCGTCAGGCCGGTGCGGGGATTGAGCGCCGGATGATCAGTGTAGTTCGCGTAGCTGTCCTCGCCGGTGACTGCCACCGCGCCGATCTTGATCGTCGGATCGACCGCCTTCATCTGACTGAAATATTGCGCGAAGCGCTGTGCGTAGGTGTAGGGATCGTGCGGACGCGTGTTGTTGTCAGTCTCCCAGGAACCGTAAACCTCGTTGCCGATCTCCCAATACTTGAATCCGTAATGGTTGCTGAGGTTCGAGTTCGTTACCCAGGCGCTGGCCTCCGCAGGCGCGCCCGATCCGTAATTGACGGTGATGAAGACCTTCGAGCCGACGGCGGTGGCCACCTGGGCAAAATTGGTGAACGACGTGGCCCATTGCCAGGTGTTGCTGTCAGTAGTGTTAGTCGCCCAATGGTAATCGTCGGACAAGGAGCCGCCGGGGAAGCGCAGCGCCTGGTTGCCCATCGTGGTCAGCAGGTTTGTTGTGGTAGGCGTGTCGAAGACTCCGTCCCAGACGGCGGTGTTGACTCCGAAAAGGCGCGCGTCAACGGTGCGAATGGCCTGCGAGGCGTCAACCGTGATGTTCACCACCGCAGGCGGCGGCAGCGGTGTGAACGAAACCGTATCTACGTAAAACTGCGGTTGCGTGTTGCCGCTGCGGTCCTGGATCCAGAACCCATCCAAGTTGGGCTGGTTCTGCACGCCGAGCGAGGCAAGCGGAATGGTGACCTGTTGCCAGGAGTTGGCGGCCAACGCCGGCAGCGTCACCGCGGTCTGCGCATTACCACTCAGCTCCGCCTGGACCTGGAGCAGTTGTCCCCCGGTGGAGCCGCCATTGATCCAAAAGACCAAGCTGCCGTAGAGGCTCGAAGCGAAAGCATCCTGATGAAGGTACACCGCCTGGTAGGGGCCTGCACTCACAGCAATCGAGGCGGAGCCAGACTGGACGGGATTGTTGTTGCTCAGATTAACCGTTGCCCAGCTCCAATTTTGCCAACCATTGACCAAGGCATCGGTGTAAACAGTTTCGTCTGCCTGAGCCCGAGCCGTACAGGAGATCGCCAGCCAGCCAATAAGAGGAATGACCCACTTCAAGCAGCGACTTGTTAGACCGCGGCAAACCATTCGTAGCCCTGATCTTCCCAGTAGCCGGCCGTTCGATGCGGCAGGAAATTGATGCTGAGCAGACATTTAACCGGAATTTTCATTTTGACCGGAATTTCCATTTTCAATCCTGAATCGGATTAGCACCGACAGCGGGCGCTTTGCAAACGCAGGGTTCGAGCCCGGCTTTAAGTCCAAAGAGCTTTCCAGCGCGCCGCAACGGACCAGTTCTGCCTCGCGTTGGCATAAAACAGCCGAAACTGACCCTTTTCCAACCGAGTTTTCAGACACTTAACCCTTTCCCTCCTATCCCGTCACCGAAATCTGCTCCGCTCTGCGCCGCGCCTTATCCCGCTGGCGGCGGCAGCATCGCGATCCTCCGCAACATGCTTGCGAAGAGCCGGCGGGTCAGATGACTCTCTGCCAGCAGCAACCAGTAGTACCGGGCATGCTTTATCAAACACCCGCCGGTTTTCACCAGCCGCTGCTGCAAGCTGGTCAGCGACCAGGTGGGTGACGGAGCGCGATAGCTGTGCTATTGGGAGGCGCGATGCTCGCGTTCCTACGGGCAGGCTGCTTGATCTCGGATGCGGTACCGGTCGGCCCCTGATCGAGATCGAAAAGCCTCCGATCCAGAGATCCTCAGACGACCGCGTACCGGCCGCGACGCTACCATTGGTTAGCCGGAATTTGGTACGAATCAGGCAGCGAGACGTTCGTAGCGATGATGCAGACCGCCGACCTGCGGGATGGCGACGACTCTTCCGACCCTGCGTGACTGGATCGGGCGGGAGTCGGGGCAATCCTTGTCGAGCGAATGCGTGCGGGCGCGTTGGTAATAGTCGTTCCCGCCGAGCCGACATGGTCGTCAAATGCGCTCGCCATAGCGCTTGGCGCACTCTTCCGTGCGCCGCATTGGAGGCCGTATGGTTACGCCCTTTTGGAGCCGAGAGCCAAGCGGCTCTCGGCTCGCGTGACTGCTTGATCGGCTACTTGCCTTTGCCGCAACAGTCTTTGTAGACCTTACCTGAGCCGCACGGGCACTTGTCGTTTGGTTTCGGCATTTGCCTTACCTCCTCAAACGTAGGTTTGACTCATAGTCCGATTCTTCTCAGCTTAACAGCTTATAGGCGAGGGCCGGCTAGCGTCCTGACTCGAATTTTCGTCCCCCGGGGAACAGGCTTGTCGCGTTCCTGCCTGTGTGTGGCGAATTGCTGATTCTGGCGAAATCAGTGATTCGCCACACACACGATTCAGTGGCGAAAACCTGGTCCGAGAGGCCGAGCGGTTTCTGGCAAAGAACCTGGTTCGGCGACCGCTTCAATGGATGCGCTCATTTGAGCTATCTGTCACGGCCGCTATGGCTGAGTGGAACGCGCGATGGAGATCCGCGCCTCCGCAGTGCCGCGGATTGTCACCTTCAAGCGCGGTGGCTGGAAACAACGGCTGACCGCTGCAATCTTCCCAAATGGCTCGCCGCCGCGCCGTACTTGCTTGGCATGCCTTTTGCTCGAGCCATAACTAGCACTAATATGACTAATATTTCTCGGGCGGTTTCAAATTGACGGCGAGGCCAAAATTAGCTATTTTGGAAGCTCCATATAGACGGAAAGATTTAGAGCTAATGGAACACGCGAAATTGGCGAACGGAAGCGGGCATGAATTACCGATCGGACGCTCCCCATCCCCGGCCGAGCAGGATCAGTTGGACGCGGCGCGGTCGGCCGGTAAGAAGGCGGCTTTCAGATCGGCGGTGTCAAAGCCCTCGGTGAACCAGTTGGAAGATGTGGAAGAGTCCATCCCACGTTTCCAGACTCACTTCAACTGTAAACTCGGAGCCAACGCGTCGCACCGCACGGTTGGGAACCCCGCGCCCTTCAGCGCGTCAGGGTGGCGAACTCGCGAATCGGATCGTGGCCGTCCCAAACCCGCGCAAGGTCGCGAATCTTCATCATCGTTGGGTAAATGGATGGTTCTTTGGCTTCCGAAATCTCGTAGAGAGGGCCGCCCGGCACGGAATCAGTCGCGAAGTAGATGAACCGGAGGCCACTGCCGGGGATCGCGCCCTCGTGCGCCACTGACAGGCCGGAGCGGACGAGTTCCGGCACAGCGCGATCGTATTCTGCGCGCGTCATCCATGAGGAGACGTGCTGGAAGCCTTCGTGACCGGCGGCAAGGTAATCGCGATAGGCGCTTGGCTTGTCGTCATGCTGTTGGATGATCTCCACCTGGAACTCGCCCGAAAAGCCTAACGCGAGAGAGATTCGTGGCGGCGGGGAAGGTCTGCCGCGATAGCGATAGTTGTCCGGCATAACGTCGCGCATCGTGAAGAAGGGGCCGACGCCGAGCGTGCGCGTCCAATAGTCGAGCGCTTTTTCGAGATCGCGCACGACGAACGCGATCTGCCGCATTTCTCCGAAAACCCGGCTCATGAACGGACCTCCTTTGGGCCTGCGAAAAAGACAGTGCGCCTTCGGCCGGCTTGAATCAATGTTGACGACGTTCGGCACGCCGAAGCGTCCGATCGTCTCGTCGACCGTCGCGGTGGCGCCAGCGGACTTCGAAACATCGGCGCGGGACGGTGAGTCTTGCCGTGACCGACGATCAGTCGTAGTGGTAGTTCCCGGGCGGCCAAGTCGAAGGAGATCGGGCGATGGAGAACTACCGCGAGCTTTGTTTGAGCGTTCCCAAAGATCACGAGGCGTTGAGAGCCGCGGCGCACAAGTTCGCCAGGGAAGTGATGCGTCCGGCGTCGATCGAACTCGATCGCATGGCCGACCCGCGCGACACGATAGCGCCCGGATCGCCGCTCAGAACCGTGCTCAAGAAGGCCTACCAGCTCGGCTATCATGTCGCGTCGTTGCCGGCCGAGCTCGGAGGTCTCGGTCTCGATCCACTCGCAAACCACATCCTGGTCGAGGAACTTGCATGGGGTGGCGTCGATCTCGCCCTCGCAATAGGCGTCGCAAGCTTCCCTTCGGCCGAGGCTGCCGCGAGCGGCAACAAGGAGCTGTACGAACTGTTCGTGAGGCCCTACGTCGAGGACCGCGAGGCCGCGTTTGTCGGATGCTGGGCGGATACGGAGCCCGGGCACGGTTCCGACCATGTCCTGGTCGGCACGCCCGAATATCACAACCCGAAAGTGACTGGAGAATTGGTCGCGCGCGCCGAGGGCGATTCATACGTGATCCGCGGCCAGAAGTCGTCGTGGGTCTCCAACGGCACGTTCGCGACGCATGCAGCGCTTTACGTCTCGCTCGAATCGGCGCGCTCGATGGGGATGGCCGGCGGAGGCGTCGCGGTGGTTCCGCTCGATCTCCCTGGCGTTTCTAGGGGCAAGCCGCTCGACAAGCTCGGTCAGCGCGGTCTAAACCAAGGTGAGATTTTTTTCGACAACGTCCGCATCCCGCGGCATTACATGGTGGTGACGCCCGACACCTACGAGGATCACTTCCGGATGATACTCACCGGCGCCAACGGCATGATGGCGACCGCCTTCACCGGGCTTGCGCGCGCGGCCTACGAACTCGCGCTGGACTATTCGATGCAGCGCGTCCAGGGCGGGCGCCCGATCTGCGAGCATCAGTTGGTCCAGAAGCGCCTCTTTGAGATGTTCACCAAGATCGAGGCGTGCCGCGCGCTCTCGCGGGCGGTGGTGATTTACAACTCGTCCTCGACCGAGCGCTCGTTCCAGCACGCGATCGCGGCCAAGACCTTCTGCACTCAGGCGGCATTCGAGGTGTCCAGTGACGCGCTCCAGATTTTCGGCGGCAACGGACTCAGCAAGGAATACCCGTTGGAGAAGATGTTCCGCGACGCGCGGGCTTCGCTGATAGAGGACGGCACCAACGAGGTGCTCAGCCTGACCGGCGCGCGTCATATCCTCACTGAAGCGGCGGCCGGCAACGGCGGTTCCCGCAACCCCTGAAGGAGAACTGTTGCCGCAAACGCTTGCGACTGTGGCAATCGTCACGCGTCGGTTCGACGATGATTGCCGATGCGGTGGCGATTCAGCGGCCGCGGCAAGCTTCCTGCAGGCCGTTCATTGAAATGAGCACCCGCCGAGTCAGGAACGCGACCATCGCCATTTCCAGGAGTACACCTGCGCAGCCCCTGAAGCGGTCTCCCAAACCGCCGCGCCACCTCCCGTCGGCTCAGCCCCTCCACATACACCGCTCGCCGTACCTGCCGGTACAGTTCCACGCCTTTCATCCCTCCGCCCTCTGCCCATCTTGGCAGAAGACCTTCTGCTGCCGGACTTTTGCTCCGGCGCGGCCGCTCTATCCGGCGGCTTCACTGAGGGATTTTCTCTCCGGCGCTCTCACCTACGGTACCAGCCCAGGATGGTGTCGGGCAGCGCTGCGTTGGCGACGTCCGCCAGTGCCGTACGACCCAACCGATGGCCAATTTCGCCCAACGTTGCTCTCTCTGCGTCCGAAAGCCGCAGGCGACCTTTCAGTTGGGCTCTGAGAGTCCGGTTCTCAGCGGTGAGATACTCGTTCCGTAACAAAAGCTCTTCGTCTACCAATCCGCTACTGTCGCGAGCAGCTCGTGCTCTTTTACCGTGTCACCTCCCTGAAGGTCGCGCGCGCGGCCGTCGGCTCCCGTCACCTGCGCGATGGAATCTACATAGCCGCTGACCTGAAACGCGACCCGCACCTGGCGATTGGGCTG
>DATBZX010000068.1:0-9036 GCA_036512955.1 Terriglobales bacterium
CTATCTCAAGAGAGGCAAAGACGAGTCAACGAAACGAAAGGAGAAAAGACGATGACTCGTCATTCGTATCAGCGAGGTTACGTATCGGAAGGAAAGCGCACGCGGCGTGGGCTGGCGTTTGTTATCCGTTATCGGCTGCGAGCCACAGAAGGGAAGTGGACTCACAAGTCCGAGGTTCTGTACGGATTGGCAGGCAAGAAGGAGGCCCGTGCCGAACTCGATAAACGGATTCGAAGCAGCGAAAACAGACCACTCGAACAGAAGGATCTGACCGTTCAAGACTTTGTGGAAACGTACTGGAGGCCGTACCTCGACCGCAAACAGGTGAAACCCTCCACCCGGCGTTCCTACGAGTCTGGGCTCAGACTCCACATCCTGCCCGCTATGGGCGCTTTGCGACTTTTAGACGCATCTGCACTTCACATCGAAAATCTCCTGCGCGGGCGACTGGAGAGCGGTGCGTCCCCCAAAACGGTTCGCAACGTGTTGGCGTTGCTGCAAAGCATATTCTCCCTGGCTCTGGATATCGACCTGATCGCCAGATCGCCGGTGAGAAAGAGTCACAAGCCGGCAGTAAACCGTTGTGAAAAGCCGACGTGGACACCAGAACAGATGCGCTCGATCATCGAGAACGTAGCCCTTGTATTTCGTCCCTTGTTCCAGTGCGCGATGCTCACTGGCGCAAGACTTGGCGAACTGCTCGGGCTGCAATGGAAACACGTGGACCTGGGAGAACGAAGGTTGGAGATCCGCCAGGCGCTCTGGGAGGGGCAACTGGTTGCTCCGAAGACTCATGACAGCACTCGGTCTATTTATTTTGGTCCGGCGTTGTCATCTGCGTTCGAGGCACAACGGCTCAGTTCGCGCCATACGACTCCCGAGTCCTTCGTGTTCTGCAAGGCAGACGGCAGCCCGCTCAATCCTGACGTGCTGCGACGGGATGTGTTGTACCCGGCCTTGGACAGGCTTGGGATTCCGCGGAGTTCCAGGACGGCTGGTTTTCACACTTTTAGGCACTCGGCAGCGAGCTTGATCAATGCCCGTACCGGCAATCTGAAACTTGCTCAGAAGCTGTTGGGACACTCCAATCTGAGCACCACCGCCGACGTGTACACGCACACATCGGCAGAAGCAGACGCAAGTGCTGCGCTCGCCCTAGAACAGGCGATCTATGGCGATCTGTTCGCAATTGTTCCCAAAACCGAGAACACGAACAGCAGCGCAGTGATCAACTAGCAAATGGAATGCTCTGGCTCAACTCGCAACTGGAACGGAAAGAATGACTTGGAAGAAGTTGTTCTGGGAGGGTTTGGTTGCGGGGGGTGGATTTGAACCACCGACCTTTGGGTTATGAGTTCGCATGAGCTAGTCTATGTGGTTCATTTTGCGGTACGCATAGCAATGTTGAGGAATGTTCAGGAAGGCTTAGAGCACCCAAATCGAACCCAAATTCTATTCAACTGCTCGGATCAAACTGGGGTCTGGGAGCGCTGTGCCAGAAAGCAACGGTTTCCGCTCAAGCTAGGGGACCGCCCCCGCCACCTTGATGACGTTGCTCACCGCGTCGGGAAGGAATGTGACCGCTAACGGAACAACCATTTTCATGACCAGTCTTAGTTGTTGTGAATACAGGTTGTTGTCAGGTCGAAGGCAGGTCACGCAGAAATTGCCGCGAACCTACCCCATCGAAATCCGATTAGCTACGTGAAATTAACGCCATGTCACAAGCAATCCGGCAACCGAGGGCCTATCCCCCGAATTGTCGAAATTGTCGGAAAGCAACCACCGCACAGTGCCCGTCCGTACGCGGTCGCTCGCGAAGCCTGGAGCCATCTGGGCTTCGTGCTATTTCAGCACTATAGCGTAGACGTTGCGCTGCGAGTCAAAACAGCTCACCAAAACTCTCCCGTCGGGTTTGAATCCATTGGCAAAACAGCCCGTGTAGTCCGCCCTCATTGGAATTGTCAACACTTTCTCAACTTTCCCGTCACGGACACGGGCACGCCACAAATCTTCGTCGTAATGACCATTGAAGTAGATCCACTCACTGTCACGTGACCAGAACGGGTTGTCGATGTCATGCTTAAAAAAGGGTTTCCATTCCGACTGCGTCACGTCCCACACCGACATGCCGTTGAAGTCGATGTGCATAGCTGCGACGTAGCGCCCGTCGGGCGACCAACGCGGGCTGAACAATCCCGCCGTGCCTTGGATCTTGGTGGTCTTGCCTGTGCGCAAATCAAAGCTATACAGGTAACGCTCAATATTCGGTTCGGCCATGAACTCCGGCGGCATGCCAAAAAGGATCGTTTGTCCATCCGGAGACCAGTTGGGATCGCATTGGTTCTCCGGCGGCCCAGGAATCTCGTGCCAGGCTCCGCCTTCGACATCGCCCCAGTAGATTTTCCACGGTTTATCCGGCTGGCGCGACATGAACGCCAGCTTCTTGCTATCCGATGAAAAGCGAGCCATCTGTACGGTCGCTGGCGCAGCCACTATCTGTCGTCTATCGCTTCCATCAGGACGCATGAGCCACAGTTCATACACCCGGTTCTCCTGCCTCTTGTATGCTACGTACCGCTGATCGCGTGAGTACTCCAATCGCTGCGGACGGAACTCCGGATACAACACACTGGCGTGATCCGTCTTCAAGTCCCAGGCGTAGACCTGCGATCTTTGTGCTGTCGCCGAGATGAAGATCTCCTTGCCCAAAGGATTTGTCGCTGCCGCCGTAATCGACAAGCCACTGGAGCTCAGGGTCGCCGGCTTTGCTCCACTTACGACCGGCTCCGCTACGAACCAATACAGGCCGCCGCTCAGGAAAAGGAAGTACCTGCCATCTGCGGTCCAGATGCCGCAGCACACTTGCTGCCCTTTATCCCAGTCCGTCAGCAAGTGGCGCAGCTTGCGGTCCGTTCCTATTTCCCAGAGCGTCGATTTCAAGCTTGCGGTATCTTGCACGCTGAATCGAAGATGCTTGCCATCCGGCGACCAGCGAAGCCAGTACACATGTCCCGGGGCGTCTGCCAGCTTGACCGGGACAAGGCCCAGTTTGTCGGTCAGAAACAGTTCATGCCCTTTGGCGAAGACGATGGTTTCGTTGTCAGGCGCAAATGCCGCATCCTGGGCCACAACCTCGCCAAGCTTTCTGCTCGCGCCCCCATTCGTGGCAATCAGCCAGACGGGCGCTTCCGTCGTTGCCTTGTCACTTAACTCTTCTCGCACGAGCAGGTAAGTGCCGTCAGGTGACAGATGCAGGATCACGGGCACTTTCAGCGAGGTGGGTATCGCCTGCTCCTCTCCACCGGTTGTCGCAACCGACCGGAGAGGCCGCTCCGGAGTATTCGTCGCGAAGTACACCCGCCTGCCATCGGTCTGTATCGAACGGTAGTTCTCCGAAGAACCCAACGCTGAGCCCAGTTTTCCGACAAATGTGAGTTGTTTCGTGGCAATGACCTGCAACGGCGATGGACGCCCCCACTTGCCATGCGACACCCATGCGGTTATCCCTAGGAGTGCTGGCAACACGACCATCACCAGCAACGGCCGAATCGACAGTCGATTCGGCGAAGTTCCGCCTCCCAACCTACGTTGCCAATTAACCGCCCCACCGCTGTCGGAAGTATTGGTCGGATCCGGTTCCGCCGCGGACTCCGCATCGCACTCGGCTGTCAGGCTCCCTTCGAACCGGTACCCCCGCCGCGGCAGATCATTCGAGGTATTTACTCTGGGCAGCATGACAACAGACGGACCAGACGGTTCCGACAGTTTGGGGACGACGTCGGCGGCGATGAAGCGATAACCGAACCGCGGCAAGGTCTCGATGAACTTAGGATCCTCAGCCGAGTCTCCCAGAACGCGGCGGAGCCTGTTAACGGCGTGGTTCAGGCTGTCTTCAAACTCAACGAAGGTGTCTGCAGGCCACAAGCGGGCGGGAGGTCCTCGCGTGTGACCACTTCACCGGGGTGTTCAACGAGGGCTCGAAGTACTTCGAAAGCTTTGGGCGGCAGAGGGACTTTCTGGCCGTCTTTGAAGAGCTCGCCCGAGGCTAAGTCCAACTCAAACTCGCGAAAAGAAATTCGCCGCGGAGATTGGACAGGGACGTACATGAAGCTGTCCGCTTTTCGATTAGAGTTTAGCACAAAGTAATTGAAAAGACTGTGATTATGCGGTGTCGGAAGCACCGTTGCGTTTCTCTGCTGTGGGGAATTCAGGGAGATTTCATGCAATGGTCAGGCGTTGTTCATTGTGGCTGCGCTTGCGATGTGAGATGAGTCGTCGTAGCGAAAGCCCCAGCAGTACTCGCGACCCAAGAAATCGTTCGCAGGAGGTGCGACATGGATGCGTTTCTACGCAGGATGGTCATCATCGTATTCACGATGACATTAGCCTGTTCCGCATTGGCACAGACAACCGGAACATTCCCAGGCGGAATCACCCAGTTCGCCGGTGGGACGATCATCAATGTTCAGCGGACGGTGCTGCACGGCGACATTGTCCACTATCGCTTCGTCGTAAAGGTCGGCCCCGGGCAGTTTGATGTGATCTGGCTGCACCGCGTGGTCAGGGAGCGCTATCCGGGTCAGCCAGTGCGCACCGTGGATGGCGTCTTGTTGTTACCCGGGTCACCCAACTATTTCGAGGCGATCTTCATGGCGCCGCTGCATTCTCAAGTACCCGCATGGGACCGCTCCATTGTCATTTTCCTGGCGCAACATGACATTGATGTTTGGGGGATGGATTATGCCTGGGCCCTAGTCCCGGCGGAGACCACGGATTTCAATTTCATGAAGGGCTGGGGCGTGTCGAAGGATAGCCAGCATACCGAGATCGCGCTGTCGCTGGCCCGTATGATTCGTGGATACACGGGGCAAGGATTCGGGCAGCTTAACCTGCTCGGATTCAGCTACGGCGGTATGATTGGTTACAACCTTGTCGGGCAGGAGTCGCAGCAGCCCCGCGTTTTGCGCAACGTCAAGGGGTTGATTTCCCTCGACTTCGGCATGAAGTTCAAAGAGCAAGCCTACCGCGACCTCTATTGCAGCTTCGCCGACGCCGATCAGGCCAATCTCGACGCCAGTGTGTACAACGATGACAGCGGCCTGTTCCTGGAATTCCTAAGCCAACTGGCGGCGTCCGATCCTAGTGGCCCGTCGGACATTATTCCGGGCACCACGAACTACCAGGCCGCCCTGACGTTCGGGGCGAATACCGCGCTTGTGAACGGTCAATTCTGGCATTTCGTTGGGGGATATCTGGACGAAAACGGGGTCGCCAATGACTTGCGTTTCACCGAACCCGGGCTTTGGTTGGATTTGCTGCAGGTTATCCCGCCCCATTTGCCCATGCAAAGCGATCTCGATATTGATGCAACGTTCTGCGGCAAGAGCGACGTGCCGTTCGATGACCATCTCCGCCAAATCACCTTGCCTATTCTTCTGGCTGGCGCGGCGGGAGGATTCGGACGGACGAGCATCAACACGACCACTCTTACTGGCAGCAAGGACGTGACAATACTCATCGCGCAACGCTTGCCGGATAGCCAGCGGAATCAGGACTTCGGGCATGCCGATACCACGCTGGCGAAAGACGCCCGCACGCTGGTGTGGAAACCGATCCTGGACTGGATCGTCGCGCACCGGTGAACGTGCAGGAGGAGGTGCCTGTTCACACTGAAGCGCTCCCGATTCGTTCAACCGGGAGCGGCTTCATCCACTTCAACCGAACTCATCTGACGGAGGTCGCTTATGAAACGCATTTCTTGCCTGATTTTCATTCTCGCGGTTTGCGTGTGCTCCACTGTTTCCGCCCAAGATCGCGTGCCCCCCCGATCAAACATCCACCGTGGCGGATACCTCCACCGCACCTTTGGTGGCAGTGAGCAATCTGCCCTTGCCTCGGATAGTCAATTCAGTAAGACCGATGCGGCCCGTATTCGGGTAATAAAAACTTGGGACCTCGGCGTATTCCCCGGCGGAACCTACGTAGAATTGTCCGACGTGAATGATCTTGGCTTTGCCGTGGGCACGGGAGATCTTCCGAACGGCGAGACGCACTCTCTTGGTGTTGCACTCTTCGGTCCGCAAAAAGGTGAGTGGATTGATCTCGGGACCCTCGGCGGCCCAATCCCGGGCGGCTACGACGAACCGATTCTGAAAGTCTCGAACACCGGATTGGTTGCAACCCACTCCATCACACCGGACGGCCATTGGCATGCCGCAGCCTGGACGCAGAAGACCGGCATGTTTGATCTCGGTACCCTCGCCGACATTGGTTTCGCTGAATACAACTCCAGCTATGCCGCTGCCATAAACCGCACCGGCACGCTGATCGTCGGTTCGAGTCAGATCGAAGTGGGCAACTGGATGATGGCACCGGGCTTTCCCACAGTCTGGACTCCATCTCTTGAATGGAAACATGGTCAACTATCGGTCGTCTGGAGAATTCAAAAACTCGACATCACAGGCATGGAGGATTTCCCTTACTGGGTTGCCTGGGATGTGAATGACTATGGACAGATCATCGGCATTGCGCAGAATGCCGACATGTCGCTTGTCCTTCCCGTCCTCTGGAATCCCCTCCCGCACGGGCGAGGCTGGAAGCTCATCCAGCTTCCCGTTCTTCCTGATATCCCTTTCCAGATGAACTTCGGGATCAACAACCGCGGCGAAATCGTGGGCGGACTTAACAGCGATACGGTTCCTTGGACTCCCACGCTCTGGAAACCACTTAACCGTCAGCGAGACGCTTACGGCTCGCCCAACATCCTCAAAGGACCAGACGGCTACGCAGATGGAGGTTGGGCTGATGGCATCAACGACTTGGGCGACATTTCAGGAGTGATGTGGGGCTCGGCGGGACAGCAGGCCATGCTGTGGAGTTCCGACCCTCCCGGGCCCTCCCAACCGCTGGGCTTTCCGGGCGATTGGAGCCTGGCATGGAAACTGAATAATTTCCGAATCGCGGTGGGAGGTTTCGGTGGCGGCTCCTGCGTCGCTAATGAATGCGGAGGCGCATCACAGTTCCACTGAACTTCCGGCCAGAAGGCGAAAGTAATCCGCTCGAGGTATGGGCGGTTCGTGTGGGGCGGATGGTCTAAACGGTCAATCCCGAGATTAGCCTCCGCCCATTCGCAAGATCTTATCTGTGGAGGGAATTCATGAAACGCATAAGCATTCTGGCTTTGGTTCTATGTGCGTGTTTCGTGTTTACGGCATGGGCGCAGCCGCAGGCGGTCGGACAGCGCATGGGAAAATTCGCAATTCATCATCGAGCAATGTACTCATTCCCGAAGACAAACGCTGCGCCAAGTAAACCACTCGTCGCCGCTCAGGCGGCTGCGCACCAGAGCAAGGTCCGGGAACTCGGGACTTACCCGGGTGGAACCTGGGCTTCCATGGGAGACGTTAACGATTTTGGCGTCGCCGTAGCCCAAGGCGATTTGCCTGACGGCTCTACCCACAACTTCGCCGTTCCCCTGCTTGGCCCGCGTGCAGGAGAGTGGATTGAACTTGGCACGCTGGGTGGAACGGAGAGCGGTTGGGACGAGGGCCTCATCACGATCTCGGACACGGGCCTGATCGTCGGGCATTCGGTCAGTACAGACCAGAACCATCCTCACGCAATGGCTTGGACACAGCAGTCCGGCGTGGTCGATCTGGGCACTCTCGCCGATATCGGCTACCAAGCTTACAACTCCAGTTATGCGGCAGGAGTGAACCGGCTGGGAACGCTGATCGTCGGCTGGAGCGGAGTCGAGGAAAGCTGCCTCGGCTGTGCTCCGGCGCTACCGGTGGTTTGGACGCCGTCGGTGGTGTGGAAGAACGGCGCCACCGTCTCCGCATGGACAATCCACAAGCTTGACACGACCGGTTTTGATGCAATCACGAAATGGTATGCGTGGGCTGTGAATGATTTTGGCCAGATCGTGGGAGAGGGGAACGGCGACAACGGTGAATTTGTCGGCGTGATCTGGACCCCTCTTAAGAATGGGACGTGGAAGGTCAGCACGCTTCCTGCGGTCGCAGGGTATCCGAACTCGGAGCCGTTCAATATTAATGACCGTGGGGAAGTATCGGGCGACATCGAGCCGGCAGATTTTAGTGTTTGGTTCCCGGCCTTTTGGAAACCGCTCGATCTTTCCCGGAAGACCTACAGCAATCCGATTGTGCTGCCCATGCCACTGGGTGGGTTCACGAACTGTTACACCGATGGCATCAACGAACTGGGCGACCTGACAGGCGAATGTTGGGGTGATGATGTGGACCAGGCCGTGCGCTGGACCACGAAAGATACGAGCTTCTCGCAAGTCCTCGGCTTCCCGGGAGATTGGAGTTGGTCGTTCAGGGTCAACAACAGCAGAATCGCCGTGGTCACCTACGGCGGCGGCGATAAGTGCTTAGCAGGAAACTACAACTCGTGTGGAGGCGCAATACAGTTCCACTGAACCTCCGGAAGCTAGAGGTGAGCCTCCCGATCTCTGGGCGGCTCCTCTTTTGCATAATGCGGACATGATGCCCGGAGCAGCCTTCGCCCGTCACACGGGCCTGAAGCCTTAGTGCTGTATCGGATGCGCCCGACGGTAAGTGTGCAGGTGAGCCTGTTAGGTGCTGCGGGGCGCGTCCGATACAGCGGTTTGAAGGGAGCCGTCCGTGGGGAGGCGTTTATGCATATTCAATGGTCTTGGGGGCTGTGAGAGAGGCTCCGGGAACAGCTACTGGAGTTGGAAACAGCAAAGGCAGAACTACTTTGGTTGAAGTTGCTCGTGGTGGGAACTGGATTTTGGGCTGAGGTTGGGAACGGATGACTTGTTCGGAGGCCAGCAGGGCGCACACCGAGTGGGGGAGCTTGGAATTGTAGTTTCATGCGATGGCTCCCGAGAGACAGGGTGGCGAGCGGAGCTGGATCTGAGCCGCCGTAAGCCTCTCGATGACCACCATGGGCCCGCCACAGTTGGGACAGAGCCAGAGCGGTCTGGTTTCCTTGGCGGTGGATGCTTCTGGTTGGGTTTGCGGCTGAACCACTGCGAGGGATTGC
>DATBZX010000069.1:0-10502 GCA_036512955.1 Terriglobales bacterium
GCCGTGACCGCAAGATCAGCTTACGAGCGCTTCATCGACGATCCGAATCACGCTTTCCCAAATGCCGCTGCTACTGGCAACTAATCCGGGCAGAAGTGTTTCAGTTTGATTGAACTCCAGCTTTCCATCGCGGATGCAAGCGACCGTTCCACCTGCGGCGTTCACGAGCGCTACCCCGGCAGCAACATCCCATACGTGCTTTGGGGAAAGAGTCCAGGTTGCGTCGGCCAGCCCGGCGGAGACCAGCGCCAGCTTATAGGCGACAGACCCGGTTGGCCTGATCGAGATTTGTTTACCTTCGAATTGCGCCCACTCGCCGCGTTTACATTCCTGGCGACTGGCGAGCACAACAGCTGCGTCCAGATCTCTTCTTAAACTTGGCTGTGCGTGGCGCCCGTTGTAGGTTACGCCAGAGTTTGGGCCTCCCAGAAACAATTCATTCGTCGCAGGGTTACAAACCCCGCCAACTATGGCGGCGCCGTCGATGACTAGTCCCACCGAGATGCTCCATTCGGGGATACCATCCACGAACTCGCGGGTTCCGTCGAGGGGATCGACCACCCAGACAACACGTTTCGAAAGGCGACCAAGGTCGTCCGTGTCCTCTTCGGAGAGCCAACCCTCGCCGTCCTTGAGTAATGCCGTGTGCAGCACGTCGCTGATGGCGCGGTCGACCTGGGTGACGACGTCACGCCCGCCATTGTCGCGGACGCTGAAACTGCCGGGGACAAATTGTTGGACGACAGCCAAAGCAGCCTGCAATGCATGCTGAATGCGAGCCAAATATTGTTGTTCGCTAGTGTCAGTGAGCATGTGAAATGGAGACCCATAACATTCTTGTGCCGACCGCCACAAGAACGGTACAAAGAATTTGTCGAAAACGTTGTGCAGGCAGGAACTTGGTGAGATACGCGCCGAGCAGTCCGCCCGGGATCGATCCCACGATGACGCAGGCCACCAAGCCCAGATCGACGTTGCCTAATCCGAACTGAAGCGCCCCGGTGAGACCTGCCAGAAAGATGGCATGAACAATGTCGGTGCCGACCATGACGGAGGGAAGGAAGCCATAGAACACCAGCAGCAGCATCAGGATGACGCTGCCCGATCCGATGGACGTGACACCAACGAGGATACCGGCAAAGAAGCCGATTAAGGTCACTCCAAAATGGTATTTGGGCTGCCGCATCGCTTCGAGGCTGGGCGTCAAATCCGCCGGGCGCCGTTTAATGTAATAGGCAATTGGAATGACGATCAGCAGAATGCCAATCACTATCTTCAGGAAATCGTTCACGCCGCTGCCGTAGACGGCGCGTATGCGCGCTAACAGCGTCACACCCAGGATGGCCCCAGGGATGCTGCCGTAAGCCAGGCTGAGAGCCAGTCGCCAGCTGACGTTTCCCCTCCGCCAGTGCAGCGCACCTGCGCCGATTTTCGTGATGCAGTTGATGACCGCGTCGGTCCCGACCGCCAGGATGGGCGGCACTCCGAGAACGGAGATCAGCAGCGGCAGCAGTAACATGCCACCGCCAAGTCCCGTCAACCCGACAAGAATTCCTACAACCAGTCCAACAGCGATTCTCGCTGCGATGGTGCCTACATCCACAGAGACTCCCTTGCACTCGCCAACGATCAGGTTACGACCGCGTCAATTCTCAGGAAATCCTTGAAGAAAGATATTGCAGAACAGCTGCGACTGTTTTCGAGGAACTCTCCCTGGTACTTTCTTGATCGGTATTGCAGACGATCTCCGGCGCCAACGGTGGCTCATAGGGATCATCGATGCCGGTAAAGCCGTGGATCTGTCCAGAACGCGCCTTCTTGTACAAATCCTTTGGATCTCTCGTTTCGCACACGGAGAGCGGCGTACTGACATACACTTCCATGAAATTGCCGATGCTCCGGCGAGCTTCATCGCGGCTAGCCCGATAGGGTGAAATTGCCGAGACAAGAACGATAGCACCGTTGCGGGTAAGGAGTTGCGAAACGAATGCAATGCGACGGATGTTCTCGTCTCGATCCTGCTTGCTGAATCCCAAGTCCTTGCAGAGATGGTTCCTGATAATGTCCCCGTCAATTACTTCGACTTGCAGTCCGTGGGCCAAAAGTTCGGTGGCAACCGTCCGGCAGATGGTGGATTTTCCAGCACCGCTGAGACCCGTGAACCAGACGGTCAGGCCTTTTTGCTGGGCGACGCGCGACCCGGCTGAAGTTTCATCCAAGCCATCGCTGGCCTGCAGCGGCGACGCTTCCACGATCATGCCCGCGGCGACCGTATCGTTGGTGAAGGGATCGATGACGATGAAGCTGCCAGTGGTCCGATTGCGCTCGTAGGGATCGCAAAAAATTGGACTCTGCAGATCAATCTGCGCTTCGCCGATTTCATTGAATTGCAGACTCTCGGCGTTGACCTTGGCCAGCGTATTGACGTCGAGTTTGTGATTCAGCCGGCTGATCCTGCCGCAGAGGACCTTGGTCGTGTGCTTGATGAGATATCTTGTGTCGCGTTGCAGAGGGGCCTGCGACATCCAGATGAGGTTGGCCGTCACCCTGGTGGAGACCGTGGGCATCTGCTCAGCGGAAACGAGCATGTCTCCCCGGCCGAGGTCGATATGGTCCTTGGTGGTCAGCACTACCGATTGAGGCGGGAACGCCTCCGTCAGCTTCTTGTCATACAGAAGGATATCTTTCACGGTGGTGCGCTGTCCGGAGGGCAGAGCCACGACCTCTTGCCCAGGTCTTACGATGCCGGAACCTACCTGCCCGGCGTAACCGCGAAAGTCCTGATCGGGACGGATGACATTCTGTACTGAGAATCTGAATTCCTGGTTCGGCTCGGGCTTTGCCGGAACGGTTTCCAAAAGCTCGAGCAGAGTCGGCCCTTGATACCAAGGAATAAAGCCGTTGCAATGAATGACGTTCTCGCCGTTCAACGCACTCAAGGGAACAAACTCGAATTCGACACCGCGTAACGTGTCGGTGAATTCGCTGAACTGGTCCCGAATGGAGTAATAGACTTTTTCGTCGAAGCCGACCAAGTCCATTTTATTGATCACAACGATCAACCGGCGGATGCCAAGCAACCAGGCAATGAGCGTGTGGCGGCGAGTCTGATTCAGCACGCCCTTCCTTGCATCGACAAGGATCAGTGCCGCTTCCGCTGTGGAAGCGCCGGTGGCCATGTTTCTGGTGTATTGTTCATGGCCGGGAGTGTCGGCAATGATGAACTTCCTGCGCGGCGTGGCGAAATAGCGGTAAGCGACATCAATGGTGATGCCTTGCTCGCGCTCCGCGCGCAGTCCGTCGGTCAGCAAAGACAGGTCAAGCTCTACGTTTTTCGCGGAAGAGGCTTTCTTCACCGAAGAAAGCTGATCTTCGTAGATGCCATTGGACTCGTACAGTAGCCGGCCAATAAGAGTGGATTTACCATCGTCGACGCTTCCGGCTGTCAGGAACCGAAGCAGGTCTCGTTCTTCCCCAACGGTGCTCAAAAATACCCCTCCCTTTTCTTCAGCTCCATCGAGCCTTCCTGGTCATGATCGATAACGCGGTTTTCGCGCTCGGAGCGTCGGAAAAACTTGAGTTCTTGAATAATCTCCGGGACGGTGGCAGCCGTGGACCGAATCGCGCCGGTGCAATACGTGCAACCCAGCGATCTCATGCGGCACATCACCATCTGCGGCTTCTCCCCGGGCAACAGGTTGATCGCGTGATCGAGCGGGATAAGGGAGTCTCCCCGAACCAACATCTCACGTTCCTTGGCGAAATACAGGGGAACAACGGGAATGTTTTCCCGGTGGATGTATTCCCAGACATCCGTCTCGGTCCAGTTCGAAAGGGGAAACACCCGCATGCTTTGGCCAGACTCAACACGGCTGTTGTAAAGATTCCAAAACTCCGGCCGTTGATTCTTCGGATCCCACTGTCCGAGGGAGTCACGAAGCGAAAAGACCCTCTCCTTGGCGCGCGACTTTTCCTCGTCACGGCGGGCCCCACCGATCGCAGCGTCGATGCCATTGGCCGCCAGAGCGTCCAAGAGCGCTTTTGTCTTCAACAGGGCGCAGCAGCGGGTGGTACCCAACTTCCAGGGATTGGCCCCCTCCTTCTTCGCTTCCCAATTGGTATGCGCAATCAGTTTCACTCCGAGATCGCTGCAAGTCTTGTCACGGAACTCGATCATTTCGTTGAACTTGAAGCCGGTGTCGACGTGCAGCAAAGGAAAGGGGATTTTGCCGGGGTAAAACGCCTTCTGTGCAAGTCGGAGCATGACCGAAGAGTCTTTGCCGACCGAGTACAACATAGCGGGTCGTGCCGATTCAGCCACGACCTCTCTGATGATGTGGATACTCTCGGCTTCAAGGGCGTCGAGATGGGGTAGGGTCCGCGTGATTTCCAACGTCGCGTTCAAATCCAGAACTCCTGATAAAGTCGTATGCTGACTGACACTGAAAAAAGAGGGCTCTCTTATGGGCTTCGCCTGCCGCGCGAAACGCCGGGATGCGGCCATTTCGCGCCTTTAAAGACGCACAAACCCGTTGCCTAGAGAGTAACACAGTACCCGCGAATATGGCTGCTCGTCTGGCGCGGAATCGGCGGAAAAATGTCGCAGATTAACTTGCGTTTGCCGGACTGACTCGTTAATGTCCAGACGCTCCTGCGATCGCCGGCCGATGCGGTCGAAGCAGCCCCCACCAGGGGCATAACGAAACTGATAATCCATTACAAATGAGTAACCTCCCGATTCTTGAGCGCGGTCTTGCTGCCCGAGGGCAACACGAGTTTGTAAAATACCGTGGTGCTGGATTAGGATGACAAAAATCATCGGGCGTACCCCGTTCCGATCCGTTGTAAACTTCAGAACGCTTCGTCACTGGTACGTTCGGTGCCCTTCGTCACTAAGGAATACAGATGGAGTCCTACTGACATGCCGTCAATCACGGTGGGAGTGCCGCCTCCTCCAATCATCGGGTCGCCGATCTGGATGGCATACGGGCCATCGCAATCTGGATGGTCATGCTCACGCATGCCTTGTACGCCTTTCCGAATAGCCCAGGAGCTTTGTCGTTTGTCCCCAAGCCGTTGATGCAGATTTTGAGCCATGGATGGCTGGGTGTGGATCTGTTTTTCCTGCTCTCCGGCTTCTTGATCACCGGGATTCTGTTGGGATCGAAGAGCCGTCCCCACTACTTTCGGAACTTCTATGTGCGGCGCGTCCTGCGGATTATGCCCGTTTACTTTGCCGTCATCCTTGTGTGGTCATTATTTTTATCGCGGGTATGGCCGATATTTTCTACTGAGTTCGGTTTTTTGCGCGAATTTGGCTCAGATGTTGCACATCCGCCACGGGCATGGGCCGGCAACCCTGTGGTCGCTGGCCGTCGAGGAACATTTCTACCTGTTGTGGCCGCTCATAGTCTTGCTGCTCAGCGAGCGCGGTTTGGCGATAACGGCGGGAGCAATCTTTGTGATTACTCCTGTCCTGCGAGGGGTCTTTGCCGCCCACGGAATGAATCCCACGTTGATGTACGAGCTGTCATGGTTTCGGTTCGACGGGCTCGCGGCGGGCGCGCTGCTGGCAATCTGGGCGAGGTCCTCTTTTGCGGGCAAGCGTGATAGCGTTCGATTTGCCCTGCTCCTGATGGCCGCGTTCGTTGTGTTGACATTTGCGGGCGCCCCCTTTGGTTTATCCGGACAAGCGACGCCTGTCGCGGTGGCTCTGCGTTACACTCAGGTCTACCTATTTTTTGGTGCGTTCTTTGTACTTGTTGTCGCCTTCCGGGGAACCGTATGGACAAGACCTCTGCGCTGGCAATTCCTTCAACTCAGCGGTGCCCTCAGTTATTGTCTATACCTGATTCATCTCTCGGTTGGTGACGGTTACGAACACCTGCTAAAGCGCCCAGGTCTTCCACTTATCTCATACGTCGGACCGTCTGGTGCCGTGTTGTTGCGTACTGCGGTAATGCTAGGAGTATCCTTTGGTATCGCGCTTCTGTCTCGAAAGTACCTCGAGCAACCATTTTTGTCGTTGAAGGACAGATTCACTGAAGCTGAACCCTTAAAGCCACGGCCGCAACCTGCTTCGCTGGTCGATGCCGTCTAAGTACACGTCCCTTGCGAGACGCCAAGTGGACGCTGGATTTCAGCACACCAGCGACAGCGTAGGGGAAGAGGCTGGCTCTTCCAGGGCCTTGAACCATAACTCCAGCATCAGCAACTGGTATATGTAGCTCTGATTATTGCGGCGGCCGCGATCGTGTTCGGCCAGCATATAGCGAGCAAAATCAGGAGAAACCATCCCTCGGCCGAGAAAACTCGGAATTAGCAAGGTGTCGTACACTCGCTCGCGCAACGGTCCGCGAAACCACTGGGTCGGCGGCACGCAACTGGTCTGCCCGAATGCCTTCGATCAGGAATGCCCCACATACGGCTGGAATCGCCCAAGATCCCGTCCCACCGCGACCTCTGTCAACTGCCGCTCACTGCCTCCGTGGTGCAACTCACGAGCCATCAGAAGGCTTCCGGGTTTCATTTGTAGGTCACGGCGACGCGCGCTCAGAATAGCAGCCAGTCTCTCGGATTCACAAAGCCCCTGATTGACCGGCGCGTAAACCGAAGTTTAGAATCAGGTACCTTAATCGAAGGCGCAGAGTCTGTTTAAATGTGCGGAATTTCAGGACTTGTTGGCAGCTCGGACCGTACTTACGCCAGGGATTCTGTACGGAAGATGAATGCTGCCTTGGCCCGCCGTGGTCCCGATTCCGAAGGTATCGAATCCTGGGATCTCGCCACGCTAGGCCACAGACGCCTTTCCATCTTCGATCTCAGTGACGCTGGACGCCAGCCCATGGTGTCTGAGGATGGCCGAGTAGCGCTTGTCTTCAACGGGGCAGTCTACAATTTCTGGGAACTGCGCGGCGAGTTGGAAGCTCGTGGCTGCATCTTCCACAGCCGAACCGATACTGAGGTTCTCCTGCATGGTTATCGCGAGTGGGGGCTGGATGCGCTCGTGCCTCGGTTGCGTGGCATGTTCACCATCGGCTTGTGGGACGACCGCGAGCGCAAGCTTTTTCTGGTGCGCGACCGCCTTGGGATCAAGCCGCTCTGCTATGCGATGAAGAACGGAGTGCTCGCGTTCGCATCGACTCCACGGGCATTGCGGAATGCCGGTTTGGTCTCAGAGATTGATCCCTCGGCCATGGCCGAATACCTGGAATACGGCTACGTAACGGATGATCGATCGATTTATGAGGGCATCGTCAAGGTCCCGGCAGCGACCATTCTGACTTGGGGCGACGGCCGCATTTCAACACGCGAGTATTGGGTACCGCCCACCTCTACTGATTTTCGCGGATCGTTTGATGACGCGGTAAATGAAACGCGCCGGCTCTTTCTGCAGGCAGTTGAGCGACGTCTTCAAGCCGACGTTCCAGTTGGCGCGCTGCTCAGTGGTGGCATCGATTCCAGCCTGGTCTGCTGGGCAATTCAGGAACTTGGCGGTGACATTACCGCCTACACCGCGGCCACGCCCGGCGACCCGTTGGACGAATCGGAAGATGCCCAGCTCACGGCCAAAGAATTGGGCCTTCGGCATCGTATGCTTGACCTCTCTCGGGAGGAGTTTCCGGAGGCGGAAGAACTGGTGGCTGCGTACGCTGAGCCGTTCGCGTGTAGCTCAGGCCTCGGGATGTTGCGCCTGTCAAAAGCGGTAAAGTCCTCAGCAACGGTACTGCTGGTCGGAGACGGCGGCGACGATGTGTTTCTTGGCTATCCCGAGTACGGATACTTTCTGAACGCCCAGCGCGTAGCCAAGATTGTTCCCAGCTCGCTGGCCCGCGTATGGCCGAGCGTACGCAAATTGTTGCCGGAGACAGGCTCGGTTGGACGGGCACGGCACTTCCTGGACTACGTTACCGGGGGATTAGGCTCGGTGGTGCGGGTGAGGCCCGGATTTCCTTCGCTGCAGCGACAAGGCATTTCCGGCGAACGTCTCGACGGCGCGAGCGTGAGTCGCCGTCTCATTCCGGAATCTGTTGATTCTGCCCACCACCTGCTGGACGAGTTTCTTGAGTATGATCGCCGCGGACGCTTTGTCGGCGAGTACATGGTCAAGGTGGACGGCGCCACCATGTATTACGCGCTCGAAGCGAGGGCCCCATTCCTCGATGCCGATTTATGCGAGTTCGCACGATCGCTGCCTTATGACTTACGGCTGCGTCACGGGCAACTGAAAGCTGTCCTGCGCGAGTTGGCCCGTCGCGAGATCGGAGAGCGGGTTGCCCAAGGAAGGAAGCGCGGCTTCGGCATCCCAGCCGAGCGTTGGATGCTCAATCAGTGGCGCGCCAACGTGGATGAGGTGTTTGAACACTCCATCCTGGCGGAGGAGGGATGGGTCCACGCCGCAGGGCTCTCGCAAGCGTGGCAACGCGCCAAGAGCTCAGGTTCCGTCACCCTCCAACTCTGGTATCTCTATGTTTTAGAACTCTGGTTTCGTGCAGAAGTGAATTATCGCAAGAACTCCAGCTCAGTCGTCGACATGGCGCGACCGTCCAGCGGCCGCTTCTGAATAACCGCAGGCTGGAGAAGAGGGGTTGTTTCGGTGGGACTGGCTCATTGTGTTATCTTCGTGCTGGAACTGCTGGAAACGACCCAGGTGCCGATATTGATGCTCTCGGGGAACCAACTGGCGGCGTAGATTTGAACTCCTGGTGGATCTTAGATTATTCCGCATCACTGCCGAGTAGTGCGTAGATAGCTCCCAAGCAAATGAAACAACTCATACGTAAGGGCCTTAAGCAGATCATTGTCGATGAAGTACCCGATCCTGTCGTCATTCCTCGCCACGTCCTCGTTCGGCCCCTCTACTCGCTGATCAGCAGCGGAACGGAAACCGCTAGCATTCATCAGGAAGGAGTGCTGCGCGCTGTCGCCGACAATCCTTCTCAGCTCACAAAGATTTGGAACGTTCTTAAAGTGCAGGGTCCGGCTAGCACCTTTGATGAGGTTAAAGCCAAGTTCAGCGAATACGCCGTGCTGGGGTACTCCGGCGCCGGCATTATCGTGGACAAGCATCACACCGTCGCTAACCTGCAGATTGGTGACCGCGTGGCTTACGGGGGAGAAGGCACCGGGCACGGTGAGACTCTTCTGGTCGGCATGAATCTGGTCGTGCCTGTGCCAGAAAACGTCCCGTTTGAACACGCGTGCTTCGCCACGCTGGGCAGCATCGCACTCAATAGCGTTCGAATTGCGCAGATCGGATTGGGTGAAACGGTCGCTGTTTTGGGTTTGGGTTTGGTGGGACAACTCATCGCGCAACTGGCCAAGCTGCAAGGCGCCCGCGTCCTGGCTGTGGATTTGAAAGAGCAACGGGTCGAACTCGCGCGGCAGGTCGGTGTTGATCATGCCTTAGCAGGCGGCGCCGATCTCTGGGAGCGCATCGCATCACTCACTGACGGCCGCGGCGTGGATTGTGTGATCGTGGCTGCCGCCGCCAAATCTTCTGCGCCTTGCCAGCAAGCCGTGCAGATCTGCGCCGATCGGGGTCGCATTATCGATGTCGGCGCGGTCGAACTGAGCTTTCCCTGGTTCGACATGTATCGCAAGGAAATCCAGTTCTTCATGGCGCGTGCTTACGGTCCGGGAAGTTACGATCCGGTCTACGAAAGGGAAGGACAGGACTACCCCATCAACTACGTGCGCTGGACCGAGAACCGCAATATGGCCGAGTTCCTGCGGCTTGTTTCGCTGGGCAAAGTCCAGGTCGGTCCTTTGATTACAGACTGCTTTCCGCTCGCCGAAGCGCCGAAGGCGTACCAAACAATCATGGATCCGTCGTCCTCGAGCCTTGCTGTCCTGTTGAACTATCCGGCCGCCAGTGCTCCGGACGCCGTGGACACCTTCCAACCGACGCGAAAGGTGGAGTGTCCGGGCTCCGCACCAAAGACTGGAAGTACAGGGGTTGCAGTAGTTGGCGCGGGCAACCTTGCGCGCTGGGTGCATCTGCCCAACGTAAAGAAGATTCCTAACGTTCAACTTCGGGCTATATTTTCCGCCAACGGTCCCCGCGGGAAGAGCTATGCCTTGCGTTTCGGAGCCGATTACTGCTGCTCTGAATACCAGCAGGTACTAGAGGATCCTGGCGTTGACGTGGTCGTCATCGTGAGCCGGAATACGCAGCATGCGTCCCAGGCACTTGCAGCGTTACAAGCCGGCAAACACGTATTCCTTGAGAAGCCCATGGCGCTCACCGTCGACGAATGTCGAGAGCTTCACCAGGCCGTCGCAGAAACCGGCAAACAATTGACAGTTGGGTTCAACCGGCGCTTCTCCCCGACGTATCTCGGATTGAAACATCAGCTGGCCCGCCGCAGCGGCCCGGCGGTCCTGAACCTCCGCGTCAATTCTCCCGGAATCTCTGGCGATTACTGGATGGCTGACCCGAGCATCGGAGGAGCCATCCTCGGCGAAGCCTGTCACTTCATCGACCTGATGTTTTGGCTTCT
>DATBZX010000070.1:0-3021 GCA_036512955.1 Terriglobales bacterium
CAGGTGGGCTGACTTAGTTCAGGAAAGCTGAAAGAAGGCTCGCGCACCAGCGTCCGGAGTCGATCTTCCCTCCGGAAGAGCGTGAATACCATCAAGCAGCATATTCACGCGTTCATCCTGCGATTGCGCTAGGCGCGCCAACGAGAATATCCCCAGCCGCCGCCGCCGAGCAAAAACAGCACTACGAGAACAATCAATACGGTTTCCATGTTGTACCTCATCCGTGAGAGGAAGCTGGACTGGCCTTTGTAACGGTCGTCTCGCTTCTTCACTAGCAACATCATAGAAGTGGCTAAGACGGGTGTCTGATCACATTGGACCACTATAAGCGTTCAACGCGTGCCGCGTGCACGCTTGGTTGTGAAATGACTTTCCTTGTGATTTGCCGGGCATTTGCGTTCCGACTCGTTCGTACTGACATTTACCCCAGGTCGATGGCGGCGATCGCTGTTGAATTCGCTCGGGCCGGGCGTTATCACCGGACCCACGACGATGACCAATTTCAGTCGCTAATCGACCCCCTACCAGGTCGGCAGAACGAGTGAAGATTGTGCGCCCTGGTCATAGCAGGTCTGCCGATTGGAGATTGGAGCTTCCCACCTGCATGTGCTGCATGCATACGACTTGGCCATCTTTCCTTCAACAACAACGGTATGTTCGGGAACCGCTTCGCCACTCTGCTGCGCGCACGTTCCTTATCAGTGGTCGGCAAGCCCCTCCGCCCTTGCTCATGCTGTATTGCAAGAAACCTGCACCTCCGGGTTCTTGAAGAGCTACAATGAACGCAGAGAAGCTCCCCCGTCGGAGGTATGCCATGAACACCAGGAGCATTCCAACCCGCAGTAAGGGACCGCCAGCCGAGCGAGTGCAATCGCTTAATTCGGCGCGATCTGCAAGACCCGCAGTCAACGAGATTGTGACCTCTTCCCGGCTCCAGACACCCAAGACTCGACCAACAAATGGCGACGCTGTCTTCGAAGCCAAAGCCTTTCTCGCCAGAGTGGGGTTGGGCAAGAAGATTCTCAGACTAAAAAAGAAGGAGACGGCGTTCACGCAAGGTAACCCTGCCGACGCGATTTTTTATGTGCAGAAAGGTAAGTTGAGAGTAACTGTCACCTCCGCGAATGGAAAAGAAGCCACGATCACACTGGTGGGTGAAGAGGAATTCCTGGGAGAAGACTGCATGGTTTCCGCTCATCCTCTTCGACTCTCGACGGCCACCGCAATGACCGATTGTGCTCTGCTCAAGATCACCAAGTCGGAGATGGTCCGAGTACTTCACAAGGAACCAGAATTGTCTGAGATGTTCACGTCCTTTCTTCTTGCGCGAAACGCTCGCATCCAGGCGGACCTGGTCGATCAGCTCTTCAACTCGAGCGAAAAGAGGCTGGCGAGGATTCTGTTGTTGCTCGCCCAGTTCGGCAAGGAAAGCAAACCGGAGACCGTGGTTCCCAAGATCAGCCAGGAGGTATTGGCTGAGATGATTGGCACAACGCGATCGCGCGTGAGTTTTTTCATGAATCGCTTCCGGAAACTGGGCTTTGTCGAATACAACGGAGAGATTCGCGTCCACAACACCCTGCTTAATATCTTTTTGCAGGAATAGAGTCGTCGCAGTCAGCCGAGTCCACCATCTTCTCTCCGAGCAGCTCTGCTCGCTGGGAACGTGTCAACTGTCGACCGAACTGGAACCTGGCGCGTGGTTTCAAGCCGTAGCCAGATCAAGAAGGCCTCAAGCATGCCTGCAGGCAACGCCGAACAACACCGCACACAACGTATAGGCTGGCTTCGAGCGGCGGTACTAGGTGCGAACGACGGCATCCTTTCAACCTCGAGTCTGGTTCTCGGTGTCGCCGCCGCGCATGCGAATCACCGCAACGTATTAGTCGCAGGAGTTGCCGGCCTGGTGGCTGGGTCCATGTCGATGGCTGCTGGTGAGTATGTTTCTGTTCACTCACAGGCCGACACCGAACAGGCCGACCTCAAGCTTGAACGCGCGGAACTCAAGGCAGACGACAAGGGCGAGCACAAGGAACTACAGGCAATCTATGTCGAGCGCGGCCTCGATCGTTCGCTTGCGAAACAGGTTGCCGCGCAGTTGATGGACCATGATGCGCTGGGCGCGCATGCCCGCGACGAACTCGGTATCTCTGAGACGCTTCGTGCGCGTCCGCTCCAAGCGGCGTGGGCATCGGCGGGCAGTTTCGCCGTCGGCGCAGTTCTGCCTCTGTTGGTTACCGCCTTGGCTCGGCAGGCAGCACTGATCCCTCTGGTGGCCGGGACCTCACTGCTGTTCCTTGCGCTTTTAGGAGGGTTGGCCGCTCATGCGGGTGGCGCGAAAGTGATGACAGGTGCGATTCGCGTCACCTTCTGGGGCGCGCTCGCCATGGCGATCACCTCGGGCGTCGGGTGGCTGTTCGGGACCGTTGCATGAGTGGGTGACGATCGGAAACTGCGCCGGTTACAGGCCTTCCTCGCCTGCTCCATCAAAGCAGCGCGTGCCGACGATAAAACCAGGTCTTCACGGCCTGCACTACAAAGAGATAGGTCACCGCAAGAAACGCAATTGCCGCCAACAACGATAAGGGAAGCGGGGTGAACCGCAGAAGTGTCCCCAACGGCGTGTACGGCAGCACAGTCGCGACCGTGACAATGGCCAACACGCTGAACAACAACGGCCGACTGGGCCGGCTCTTGAGGGGGTTGGCTGCTGTGCGGATCACAAACACGACGAGCGTCTGTGTTGCCAGGGACTCTACGAACCATCCGGTGTGGAATAACGACTCATTTGTGGAAGCGTGGAACACCCAGAGCAGCACCCCGAAAGTCAGGAAATCATAGATTGAGCTGATGGGGCCGATGATCGCCATGAACTGGCGGATGAATCCGATCTGCCATCGCTTGGGCTTTTGCACCATGGCGGGATCAACGTTGTCGGTAGGGATGCTGACCTGCGAAACGTCGTAGAGGAAGTTGTTCAGCAGAATTTGGCTCGGTAGCATTGGCAGGAAGGGCAGGAAG
>DATBZX010000071.1:0-5564 GCA_036512955.1 Terriglobales bacterium
AAGAACAAAGTCGACAAAAACGTCATCTTCTACAACCAATTCGTGGACCTTGAGCATCTCAAGGAGTTCATAGGCGCAGCGGACCTTTACATAACGCCTTACCTTAACGAAGCGCAGATCACGTCGGGCACGCTAGCCTACGCGTTTGGCGCTGGCAAAGCAGTGGTTTCCACACCGTACTGGCACGCTGCGGAACTGCTGGCGGAAGACCGCGGTGTATTGGTGCCATTCGGCGACGCGCCGGCCATAGCACGCGAGGTGATCGGGTTGCTGCGGGACGACACCCGCCGGCATGCCATTCGCAAGAACGCCTACAGGATAGGCCGCGATATGGTTTGGAGCAACGTGGCACAGATGTATATGCGTTCCTTCGAGTGTTCCCGGCTGGAAGTGGCGCCGCTGTCGCGAAAATCTCTTGCCACCAAGACGCTCGACCAAAAGCCGCGCGAACTGCCGAAGATTAAGCTGAGTCATCTCTCGCGGATGACCGATTCGACCGGAGTCTTCCAACACGCAATTTTCAGTGTTCCGAATTTTTCCGAAGGCTATTGCACCGACGATAACGCTCGTGCCTTCATCCTCGCGGTGCTACTCGGTGAATTGGGGGAGGATCCGCAGTGCGTGCGGACACTGGCCACCACCTCCGCAGCTTTCCTCCATCACGCTTTCGATCTCAAAACGAAACGCTTCCACAACCACCTGAGTTTTGACCGGCGCTGGCTGGACGAACAGGGATCGGAGGACTGTCAAGGGAGGGCGCTCTGGGCGCTGGGCATAGGCGTGGGGCGTTCGCCCTTTCGGAGCTTCCAGATGATGGCTGGACAGCTCTTCGCGCTGGCGTTGCCCGCGCTGACGGAGTTCACTTCGCCGCGGGCGTGGGCGTTCGGCCTGATCGGCATCCATGAATATCTGCGCCGGTTGAGCGGCGACAGCCTGGTCAACCAAACCCGAGAGACACTTACTTGCCGGCTCATGGATCTCTTCGAAGCGAATGCGCGGCCGGACTGGCAATGGTTTGAAGAGGAACTGTCGTACGACAACGCGAAGCTCGCGTGTGCCTTGATTCTGAGCGGACAGGCAACCGGACAACGAGCGGTGCTTGAGCGGGGACTGCAGGCCCTACGCTGGCTGACGGAATTGCAAACGTCCGAGAAGGGTCACTTTCGGCCCATTGGCAGCAATGGGTTCCACCGCCGTGGTGGCACGCGCGCCGATTTCGACCAGCAGCCCATTGAGGCTCAAGCAACGGTGTCTGCTTGTCTTGCAGCCTATCGCGCCACATCGGACCTCTGGTGGTACGAACACGCACAACGTGCCTTCGATTGGTTCATCGGCTGGAACGATCTCGGACTGGAACTCTACTCTCCCGAGACA
Organism: Terriglobales bacterium; assembly: GCA_036512955.1. Taxonomy (GTDB): domain Bacteria; phylum Acidobacteriota; class Terriglobia; order Terriglobales; family Acidobacteriaceae; genus DASRAA01. The sequence goes on from DATBZX010000071.1 coordinate 1,375, forward strand.
GGCGGCTGCCACGATGGGCTGCATGTAGATCGGGTCAACCGGAACCAGGGAGCGGAAGCAACCCTGTCCTTCTTACTTTCGTTGGCGGAAATGCGATTGGCACAAAATACACTGACGAGTTTTAAGGAACCGATTGCCGTCCAAGAGTAGTCGCCTACTGCTACTCTCGTTTCCCGGAGAACCTTATGTCAATCCACGTCAAGCGCACGGCCACAATCCTCAAGCCCGACCAGTCACGCGTTCTTTTGCGGCCCTTCAGTTCGGGGAATCCCCAGCGGGTCGCCAGGATCATCGCCAGGATCATGTCGCTCCCGGAAGACAGAGTCGGCCCGCTCCTGGACGAAGTCTCAGCCGAATTCTCCCACCGACACCAGCAAATTCGCAATCTCTTCCTGGAACGCTTCGAACAAGTCCGCGACTTGATGTTGACGGATGAGGGATTGTCCGAACAAAGACGACTCTTGATCGGCTCCTATTTCCTGGCCGAATACTCCTTGGAATCCGCTGCCCTGTTCAATCCATCCATCGTTCCGCACCCTGACCAGACTGATCTCCCGCCCGGCGCTCTGCGGTTTATTCTCAGCTTGCGCGCCACTGGGGAAGGACACATTTCCTCCATCACTTTTCGAACCGGTATCATCCATCCCGATCAACGCGTCGAGGTATTAACCCCCAGTGGCTTCCTTACCGAGCCGCGCCAGATCCCAAACCCCCTGTACGAGAAGGCGTTGTTCGGGCGGAAACTCTCTGAACTGGGATTGACCGGCGAATTCACGCGCCGGGTCATGAACAGACTCGGGGAGTCGTTCGCACTGGAAGAGCTTCGCGCCGGTCTCAAAGCCGAACAGGACCACCTGCCGGATGGAATGACGCAGGAAGATCAGAACGCCGCCCAGGGGATCTGGATGCTGGCCCGGTCCAACTACGAAGTTCAGTTCCAGCCCGAACAGCAGATGTCCCAACGCATTATCTTCCCGGCCACGCCCTCCCAACGCAACGGCATCGAGGACGCCCGCTTCGTTTGTTTCCAGAACGATGACGGAACCCACATCTACTACGCGACCTTCACCGCCTTCGATGGCAAGATGGTGGTGCCGGAGCTGGTGGAGACCTCTGATTTCCTCCTCTTTCGATTCATTACCCTGAATGGTCCGGCCGCCGAAAACAAAGGCATGGCCATCTTCCCCCGGAAGATTGGCGGCCTCTATGCCATGCTCTCCCGCCAGGACAACGAGAACATCTCCCTGATGTTTTCCGACAACGTCCACTTCTGGAATGAGCGCAAGGTGCTCCTCAAACCTACTTTTCCCTGGGAACTGGTCCAGGTCGGGAACTGCGGATCTCCTATCGAGACCGATGCCGGATGGTTGGTCCTCAGCCACGGTGTCGGCCCGATGCGAAAGTACTGCATCGGCGCCTTCCTCCTCGATCGCGATGATCCCGCCAAAGTGATTGGACGACTCCCCGAACCCTTGCTCAAGCCGAACCAGAACGAGCGTGAAGGCTACGTGCCCAATGTCGTTTATACCTGCGGCGCTCTGCTCCACAACGGCGAACTGATCATTCCTTATGGTCTGGCCGATCACGCCACGGGTTTCGCAACCGTCCCACTCGCTGAGGTGTTGGCTGCCATGAATTAGGAAGACCGTTTACCAGCATGACCATCCCCAACAAAAGAGTGGCTGTCCTGTCGCCCGTAGCTTGGCGAACACCTCCCCGGCAATACGGCGCGTGGGAGACGGTCGCCAGCAACATCACCGAAGGACTGGTCTCCCGTGGCTGGGATGTGACGTTGTTCGCCAGCAGGGATTCTGTGACCCGCGCTCACCTCCATGCCGTGGTAGACCGGGGGTATGAAGAGGATCCCGCCATCGATCCCAAAGTAGCCGAATACCTTCACATCTCCGAAGCGTTCGAGCACGCTGCTGAGTTTGACCTCATCCACAGCCATTACGACTTCATGGCGCTGTCCTACACTCGGCTGGTGAAGACGCCGGTCCTCACTACCATCCACGGATTCTCGTCGCCCAGAATCATGACCGTCTATGAGAAGTATCGTGACGGATATTTTGTCTCCATCAGCAACTCCGATCGCGCGCCGGGGCTGAATTACCTGGCGACGGTCTATAACGGAATCGACCTCTCGTTGTACCCGCTCCAGGAACTTGGCGGTGATCACCTGATCTTCCTCGGCCGGATTCACCCTGACAAGGGTGTCCATCTGGCGATCGAGGTTGCTCGCCTGAGTGGGTTGCCGCTGCTCATCGCGGGCATTATCCAAGATCAGACATATTTCCGGGAGCAGGTGGAGCCCCACCTTGATCGGACGATCCGCTACGTCGGGCCGGTGGACGTACCGGGCAAGAATGAGTTGTTCGCGCATGCCCGAGCTCTGCTGCACCTGAACACTATCCCGGAGCGATTCGGACTTGTCCTGGCAGAAGCCAATGCCGCTGGTGTGCCCGCTATCGCCATGGACCTTGGCTCTTGCCGTGAGGTGATCAAAGACGGGCAAACGGGTTTTCTGGTTAATAACGTCAACGAGGCGGTACGAGCCCTCGAGCGGCTTTCCGAAATCGATCGCAGCGCCTGCCGCCTGCGGGTTCAGCAATGTTTTTCCGTCGAAACCATGGTGGAGGCGTACGAACGGGTTTACTCGACGATCTTTGATCTGGAGGGGGAGAAACGAACATGAAGCCGGACATCGTCAGACGATATGCCCACAATCCCATCCTCAGCAAGGCCGAGATCCCCTACCCAGTGGAAACCGTTCACAACGCGGCGGTGGTGAAGCACGGGGACGAATACGTCATGCTTTTCCGCTCTCATCTGCGCACGGGACGGTCCATCATTGGCTTGGCACGCAGCCCCGACGGAGTCCACTTCACCGCCGATCCAGAGCCCTTTCTGACTCCGGCGCGGGACGGCCCTTTTGCGGCCGATGAAGAGTTCGGCGTCGAGGATCCGCGCGTGACCCGGCTGGAAGGGGAGTACATCATCACCTACAGCGCTTACTCGCGAAATGGAGTCCGGGTCGCCCTCGCCAAGACGAGGGACTTCAATCAGGTCGAAAGGGTCTCGCTCATCACGCAGGCGGACCATCGGAATGTGGTGATCTTCCCCGAAAAGTTTGGCGGCCTCTATGCCCGGCTTGACCGTCCCCATTCGGAAATCGCTCCTTGGTCCATTTGGATTTCCTATTCCCCGGATCTACATTTTTGGGGCGAATCCCAGCTCATCATGCGGCCCGAACAATATCACTGGGACGAAATGAAGATCGGTCCGGGCGCGCCGCCGATCAAAACGGATCAGGGATGGCTTTCCATCTATCACGGCGTTTTCCGGACTATGGACGGATCGGTCTATCGCTTGGGGGTCGCTCTTCATGATCTACTGAACCCAGCGAAGGTCATCGGAGTGAGCGACTCGTGGATTTTGCAGCCGGAAGATCCCTGGGAAATCACGGGATATGTCCACAACGTCGTGTTCACCTGTGGCGCCGTTGCGGAGTCCGATGGAACCGTGAAGATCTATTGGGGCGGCGCAGACACGGTCATGTGCGTGGGCGAAGCGAATGTCTCCGATCTGGTCGCTTTGTGTCTGGATCACGGCAGACCGGCAAAATGAGCTCCAGGTTCGGATGGCGAGTCGGTCGTGTTGATCGCGGGCACCACGACCGAGCGCTCGCGATGGCTGGTTCTCATCCAGTTGGCCATAACGAACCAGAAAAGGGCTTCTGTTGAGCGGGGATGCTCCAAAGTGCTTACGTTTTCACAGCGTTCGGAAACGGCGCCTTGGATCCGACAGGACCCGAAACCACTCCGGACACCGGCGGGTACCGCGTATTTCGGGGGAGTTGCTGGTTCCACGAGTCTGACTACTGCCGCGCCGCGCGCTACACAACTTCGATTTTCCTATTTGTGCTTCTCGCAAATTCAGATCTGGCTGATACAGTGGGGGTTGCGCACCTTCCGTCAATTCCAACCGACCGCCGTTATCGGCATTGCTCGCCTCCACACTGGCTGTTTTTCGAACCCGGGCGGCGTTGCAGCACTGTGCTATGCTGTTAGCTGTATTTGATCTCCCGCCTATCGTCTTGGTTCCACCTGCTCCGATTAGCCGCCCATCAAATCCAGAAGGAAGAAACAAATGAAGAACATCTTTGTAGGGGACCTCAGTTTTGGGGCCTG
>DATBZX010000072.1:0-24160 GCA_036512955.1 Terriglobales bacterium
CGGCCTTCGAAGCCATTCAGAAACCCCATGATGAGCAGAATTGAGGATGACGCTCCTCTCATTGTAATCTGCGGGAGAGAGCCAGCGTAAACTGTAGCCTCATCACGGAGAGCACTTCATGCCACGCGGCAACATCCCCCGTCAGCCCTCGAAGGCCGGACGCCAAGACAAAGCCAAGACCACGCGGGTTGCGACCAAACCGCTGAGACCCTCAGCGCCTAGGAAGTCAATGCTCACGCCGCCCAAACCGAAGTCCGCGAAATCACCCGCGACGAAGCCCTACAACCCCCTCGCTCCCGCGCGCGTCGCAGAAATCCTGCAACGCCTCGACGATCGTTATCCTGACGTTCGGTGCGCGTTGCATCACAACAGCGCCTGGGAGTTGCTGGTAGCGACCATCCTCTCGGCGCAGTGTACCGACGTGCGCGTCAATATGGTCACGCCCATCCTCTTCGAGAAATATCCGACGATGGAGCATTTCGCCGCGCTGCAGCCGGAAGACCTCGAGCCCGACATCCGCTCGACAGGCTTCTTCCGTAACAAGTCGAAGTCGGTGGTGGGAGCTGCCCGCAAGATCATCAGCGACTTCGGCGGAGAAGTTCCCCGCACCATGGAAGAGTTGCTGACCGTACCGGGCGCGGCGCGCAAGACCGCCAACGTGGTGCTGGGATCGTGGTTCGGAATCGCCGCCGGCATCGTGGTTGACACGCACGTGCAACGCATCTCCCGCCGGCTGGAGCTGACGAAGAATGAGGTCCCGCCCAAAATCGAACAGGACCTGATGCGCGTCATCCCGCGCGACAAGTGGATCGACTTCTCGCATCAGATCATTCATCACGGCCGCGCCATTTGTATCGCCCGCAAGCCCAGGTGCGCCGAATGTCCCATGGAAGCCCTGTGTCACGCTGCCGACAAAACCTGGAGCACGGTGGAGATTCACAAGAACGCGAAGCCGTAACGCAATTGCAGCTGATAGAAATCCCGGGGGACTTACGAAGTACCGCACTCCGGCCGCTCCTGCGCACTCCTGTTCGAGGCGCCCATGCGCCTTATAATTCAATAAGAAATTTAGATCGGTTGGCCTTAGCTTTTCGAACCTGCCCTCGAGGGATTCATGTCCGCCCTGATTGATGCCATTGACGTAAAGCGTAAGACGTTTTTTGAGTTTGAAAACGTCCCATTTTGCTGCATGGAAGCAGAGGTCTCTACCCCGACCGCCCGTGGTGGACAGACCCTGGTGCGCCTGAAGATGCGCAACCTGCTCACCAGTGCAGTCTTTGAGAAGACCTTCAAGGCGAGCGATAAATTCAAGGAGCCCGACCTTCAGATAGGCGCTGCCTCTTATCTCTACAGCGACCGTGATGGTTCTCACTTCCTCGACCAGGAAAGCTTCGAGACCCTCACCCTGACCGAAGACATGATCGGCAACGCCCTGGACTTTCTCGTGGAGGGCGCGCTGATCCAGTTGCACAAATACAATGGCAACCCCATCGGCTTAGAGCTGCCTAATCAGGTTGAGCTGAACGTCGCCTACACCGAACCCGGTGCGCGTGGCGATTCCTCAAGCGGCAGCGTGACCAAGCTTGCCCAGCTGGAAACCGGCCTGGAAATCCGCGTTCCCCTCTTCATCAAAGAAGGAGAGAAGGTCAAAGTGTTAACCGAGACCCGCGAGTTTGCCGGACGGGCCTGAGTTGTTGGTTGCTCTTCTCAAAGCCATCGCCGAGCGCTCAAAAATCTGAACTCGCCACCAAAGTCCCGCCCTGCGGGACGTCATAAGAAAGCCCAGCGTTTCAACGCTGGGTAAGCGGATTGAATTCTCCCGAGTCCCTTCGGGGACGACACAATCGCCCGAGGGCTTCAGCCCGAGCGCGCCCCGTGCTTATCACATCCCACCGTGACCCACGTCCTTGCCCGGATCCTCGCTTCCTCCTAACATCTGCTTTCGAAGAGGGCGAGGGGTTTTTGTCTCTCGCCAACGAGACCGCATGCAGACACTACAGCAACGGCCGCTCTTGCCAACCTCCTGCCCTCCCGCATATCTTCAAGCTGTCATGTCCTCGGCTAAGTCCTTATTCCGTAATATTTTCCATATAACTCCCACGCGCTCAATATTTTGCGCGGAAAACCTTCGTAACTCGATGAAAACAGGGATTCGAGGGGGAGGGGGGGGTACCCCCAGCTATCCCACACATGCCCGTTTTGGGAACGCGTGCTTCTCTCGAAACTTGAAACTCGAAACTCGAAACTCCCTTGTGGGAATCCTGGTCCTGTTGACGACTGGGGTCTCCCTTGCCCAGCAGCCCATCACCGAACCCGCCAAGCTCCAGAGCAAGACCGTCGAGAACATGCAGACCTTCTCCATTGAGAAGCTCTACACCACGCGCAACATCGGCGGCACCACGTGGTCGCCCGATGGCAAGCAGATCGCCTTCATCTCGAACATCAGCGGACGCAACAATATCTGGCTCGTGCCTGCGGCGGGTGGGTGGCCGACGCAGCTCACCATCAGCGAGCAGCGCCAGATGCAGCCCGCGTGGTCGCCCGATGGCTTGTGGATCGCCTACGTCTCCGACCACGACGGCGACGAAATGTGGGACGTGTCCCTGGTCTCGCCCAACGGCGGAGACGTAGTGAACCTGACCACCTCGAAAGAGATTGCGGAGGAAGAACCGACGTGGTCTCCCGACGGCAAATCCATCGCCTATACCGCCAAGCCCCGCACTGGTTCGAGCTTTGAAATCGAGCTAATGGAAATCTCGACGCGCCACGTGCGCCACCTCACGCAGAACACGCCGAAGGAACTGAGCAACCATCGGCCTATCTTCTCGCGCGATGGAAAGTTCCTCGTCTATACGCAGTCGAAAGCAGCGGGCAAAGACTCGAACGTCTTCCTGCTCAACCTGGCCAGCGGCGCCAGCACCAACCTCACTCCGCATGAGGGCGAGCGCATCTATCGCGCCTCCGACATCTCACCCGACGGCAAGGCCGTGCTGCTCACTTCCAATGCCGCGAATGGATACCAGAACGTCGGGTTGCTCGATGTTGCCAGCAAAAGGATCGACTGGCTCACCAGCGATAAGTGGGAGATCAACGCCGGCTCATTTTCGCCGGATGGCCACTCGCTGACCTGGCAAGCCAACGTTGATGGCAATACGGAAATTTACGTGTATGACATCGCCGGCAAGCACGCCGAAGCGCTGCCGCTGACGGCGGGAGTGAATTCGTTGGGCGGCAATCCGTCAGCGTACTCCAAGGACGGCTCGAAGCTGCTGTTCAACCACAACGGCGCGAACGCTCCCAATGATGCCTGGGTATTCGAACTCGCCGCGAAGCAGTCGCTACAGGTGACCCACTCGCTCATCGCGGGCATCCGCAGCGGGGACATGGTCGAGCCGTATCTCGTCCACTATCCCAGCCGCGACGGCAAGTGGACCATCTCTGCTCTCGTGTACGTGCCCAACAACATTCCGCGCAATGGCAAGTTCCCTGCCATTGTGTACATCCATGGCGGACCTTCGTCGCAAACCACCAATTCGTTCAACCGTTTCATCCAGTACATCGTGAATCAGGGCTACCTGGTGATCGCTCCCAACTATCGCGGATCAACCGGCTTCGGCAAGGAGTTCAACGACGGCAACCGCGGCGATGCCGGAGGCGGCGAACTCAACGACGTGCTCGATGCCGCCGACTGGATCGAGAAGAGCGGCTTCGTCGATCCCAAAAAACTGGTTGCCATGGGTGGCAGTTATGGCGGCTACCTGACCATGATGGCGGTGACCAAGGCCCCGCAGAAGTGGGCAGCAGGCGTGGCCATCGTGCCATTCGTTAATTGGTTCACCGAAATCGCCAATGAAGATCCGGTGCTACGCGAATACGACATCGCCACCATGGGCGATCCGGAAAAGAACAAGGCGCTCTACACCGACCGGTCTCCGATTAACTTCGTTGATCAGGTTACGGCTCCGTTGCTCCTGCTGGCTGGCGGGAACGACCCGCGCTGCCCCAAAAGCGAAGCGCAACAGGTGGCTGATGCCATCAAGAAGCGCGGTGGGATTGCGCAGCTGAAAATATACGAGAACGAAGGCCACCAGTTTTCGCGGGTAGAAAATCAGATCGACGCCTACCAGCGCGTCTCAGATTTCCTAAAAGTGCGGGTGCCCTCGCCGGGTTGCGGCTGCTCGATTTACGAATAGCCGATGCGGTTTTGAAAGGGCATGGCTTTAGCCGTGCCGCTGCGAGTACCGTAAACATTGGGCTTTAGCCCCTGAGGGAAGGCGAATTATTTATTTGCGATGCGTTCTTTCGCCTCTAGAATCGCGGCGATCAGTCCCGGAATATCGAACTTCTTCGCTTCGATGTCCACCGGCAATCCAAACTCGCGAAGGGTTGCGGAAGTCACCGGACCGATCGATGCGGAATGTACACCATGATTCGGAGCGGACTTCCTGAGTGCTGCTCTAGCGCTGCGCAATCCCAACAATGCGACGAAGTTCTTCACGGTCGAGGAACTGGTGAATGTAATCGCATGCGGCTTGCGCTTTCCTTTCAGAACAGCTTGCAAACGCCGCTTCGAAGATTCGGGAACCACCGTTTCGTAGGCTTCGATCACGTCCACGATTGCTCCGGCCTTACGCAGTTCGCGCGGAATGACGTCACGCGCAACTTTGGCGCGCACCAGCAATGCGCGCTTCCCTTTCACTTGCCGATGCAGCGATGCGACAACCGATTCGGCAACGTACTCCTTCGGCGTTACCGCGACAGGTAAACCATGCTTTTCGATGGCGCTTTTCGTCGCGGGACCAATGGCGGCGATCTTCAAGTGCACGAACGCCGACTTATCGAGCCCGTACTTCGCCACGCGCTCGAACAGCGCCTCAACGCCATTCACGCTGGTGAGAATCAGCCAGTCGTAGTTCGCCAGGTTATGCAGCACGATATCAAGTGCGGCGTATGAAGAGGGCTTGCGGATTTCGATGAACGGAATCTCGATCACTTGGCAGCCGAGTTCCTTCAGCGTAGAGGAAAGCGCGCCTGCCTGTTTCCTGGCGCGCGATACGAGCACGCGACATCCGGACAGAGGTTTGTCGTCGTTCATAGGTTACGGTTGCTGCGGCATAACGACCGCAGCCGCGTAAACGTCTTCGAGTATTTTTACGGCCCCGCGGCGCAACAGAGTCTCGGCCACCAATTCACCGAGCGCGACGGGATCGGTTCCCGTCTGCTGCTCGCGCAGCACCTCGGAACCATCGGGACGCGCAACCACGCCCGTGAGATGCAGCTTGCCATCCTTCACTTCGGCGAATGCCCCGATGGGAACCTGGCATCCTCCACCGAGCTTGCTAAGCAGCGAGCGCTCGCATATGGTCGCAGCGCGAGCGTCAGCATCGTTCAGGAATTCAAGGTGCTTACGCATCTCGACATCGCCTTGGCGAATCTCGATGCCCAACGCTCCTTGTCCTGCGGCCGGACACATGAACTCAGCCGGCAGATATTCCTTCACCAGTTGGGTTTTGCCCAAGCGAGTCAGTCCGGCAGCTGCGAGAATGATGGCGTCATACTCGCCTTCTTCCAGCTTGCGCACTCGCGTGTCAACATTGCCGCGCAAGGGATGCACCACAAGGTCCGAGCGGAACGCCTTCAATTGCGCCTGTCTCCGCAAGCTGCTGGTTCCAACCTTCGCGTCCTTGGGAAGAGCATCGAGGCCGTCGTAGTTGACCGACAACAACACGTCGCGGGGATTGACGCGCTCGGTAATAGCAACGAGTTCGAATCCCGGAGGAAGATCTGTCGGAAGGTCCTTGAGGCTGTGCACTGCGAGATCGACACGGCCTTCGGCCAACGCGTCTTCAATCTCCTTGGTGAACATGCCCTTGGTGCCGACCTGGGCAAGAGCGACGTCGGTGATCTTGTCGCCTGTGGTCTTAATGATTTCCAACTCGACCTGGTGACCACGTTCGCGCAACAGCGCAGAGATGTGATTGGCCTGCCAGAGAGCCAGTTGCGATCCGCGGGAGCCAATTCTCAAGAGCGCCATCAGCGTCGCGCTCCAGTCTTTTCGACGACTGCCGCATCTTCGTCGGCTTCCGCCTTACGCACATCGCGCAGGTTGAAGAGCTTGCGGACCAGATCGATGACCGTCGTGGACTCAGACGACTCGCGCGCCGCGCTCTTGAGAGTGGTAATCGGTGTATGCATAATTTTGTTGATGATACCGCGGGAGAGCGCTTCGACGGCCAACTCCTGCTCGGGCGTCAGCGTGCCCAGCCGTCCGCGCACGCGATCGATTTCCGCCTGGCGAACCGTTTCAAGATGCTCCTGCAGGGACACGATCGTAGGAACGACGTCGAGCGTTTGCAGCCGCGCCAGGAATTTGTCCACTTCAAGTTGCACAATGGCTTCGGCGCGATCCGCTTCCACGCGACGGTCGGAGATGTGCGAGGCCACGACCTGCTGGAGATCGTCAATGTCGTACACGAAGATGCCATCCAGCTTGTTCATCTCCGGATCGACATCGCGGGGCACGGCGATGTCGATGAAGAACATCGGTCGGTTGCGGCGGCGGCTCAGGAATTTCTCGCCATGTTCCTTGCGGAAGATGGTGTGCGGCGCTCCGGTGGAGCTGATGACAATGTCGGCGCGATCGACAGTATCGTAAAGCTGATCGAAGACGATGGCTTCGCCGTCAAATTTCTTGGCCAGAGCCGCGGCGCGCTCGTAGGTGCGATTGCAAACGTAAATCTTCTTCGCGCCGTGAGCCACAAGGTGCCGTGCGGCGAGCTCGCACATCTTGCCCGCTCCCACCAGGTAAACGCTCTTCCCTTCCAGGTTGCCGAAGATTTTCTTGGCAAGGTCCACCGCAACCGAAGCAATGGAGACGGCCGACATGGCGATGGCGGTTTCGGTGCGCACACGCTTGGCGACTGCAAAGGCGCGTGAGTAAAGCGCATCCAGCTGCGAGTTAATGGCCCCGACGGCGCGGGCAGTTGCGTAGGCTTCTTTGACCTGACCCAGGATCTGCGGCTCGCCTACCACCATCGAGTCCAAACTGGAGGTCACGCGGAAGACGTGGCGGATGGCATCGCGCTCCCGATACTCGTACAGATATTTGCGGAAGGGCTTGGTATCGAAGCCGTACACCTGCTGCATGCAACTCTCGAAATCAGCGCTGGTGCCGTTGGTGCGGGCGACGAGTTCGACACGATTGCAGGTGGAGACGATCATCGCCTCCTCGACGCCGGGTTGGGACGCCAGGCACTTCACCGCTTCCGGCAGCCGCGCCTCGGGAATAGCAAACTGCTCACGCACTTCCACGGGTGCGGTCTGATGGTTCACGCCGATGACAATCAGATTCATAAGGGCGGGAACCTGTGTACCCGGCTGAGACTGTTGGCAGCCCACACGCCTAGTGCGATGACAAAAGCGAAAGTCGCGAGCAGTGCGGCGCGACGTCCCCGCCAACCTGAATTCCACCGCGTGTACAAAAGCAGCATGTACACGATCCACATGATGAACGACAGCAGAATTTTCGGATCGGTAAAGAACAGCGGTCCGAATTTCTCGATTGCCAGCACGGACCCTGCGATGAGTCCGAAAGTCATGAAGGGGAAGCCGAAGAGCAGCGAGTTGTAGCCGATGTCGTCGATGGTCTGCAGGGAGGGCAACTTCGACAGCAATCCATCGGAGCTCTTGGCCTTCAACGCGCGCTCCTGCATCAAGTAAAGCAAGCTCGCACCGAAGCTTACGAACAAACCGGCGTAGCCAGTAAAGATCATGAGTACGTGAACGAAAATCCAGCCGCTGCGCAGGACCGGAGAAGCAAATGTCACTGGCCGCTGCCCGACAGCAGAGGCGAAGGTCAATACGAACACGATGGGGAAAATAACGATGCCCAGCGAGGTGGAGCGATAACCGACAAAGAAAATGAAGAACACCACCATGGCGACAAACGCCAGCAGGGACTCGGAATATTGAATGGACGCCCAGGAAAGGCGGCCGACCAGGACGGTATATTCCACCAGGGATACGAAATGGAAGATGAGTCCGAATCCGACCGCGGGTTCCACCACCCTGGCCAGCAGGTGTCCTTTCTTGCCCAATAAAAGCAGGGAGTAGACCAGGCCGACCGCATAAAAAGCCACCGCAACTCGGAGCCAAATTAAAGGCATAAACCCCACATACCTGACAGGATAGGCCCTGTTTCATTCGTGTAACACCTAGTATAAACGCGGGACTGATGGAGCCGAGAGTGCTTGTCACACGCGGGTGTGATTTGTGTCACAAAAGGCTGGGCATTCCTTAAGGCTACCTTCTCTAGCTGGGATAGTGGAAGGTGACGATGTGCTGCGAGGCGATGGTCACGCCGTCCTTTGAGGCTGGCCGGAAGTGCCATTGGCGCAACGTGGCCAGCACCCGGTCTTCGATGCCATACCCGATTCCCTTCACCAGCTTGGTTTCAATGACGTTTCCATGTTCATCAATGGTGACTTCGACGATCACGTCACCCTGCACGCCAGGGGGCAGGTCAGCGCGCGAAACCGCCGGGTCGGGGAATACCTGGGGCAGGGCGGGAATGATTTCGTGACCAGTGAGCGGAGCTCCGGGAACCCGGGCGCCGTAGAGTGAACCGCCGCGGGCAGTCTCGTCCAAGTTGGCGCTCTCGGTGGCCTTCTCATTCTCATGGATCGCCGGGACCGGCTTAGGAACGCTTGGCGGTTTCGGAGCGGAAGCGCGCAGCGAAAGGTTCGGCTTCTCGGGCGTTGCCACCGTCCTCTCTTCTCCGATAGGAGCAAGATAAATCACGCTGCCCGACGACCCGGGCGTGCCCAGCGCAACGTCGGACGGCATGATGAAGACGGGACTGGAGTGATGGGTGAGCACCAGCAATACCAAGCCATGCGCCGCAAACGACACGACCAGGGACACGTCCCATCGCACACGAGATGTCCATCGTAGCTGCTTGAACAACGGATGTTCCCTCACCCTGGTATTGACTCAAGATTCTACAGGATGTGAGCGCAACGCATCGATCTTCAGCCGGTTCTTAGTCGATACCCACGGATTCAAGCAACGCGGAAAGCGCCTCAGCGTCGAACGTAAGGCGACGGCCATGCTGCAGCATGTCCGCGATTTCGTCGAGGGCCTGCAGCAGGCGCATTTTGACCGCCGCGTATTGCTCCGGCCCGCTCAGCGTGCGTCCATGACTGGCGGCATAGGTTTCCAAGACTTGCGGCGAGAGGAAGACGCTCACGGCACAAGTGGTCCTGCGGTCGGAGCTGATGTCGAAAACGTATTCCACCGCGGGAGCAAGAGGATCCTCGTCCAGCGCAGGACGCTTGCCGACGAAATAATAATCGTAAACGTAGCCCGTCTGGGCGGTGTAGGTCTTCAGTCGGCGAACGGTCATCTTGAGATCCTGTGCAGCAAGCTCACTTTCTATCTCTCGGTCGGGCGTTCGCGCAGGCGCGCGGCTGCCGCTTCCGGACTCACGGGCGACGAATACACCTCTTTAAACGTGTACGACTTGGCCTTGGGCCCGAGGATGGGAAGTATCTCGATGTGCCAGTGGTAGTCGTCTTGAATTGTCTTCCAGTAGCCCAGGGTCTCGGACTTGTGAAGTGTGTTCGGTGAGGTGTGCAGGACCATGTGGAACCCGTCGGCGATGGTGCGGATTCGGTACAACGTGCGGCGCAGTAGAACCGCCAGGTCGCGCAGGGCGCCGGATACTGTAGCGAGCCGCTCGAAATAAGCTTCGTGGATGCGCGGAGCGACCCAGGTTTCGTAAGGAGTGCGTGAGGCGTAGGGGCAGGCGGCAAGATAATCTCCACGAACCTCGATCACGCGCTTTTCCTGCTTCTGTTCCTGGGCGAAGATATCGCAGAAGACGCAGCGTTCTTTGACCTTGTAGTGTTCGCGTGCCGCTCGCAGCTCGTATAAAACACGGCGCGGAACAAATGTCGTAGCCACGACTTCCGAGGTCGGGTGGTCGAATTCCTGTCCGGAGTGGTTGCCGAAATTCTTGATCACGCTGACGTACTTGAAGCGTTTGTCCTTTTTGAGGTCGTGAATGCGCTGAGCGCACAGCGCGAGGTATTCCTCGATCTCGCGGTCGTCGGCGTTCCACAGCTGGCGGTCGTGGCGGGCATTCTCGATGATGACCTCGTGAGCGCCAACCGGCTGCATCGTGTCATATAGGCCATTGCCGGCGCGGCCGGGTTCTCCCTCAACCCGGTAGATGGGATGCGGATGCACCACGGCACGAGCCGACCACGGGTTGCCGTTCACGGTCGGCATGGAGGCGACCACCTGCAACTGCTGGCCTGACTCGGGGCAGAAGGGGCATAGATAGTCGCTGCCCCGGTCGTTTTCGGGCTCATCGTCGGTAATGACCCACGAGCGCGTGATTGGATCCTTGCGGAGTTCCATCGTGTAGTTACTTTACGTTACAGGACGGCGGGTGAGCAATTCGGTTTTAGCTTGTAACGATTCGGTTTTCGAGGAATGTCAGCGTTTCATAACGGTTAAGCCGCTAATCGGCAATCCGGCGCGGAACCACCGTCACTTGATAGAATGAAGCTGTGAAGCGACCCATCCGCCTCATCGCCATTGATATCGATGGCACCCTGCTGAACTCCAAGGTCGAGCTTTCGCAAGAGAACCGTGATGCGCTGGGACGCGCCCACGAGGCTGGAATCGAGATCATGCTGGGCACCGGGCGGCGCCACGACTTCGCGCTGCCAATCGCCCGATCGCTCGGTTTCAACCTGTGGATGATGAGTTCGAATGGCGCTGTCACGCGATCCACCGAGGGTGAGACGTTTCACCGTGACTTGCTCCCCAAGGAAACCGCAGTCAAGCTGGCGCGATCCATGCGGAAATACCGCAACTACATGGTGCTGACTTTTGACCGTGCGGGTATGGGAGCCATCGTCTGCGAAAACCACGACCAGCTCTACGGCGTAATTCAACGGTGGATGGAAAAGAACGCGCCCTTCATCGAATATGTCTGCCCGATCGAGAATGCGCTGATCGAAGACCCAATCCAGGCCATGTTCTGCGGGCCCATCGAACTAATGGACCGAGCGCAGGAAGACCTTGCCGCCTGCAGTTTCAGCCGGGACTTCACGGCGTTGCGAACCCAGTATGACTTCCGCGATTTGTGCATCGTGGACTTACTGAACGCCGGCTGCTCGAAGGGTCATGCGCTGGAGCGCTGGGCGAACCATCGCGGCATTGACCGCAGCGAGGTCATGGCCATCGGCGACAATTACAATGATGTTGACATGTTGACCTTTGCCGGACATCCGGTGATCATGGGAAACGCGTCCGACGATCTGAAACAGAATGGCTGGACGGTCACGCTCCACCACGATGAGCATGGAGTGGCCGCCACCATCGACCAGGTGCTGGAATCGAATGCGGCGATCCTGAATGCGTAGAGTCCTCCAACTCGGGTTGCTTGTAGTTCTCGCCGTCGCGCAAGTTCCTGCGGCCGAGTTCGCCAACTTGAGTAACGGTTTCAACATTCGCCATGAACGCCGCGAGACACTGGGCGAAATCACGCGCCTGTACCTCGGCAATGAGACGGGCAGCAGCTACGTCGATGTCGCCACCTCGCAGATTGAAGGCTTCGAACCCGCTCCGCCGGAGCCGAAAGTGGACACTCCTCAACTGTCCATGAAGCAGGACCTGAACGGGATCATCAACTCCGCCAGTTCGCGCAGCCAAATCGATGCTGACTTCATTGCCAGCGTCATTCGCGCGGAAAGTGCTAATAATCCTCGCGCGGTCTCACGCAAGGGAGCGCAGGGTCTGATGCAACTGATGCCACAAACCGCCAATAATCTGGGTGTCAAGAACAGCTTTGATCCCGAGGAGAACGTTGCCGGCGGAGTTCGCTACCTGAGGGCACTGCTGCTGCAATACAACGGAGATGCGGCCAAGGCCCTGGCCGCTTACAACGCAGGCCCGCAAAGGGTGCAACAGTATAATGGCGTTCCTCCCTACCGCGAAACGCACGCCTACGTCGCGCGAGTCATCACCGACTACAATCGCAAGAAGCTAGCGGAGGCGCGGCGGCAATCGCAAATAGCCAAGGCCGATCGCCACGAAGTTGCCGCGAGCAGCGCGAAATTGGACGGCAAGTAAGCTCGGTTTGACCCTACCCTCCCCGTCAGTTACCTTTTGAGCTTGCGCATTCGCGGCGAGTTACATTCGCCCCGTCGCATTTCTTTCATGAACAAGAAACGAACCCTGGTAACTCTGATCGTTGTGGTCGTGCTCGGCCTGCTGGTGTACCTGCAGGTGCACGCCTGGAAGACGTTCGAGTGGAAGAAGTTCTGGGACAGCACCAGCAATATCTATTGGCCCTATGTCGGGGGGGGCATTCTGCTGACGTATTTCGCCTACGTGTTACGCGCCGTCCGGTGGCGCATCTTCCTGAAGCCCATGCGCGAGACGACAACCCGGCGAATGCTGGCGCCGCAATTCATCGGCTTTGCGGGACTGGCCTTGCTGGGGCGGCCGGGCGAGATGATCCGCCCCTACCTGATCGCACGCAAGGAGAACGTGACCTTCTCATCGCAGGTAGGTGTATGGGTGATGGAACGGGTCTTCGACATGGGCGCGGTAGCGATCATGTTCGTGCTGGTCGGATTTTGGGGCGATCCGCTGTGGGGCAAGCTGATGAACCGACGGCTTGCCTACGAGGTCCGCTTGTCCGCAGTCATATTCTTTGTGGCCATACTTGCAGTCGTCGCGGTCGCGATTAAACTTCGGCGCTCGGGCTACGAAATCGCAGAGCGTCTCGAAAAGCGGTTCGAACGACGCAGTGCCACCTTTGCCCATGCGCTACGGGGAAAGATCGTCTCATTTACCGATGGCTTGCAAATCATCAGCGACGCGGGGTCATTCGTACAGTTGGCTGCATTGTCGATGGGGATGTGGTTCGTGGTTGCCGGGGCCTATTGGCTGATTACCCATGCATACCCCGGCGTACTGGCCGAAATGCACTTGGGCAGCATCCTGCTTCTCATGGTTGCGGCGATGTTTGGATCGCTGTTACAGCTACCCGGCGTCGGAGGAGGGTCGCAATTGGCTACCATCAATCTCCTCAGCTCCCACAGGGTTTTCGGAGTCCCATCCGAAATTGCTGTCAGTTGCGGCATGCTGATTTGGCTTTGCACCTTCATGTCGGTCATTCCGGTGGGGCTGTTACTGGCACACAGGGAAAAGCTATCCTTGCGGGCCGTGGCCAAAGACGAAGCCAAAGCCGAAGCCGCGCTGGCGGAGTAAATATCCTTGCAGTCTGAATCGTAACGGTACCGCAATGCTGAAATTGCGGGGACGTTCGGCTGAAGGGGGTCCAACCGAAAGTCCCCGGTGCCGATACCAGGAGGTCTTGGTAGGCCTACCGGCTACGGGCTGCTAACACAAATACGCTAGAAGCGGCGACGCAGCCAGTTAGCCGCGAAAATGGCGCCTGATCCGAGCAAGGCCAAAGTGCCAGGCTCCGGAGTAGTTGGCGGTGGAATTGTGGCTCCAAAGCCATCCAGATAGACATAGCCGGCATGGCCGCCGTAAGGACAGTCCGAGCCGAGGAGCGTCAGGGTGAAGTCATGGCCCTGCAGGTTGCTGACGTCCAGTTTCTCGATCTGCCAGTCCGTGTAAAACCAGGAGCCATAGGGATTGAAGATCGCGCCGTTGTCGTAGGAGTTATAGGTAAGGTTCAGCAATGCGGTATGGGTTGTGTCGTCGGTGAGTTGCAGGGTGAAGTTATCGGAGTCAGTCGAATAGTGCGACGACTCCAGCACCGCAGCCCATGCGAAGTAAATGAAGGGATCGGTGTAGTTAGTTACGCTCTGGCTGATGACCGAAATGCTGTTGTTGTTGTAGGAGTCGTTGACCCGGGCCGCATAACTCCCGTTGTAAACCATGTTGAGAAGGTTGCCAACAATCGGATCGGGACCGGGTGTGACGATCGCCGAAGCGTTGTAACCCATGTCGTAGTACCCGCCACCCGGCATGAAATCGGTTGGATTGATGGGCCAATAACCATTCCAATAGCCAGCGCCCTGATTCCAGCTATTGAAGTTTCCATTCTCGAATCCGCCGTTGGCAAACGTTCCCGCCAGAGCAGGCGAGGCTATCGCCAGACAGCAAAACAGGACCAATGTTGCCCTGAAACGTGACTTCATGAGTGCACCTCCGTGCGCACGATACGTAATGCTCTATAAAAACAACCTCGAAACGGCGGAGAGGGAGTCGAGCCGCCGCTCGCTGTTAAGTCGGGTGGACTCTGTACACGAGCCAGCCGACCCACCTCGGAGTGCAAAGTCGAGCCACACTCCCACGGAGAATGTGCAAGCGAGATACCGAAGAACAAGTTTTGGGCTTCGCTACGGGATAAAGGCTGTGGAAAATGGCGATTAGCACTAATGTGGTGTTACTAAATAAGTTATACGTTCTGATTCGGGAATACCCTACTTAGTAACCATCTACTGTGCTCATAGTTAAGGGATTCCTGACCCGAACGCGAAGTGGCATCGTGCAAACCTTTGCATATCAATGGAAAGCATTTTCCCTCACTCGCATCGCGCGTCAGACAATTTTCCCGAGATGGGAAGTCAAACAAACCGAGTCCTCTACTTGTGAGCTAAGGTCCACGACGATGCGCTTGGCAGGGTACACCTGGCAAATCACAGCAACGTCGGCACTCGTGGTGTCCCTTCGATTGTTGTTGTGTTCCGTCGTTCTACCAGACTCCAATCCATCGACTCATGTCCTCGCGCCAATTGGCAACCTCTCGTCGTTGGATGACGGCTGTCTGCATTCCAAGCACCGCCGCTGCCCCCTGTTACAATCGACGTGCGGGCGCAGTCTGCCCGCCTTTTCAATCATCCATGAAGTGTCCGTTCTGCGGCTTTGAAAACGATAAAGTAGTCGATTCGCGGGAGAGCAAGGAAGGCGAATCGATTCGCCGGCGACGCGAGTGCCTGAAGTGCGAGAAGCGCTTCACCACCTACGAGCGAATCGACGAAATTCCCTACATGGTCATCAAGAAAGACGGACGCCGGGAGAAGTTCGAGCGCCAGAAGGTCTTGAACGGACTGCTGCGGGCCTGCGAGAAGCGCCCGGTGTCCATGAGCAAGTTGGAACAGATTGTCAACGATGCCGAAGGACTGGTCGTCGACTCCCCGGAGCGGGAGCGGAAGGCCAGCGAAGTTGGCGAACTGATCATGAACCGCCTGAAGCACATCGACAAGGTCGCCTATGTTCGCTTCGCCTCGGTGTATCTCGACTTCAAGGACGTTCGGGAGTTCATGGAAGAGTTGAAAGAATTGTTGGATACGAAAGAAAACGCTGCATCTAAATCAAAGGTAATTAACTAGTTCTTGGCACACGAAGGCCTATGTCATATACCGTTACATTGATTCCTGGAGATGGAATTGGCCCCGAAGTCGTGAAAGCGACAGTTCGGATTCTGGAAGCTACCGGAGTGAAGTTCGAATGGGAGAGTTTTGCCGCCGGAGCCGAAGCCTACGCGAAGTATCACGAGTACATCCCCAAGGAATTGACGCAGTCGATTGAGCGCACCCATATCGGCTTGAAGGGCCCGGTCACGACTCCGGTGGGCGGCGGGTTCTCGAGTATCAATGTGGCGTTGCGGAAGCAGTTCGAACTGTTTGCGAACTTCCGTCCGATCATTAATCTGCCCGGCGTTCCCACCAAGTATCCTGATGTCGATCTGATCGTGGTGCGCGAAAACACCGAGGGTCTTTATTCAGGCATTGAGCATGAGGTTGTGCCCGGCGTGGTCGAGAGCCTGAAGATCATCACGGAAAAGGCTTCGACGCGGATTTCGCGGTTTGCCTTCGAGTACGCACGCAAGTTCAAGCGCAAGAAGATCCACGCCATTCACAAAGCCAACATCATGAAGATGTCGGACGGGCTCTTCATCCGCTGCTCGCGCAACATTTCCAAGGAATATCCCGAGATCATCTACGGCGAGCACATCGTGGACAACACCTGCATGCAGTTGGTGATGAATCCCTACCAGTACGATGTGCTGCTGCTGGAAAACCTGTACGGCGACATCATCTCGGACTTGTGCGCGGCATTTGTCGGAGGACTCGGCCTGGTTGCGGGCGCGAACTTCGGCACAGCGTGCGCCATCTTCGAGGCTGTGCATGGCTCGGCGCCTGACATCGCAGGTAAAGACATGGCCAACCCTACGGCTGTGGTCCGCTCGGCAGTACTCATGCTTCACCACCTCGGCGAGCACGATGCCGCCCTTCATATCAATGCCGCGCTCGCGCACGTTTACACCGCAAAGCAACACGTCACGCGCGATGTTGGCGGAAAGGCCGGGACCACGGAGTTCGCTGACGCAGTCATTGAGGCGTTGCACACGCTTCCGGTGCCCGCGCCGGTCGCGAGAGAAGTCGAACTGTAGGGCCGCAAGACCTCGTAGAAGCCGAAGTGGTTAGGTGGCGAAGCCGCCTGCTGGAATTAGCATCCTATGCGTGGATGAACGGAGGACGCATGATTCTACCCGACGCCCCAATCGCCGAAGAGGGATTCTTCGTTACCCACTTTCTGACTGTTGCCGACCAAGCGAGATCGATTGAGTTCTATGTCGGCGTTCTTGGCGGGAAGGCGGTGAAAGAAGCTGACCCCAGCTATGTCAAGCTGGCGAATTCGTGGATCATTCTCAACAGTGGTGGCGGGCCGACTCCCGACAAGCCTGACGTGTTGCTGGAGACTCCGCAGGACCTGAACACCGTGAGCAGTTTTCTGAACCTGCGGGTTGCCGACATCTGGGCTTGCTACGCCGAATGGAAGGCGAAGGGCGCCCGTTTCTTGACGGAACCGCTGGATAATCACGGCGAAGAGTTGCGGTGCTACATGCGCGATCCGGACGGTTACCTGATTGAGGTTGGACAGTATTCTCAGAAGTCGATCGAGATTTTCAAGCAGTACCACGCTGCGGTTGAAGAGCCTACGAAGTAGCGGCGCGAAGCGGTGCCAGTCCCGCTAACCCGTTTGATACAATACCCCTACGGCACTCAGTCGAGGTTCGGGTGCCGGCAGTGCGATCGAGCACACTTGTTTCTCCTACGGCAACCATTCAATAGGCTTCGGTTCGACACACGACGGGTAGCGTGGCGCCGACCCAGAATCAACAGGAGCTTGTTCTGACCTCACGGACGATTCCTTACAACCAGGCGTATCACCGCTTCGCGGTGTTTCTCGCCGGTGCGACGCTGGTACTGATCGTGCTCGGCGCCCTGGTCACCAGTAACGACGCTGGCTTGTCCGTTCCGGACTGGCCGACTTCGTTCGGTTCCCTGTACAAGATCCCTCCCATGGTTGGCGGGGTGAAGTATGAACACGGCCACCGCATGTTCGCCGAGTTCGTCGGACTGCTGATCATCGTGATGGCCGTCTGGACGCAACGCGTCGAACGGCGCAAGTGGATGAAGGTGATGGGCTGGATCGCGCTGGCTGCGGTCATTGGCCAGGGAGTACTAGGCGGATTGACAGTTCTGTTTTACTTGCCGTGGGCCGTTTCCACCGCTCACGCCACGCTGGCGCAAACAATTTTCTGTGTGGTGACAGCGATGGCGCTGTTCACTAGCCGCGGCTGGCTGCAGGATTCCGAGCCGATTTTGGAGCACGGCATCGCCCCAAGCACGCCAAATCTAACGGCGATCACCGCAGCCTGCGTCTGGGTGCAACTGATACTCGGTGCTGCGTTCCGGCACACCGGCATCAAATTGCTGCCGCACCTGATCGGCGCATGCGTAGTCACCGTGATGCTGTGCTGGACCGTGGTCAGGGTGCTGTCGCACTACGGAAATGTTTCTGAGTTACGCAAGCCGGTACAACTGATGCTGGCACTGCTGATGGTGCAGCTTGGGTTGGGATTCGCATCCTACGTCACCCGGCTGCAGTGGATGCTGGACGCACCGCAACCAACCACAGGCATCGTGATCACTACAGTCTCGCATGTTGCGGGAGGCGCACTTCTGTTGGCTACCACAGTAATTCTCGCTATCCAGACGCGACGCATGATCACCATTCAAGCGCCAGAAACGGCCATGAGTTCCCCATCCCGGAAGGCCGTGACCGCATGAGCACAGCCACCCAACCACTGGCTGTTCCGCGCTTCGGGTTCGCTGCACTGGCCCGCGACTACTCCGTGCTGGTGAAGGCGCGCGTAACAACCTTGATCATCCTGACGACGTGGTGCGGCGTCTACTTCGCCGCCGCCAAGTCGGGAGACTCATCTCTTTCGTGGACCGTATTCAATGCGCTGCTCGGCATCGGCCTGGTGAGCGCGGGCACCGCCGCCATCAACGAAGTGATGGAGCGCGACCTGGATGCGCGGATGCGACGCACCGCGATGCGTCCGCTGGTAACCAAGAGCATGAGCGTGGTGCATGCCTCAATCGTCGCGTTCGGCATGACCATCGGCGGAATCATCTATCTGTGGCTGACGACCAACTGGCAGACCGCGTTGCTGACGGGATTGACCTCGGCGAGTTACCTGCTGGTGTACACGCCGATGAAGCAGGTACATCCCCTCTGCACGTTCCTGGGCGCGTTTCCGGGAGCCATGCCCCCGCTGCTGGGATGGGTTGCGGTCCGCGGCCGCATCGATCCCGAAGCCGTGGTGCTGTTCGCCATCATGTTCTTCTGGCAGTTTCCCCACTTCCACTCCATCGCGTGGTTGTATCGCGAAGACTACGAGAACGCGGGCGTCCGGATGCTGCCGGTAGTCGAGAGCGATGGCCGTTCGACCATTCGCGCAATTCTCCTGTACTCGGTGGCGCTGATACCGGTGACGCTGGCTCCCACGCTGATGGGCATGACCGGCTGGACCTACTTCGCCGGCGCGCTACTGCTAGGCTTCGGCTTGCTGTGGTTCAGCGTGCGCATGGCAACCATGAAACTCACTCCTATCGCGCCTGCCTCCAAGTTGCGGGCGCGCCATTTACTGCAGGCTTCGGTGATCTACCTGCCGCTGCTGTTTGCGCTGATGATGCTGAACCGTACGGCATAGAATAGAGCTATCTTGAATTCCAGAACTGCGGTACCGGAAGTCGAAAATCATCACGCCACACGCGAGGGCCGCACGGAAGTCTCGCCCGTAATTCAACTGCAAGACCTTCGTCACCAATACGGCGACCGAGTTGCACTGGCTGGCGTGTCGTTCGATGTCCGTCCGGCAGAAATTTTCGGGCTGCTGGGTCCGAACGGCAGCGGCAAGACCACGACGTTTCGCATTCTCTCGACGCTGATGATTCCGTCGGGCGGACGCGCTCTGATTATGCAGCGCGATGTGGCGAAGGACCCCAGCGGCGTTCGCAACCAGATCGGTGTGGTCTTCCAGGAACAGAGCATCGACATCAAGCTCTCGGCGGAAGAAAATCTAATGCTGATTGGGCACGTCTATGGATTGCACGGCGGCGCGCTGAAAACACGCGTGGCGGAGATGCTGGGCCGCGTCGGTCTCGCCGATCGCGCCAAGGAAAAGGCAGGGGCGTTTTCCGGAGGCATGAAGCGTCGCTTGGAACTTGCCAAGGGATTGCTGCATCACCCGTCAGTGCTGCTGCTGGATGAGCCGACGACGGGGCTGGACCCGGGCGCGCGGCGCGACCTCTGGCAGTACCTGCAGATCCTGCGCGACGATGAAAACGTCTCGGTGCTGGTCACCACGCACCTGATGGAGGAGGCCGAGCGCTGCGATCGCCTGGCGATTTACGCCGAAGGCAGCGTGGTGGCGATGGGAACTCCGACGGAGTTGAAGAAAGAGATTGGCGGCGACGTGATTCTGCTCGAAGCCAACGAGCCCGACGCGCTAGCCCAACACATCGAACAGCGCTTCGGATTGCAGGCCACGGTGCTCGATAATCGCGTGCGCCTGGAGATCGAAAATGGCCACCGCTTTGTCACCGACGTCGTCGAGGCTTTTCCCGGCGAGATCGAGGGCGTGTCGGTGCATAAGCCTAGTCTCGAAGACGTGTTCATCCGCAGAACGGGACATCGCTTCTGGACAGAGCAGGACGACGCCGAGGCTGCAGCGAAAAAGTAGATGGACGGTCGGAAGTTGGCCGTTGTATTACTCCAGTCCCACTTTGTGGGACGAAAGAGCTTAGCCCAGCGCTTCAGCGCTGGGAAACGTCGAGAAGGAATTCACGAGCCCCCCGGGGGGCGGCACATTCGGAAAGCAGAAGTTTAATTGGCTACTCGAACAGCAGCATTACCCGCAACACGCTTGACCGCTCCGGCGAACGTCGGCATCGTGATGCCCTCGGTCGCGTTGTGGTGGCGCGAGATCGTCCGCTTTTACCGCCAGCGTAGCCGCGTGGTCGGAGTCATCGCTTCACCGCTGCTTTTCTGGCTGGTGATTGGCTCGGGCTTCGGCACGTCGTTTCGCTCCAGCGGAGCCGGAGGCCAGAACTATCTCGGCTATTTCTTTCCCGGCGCGCTGATCATGATTGTGCTGTTCACCGCCATCTTCACCATGATGACGGTGATCGAAGACCGCAAGGAAGGCTTCCTGTTGTCGGTGTTGGTCGCGCCCGTCAGCCGCTCGGTGATCGTGCTGGGCAAGGTGCTCGGCGGCGCCACGCTGGCGACATTGCAGGGTCTGATCTTCCTGGTGTTCGCACCCGCGCTCGGCATTCACTTCACGATTGTGAGCTTCGCGCTGACGGTGGTGGTGATCTTCTTGGTGGCGTTTTCACTGACTGCGCTGGGCTTCATCATTGCCTGGCCCATGGACTCGACTGGCGGATTCCATGCGGTGATCAATCTCTTCCTGATTCCGCTGTGGCTGCTTTCTGGATCGATGTTCCCGTTGTCGGGAGCGTCCATCTGGATTCGCGCGCTGATGCGCATCAATCCCCTGACCTACGGAACCGACGCGCTGCGCATGCTGCTGTATCCCGGACAACTCGCCACCAACCTGCCGCTGGGGACGAACCTCATCGTGCTCGCGGGGTTCACGCTGGTGATGTTCAGCGTGTGCTTCTTCGTGGCCAACCGCCGCAGCACCAAGCCGGGCGTGTAAGTTCGACCCGCGGCATAGGCCCCGCGGATTGATTTGAAAGGGCACGGCTTTAGCCGTGCCGCAAGAACTCTCTATGTTTGTCATCCCTCGCCCGCCGCGGCGGGCGGGGGATCTGCTCTTCGCACCTTATGCAAATCTCCCCCACATTCTTTCCGGCCCTCAACGCCTTCCTTAACGGCTCCAGTGCCGTGCTCATCGGAACGGGCTATTACTTCATCAAGACCGGTCGCCGCGAAGCGCACAAGCGCATGATGATCGCGGCGTTCGTCACCTCGACCCTGTTCTTGATTTCGTATCTCTATTACCACCTGGTATTGCGCGCAGGCGTTACGTACTTCAAGGGCGAAGGCGTGTGGCGACCGGTGTACTTCGCCATCCTGCTGTCGCACACGGTGCTAGCCGTGGTCATCGTCCCATTTGTGCTGATCACGCTGTCTCGCGCCCTGAAGGGCAACTTCGTCAAGCATAAGGCGATTGCGCGCTACACATTCCCGATTTGGATGTACGTCTCGGTTACCGGAGTGGTTATTTTCGTAATGTTGTACAAGATTTTCGTTCGGTAGCGGCCAGCCGCGATCTGGTATCCTTTGCAGTTCACAGCACATTCCGCATCGCAGATAGGAGCTGTTCTCATGGCACGAGGCGTCAATAGAGTCACTTTGCTGGGCAACCTGGGCAAGGATCCCGAAGTGAAGTCCACCCCGAGCGGCATGTCCATCGCCACCTTTTCGCTGGCCACCACCGAACGCGCCAAAGACAAAGACGGTAATTGGCAGGACCGCACCGAGTGGCATAACGTCAAGGCCTTCGGGCGCACTGCCGAGGTAGTCGGCGAGTACCTGAAGAAGGGCCGTACCGTCTATATCGAAGGCCGTATTCACTACGATTCTTGGGACGATAAGGAGACCGGCCAGAAGAAGTACCGCACCGAGATCATCGTGAACGACCTCATCATGGTCGGAGGCCAGCGCGAGGGTGGCGAAGGCGGCGGCGGTTACAGCGGCTCGAAATCGGGCGGCGCAAAGTCGTCAGGCGGCTTCGACCAGCGCGTCCCAGAGCATGAAGAGGCTCCGGCGCATTCCGACGGCACGATCACGGACGAGGATATTCCGTTCTAATTTGTGGCAATGATCGCAGCAGCGGCGGTCAGTGGGCAAATATCTGGGGACCCTTGGAATCGTTGCGTCGCCCAATCTCTCACGAATGATTGATTTAGCGAGCGCTTCGATTCGTCCGGGTCCCCATTGCGCCACTTCGTCTTGAAAGTAAGTTAATCGATAGGCTCCGCGGCACATATCCGGCGAAAACCGTATTCCGCGACTAAGAAATCCGTAGATTTCTCGCTTCCTATTTGCGACATCAGACGCCGCCGGTTAAGCTGTGGAAAAGCTTGACTGCCCGGGAACGCCTGAATCACATCGGTTGCGCCCTGCATCTGAGTTCTCATGTCCAATATCGATGAGGCCTCTGCATGGCAAACAAGATAGCCTACTGGGTAAGCACGGGACTGGTCGCAGCACTGGCGCTTTTCTCGGCATTCGTATACTTGTCGGGCAGCCCGCAGGCGGTCGAAGGATTTGCACATCTGGGATATCCGGAACAACTGCGCGTCCTGCTTGGGATTGCCAAGTTGCTGGGCGCGATTACGCTGGTGGTTCCCGGCTGGCCCAAGCTCAAAGAATGGGCTTATGCAGGTTTCACGTTCGCCTGGATCGCAGCCTGTGTTGCGCATTACCTGGCGAAGGACGGAGCAGAAGCGTTCGCGCCGCTAGTGTTGCTGATCCTCCTCTTCGTGTCGTATGTCACCCGGCCAGTCAGCCGGCGATGGCCATCTCAGGCTGCGCTGATGTAGTTCCATTACGAACAACCTGAAAAGTCGCCTGAACTGATTTTCAATTCTAAGGAGGATTCACATGCCTGATCCCAAATCCACCACGAACGAAATCGACATTTCCCGCGACCGCCTCGCCGAGCTATTGAACGAAGACCTCTCGCGCGAGTATCAAGCGATCATTGCTTACGTGGTTTATTCCCAGGTGCTCAGCGGCGCCCAATACATGGACATTGCCGCGCAGTTGGAAATCCACGCCAAACAGGAACTCGATCATGCCTTGACCCTCTCGCGGCAGATCGACTATCTCGGCAAGATGCCTGTGGTTACTCCCAAGCCGGTACGCACCTCGAAAGATCCGAAGGAGATGCTTCACTTCGATCTCGACAACGAAAACGAAACCATTCGCAATTACCGCGATCGCGTCCGGCAATGTGAAGCACTGGGTGAGTACGCGATGGCGGAACAGATTCGCCAGATCCTCATGCAGGAGCAGGACCATCAGATCGATTTGGCCACTGCTCTCGGGGTAGACGTTCCCGACGTCAGCAGCGGTCCCAGGGGACGGAAGAAAGGTCGCTAACGGCGGCTAGCTCGGCTAACGCGGGTGGATCAACCGGGAGGGTACCCCTCCCCCCACCCATCCTGAAAACAAAGGACTTACAGCACCATTGTGCGTAAGTTCATCCAAGCAAAGATACTTACAGGCAAAGTCGCACAAACAAAGAGCTTACCGGCGCTGTCTGCGACGTTTTAGGTGACTGCTGGGTTCCGAGATGGAAATTGTCAAAGAGCCAAGTGCCCACTTGTCGAGGACTGGTACGAGTAGAGACACCTATCCCTAGCCCACAATTCGTTTGTAAGCACCGTGGAAGCGGCAGGCAAGAGAAATCGGAGGATGAAAGAAACGAAAGTAACCAAGGTGGGATGGGGAATGATTTCGAATCCCAGTTTAGCTGCCCAGAGGAAGGGCGCGAACTCGGGGTGCCCGGATGGGTCTCTTTGGTGGACAATCAAACATCATCACAGTCAGAGACGAAAAACCCCACCCCGCCAAAGGAAGGCGGGATGGGGCACCCTCTCATGTAAGTTTATTTCTATCCATAAGTTGACGGGGCGGGCCACGCATTATAAAAGGGCGCCCCTTTCGAAGTAGGCTATGGCTGCTGTGTGAAGCAGTAAGCCAAGCCTGACGAAAGGAACACCCGATGAATAGCATCAAGTATGTTGGCCTCGATGTCCACCGCGACACC
>DATBZX010000073.1:0-22181 GCA_036512955.1 Terriglobales bacterium
GCGGTGCCTGCCTTGAAGTCCGGAAAGCTGATCAATCGCGAGACCGTTGTCCAAGGTCTCGACGCCGCGCCCGCGGCGTTTCTGGATCTGCTGCATCCCGGAGCAGGCAATTTCGGCAAGATGATCGTCAAGTTGGCGGACTGAGGGGCATCAGGCAGCCCCCTTCGGCTCCTGCTGCAAGGACGCTTGCGCTGAGGCTGGCAGGGTTGGCCGCTACGCGGCCTGGACGCGTTCTACCCAACTACTACCCGGGGTTCGCACCCCGGGCTAAAAGCACAGCCGCGGCTACGCCGCTCGTTTCTTTCGAAAACGCGGAGGCCATGCGGCCTCCGCGTCGATCACCTCTGATCCGAGTTCTGATATTTTCGGGCTAAAGCCCGAAACTTTAATCCTGTCTGGACGCCGACCTGAAGGTCGGGTCTACCATTACAGAGCACTCATGTTGGAGAGGAACTCGCCGTTGGAGCGGGTCTTCGCCAGCTTGTCGATCAGCAACTCCATGGCTTCGACAGGTGAGAGCGGATTCAGTACCTTGCGCAACACCCAGATGCGCGCCAGGTCCTCCTTGGGGATGAGCAACTCTTCCTTACGCGTGCCCGAGCGCTGAATATCGATGGCCGGGAAGGTGCGCTTGTCGACCAGTTTGCGGTCGAGAATGATTTCCATGTTGCCCGTGCCCTTGAATTCTTCGAAGATCACGTCATCCATGCGCGATCCCGTTTCGATCAGCGCGGTGGCGATGATGGTCAGCGATCCGCCCTCTTCGATATTGCGGGCCGCTCCGAAGAAACGCTTGGGCCGCTGCAGGGCGTTGGAATCGACACCGCCTGAGAGAACCTTGCCGGATGGCGGAACGATGGTGTTGTAGGCGCGTGCCAGACGCGTAATCGAATCCAGCAGAATGACGACATCGCGTTTGTGCTCGACCAGGCGCTTCGCCTTTTCGATCACCATCTCGGCTACTTGCACGTGGCGCGCTGCGGGCTCGTCAAATGTGGACGAGATGACCTCGCCTTTGACCGAGCGCTGCATGTCAGTAACTTCCTCTGGACGCTCATCGATCAGCAAAACGATCAGCACGACTTCGGGATGGTTGGTGGTCACTGAGTTCGCCAGGCTCTGCAGCAGCATGGTCTTGCCGGTACGCGGAGGCGCAACGATCAAGCCACGCTGACCCTTGCCCACAGGGGTCAACAGGTCCATGACGCGGGCACTGATGTTCTCGCGCACCGTCTCCAGCTTGATGCGTTCCTGGGGATACAGCGGGGTCAGGTTGTCAAACAGGATCTTGTTGCGCGCTTCCTCGGGAGACTCGAAGTTCACGGCTTCGATTTTCACCAGCGCAAAGTACTTTTCGCCCTCGTGGGGAGGCCGCACCTGTCCGCTGATGGTGTCGCCAGTCTTCAGGTCGAACTTGCGGATCTGCGAGGGGGACACGTAGATGTCGTCTGGACCGGGCAGGTAGTTGTAATCGGGAGAGCGGAGGAACCCGTAGCCATCGGGAAGGATTTCGAGAACACCCTCGGCGAAAATGTGGCCTTCTTTTTCGCTCTGAGCTTGCAGGATCTTGAAGATCAGGTCCTGCTTTCGCAGACCACTGGCGCCGGGCAAATCGAGCTGTCGGGCGATCTTGGTCAGCTCTGTGATGTTCTTTTCTTTTAATTCTGAGATTGTCATTGTCACCTACGGGGATTTTGCAGAAGCGGAGGCTGGAGGTAATGCGGAGGACGCGCCAAAGGCGCGGCGCGCTTAAGCTGCGCGCCGCTGCGCTTCGGCTGCAATCTCCGGCTCTTGAATAACTTCCTGGCGATCGGACTCGGCAATGTGATTCAGAACTTCATTGGTCGTGTCCTGAATGCGCATGCTGGGCTTGTGAAACTTGCGAGTCGCCTTCGAGGCAAGCTGGCAAAGTGTGTAACGGTTACGCAGTGTATGAACAGCTTCGAAAACCAGTTGAGACCGCATGTAGTTCTCCTCTTATCCTATGGAATGACCTGTAAGAAACCCGAGCCCTAGGGCCGCTGCTTGCGGGTGTTGGATTATGGCGATTAAGAACCAGTTCCCGTCCTGCCACTATGCGACCACGGTTTTGATGCTGTCGCAGGAACTTCGGTTCGTCTATTTCCGCGCCTTGATCCACTCCAAGGCAATTTTTGAAAGGCGCTCTTCTACAGTCACTAAAGTTGTACCAAGTACTCAGCCCGACACTTTGTGCAGGGGTTGTGTTGCCTTCCCGATTCCGTGGTGGTGGCGTTCAGTGTGTGGCCGCTTGGGGGCAGGACGCCTGGACTGGAACCTACAGGAGGACGCGTACCTAGAAAATAGTACGTTATCCGTGTAGACACCCAGAGTCAAGAAAAATCGTCCGTTACCGTTGTCAAAGCCGGAACCGCGACCTCGATTGCTTAGACGCCGCTATTCGGGAAATGTACCCGACAATTTTAACCCTCAAGGCTGCAACAAGTTGCGCGGAGTTGGGCCGCCCCCATTTCTCCCTTTCCGGATAGGCGCGCGCCTCGGTCGAATCAGCCAAACTATTGAAAACATTAAACTTGTTACCCAACAATCATCCCAGCACGCTACCTATGCCCAAAAAGTACGATCCAGCGTCCTGTACTGGATTGCCTCAGCAAGGTGGCCTGGTTCAATTGAGTCGACACCTGACAGATCGGCAATCGTCCGGGATACCTTGAGAATTCGGTCATGAGCGCGGGCGGTCAGCCCCTGCTTGACCATGGCGCGCTCCAGAAGGTGCTCGGATTCGGTCCCCAGTTCACAGTATTTGCGGATCTCCCGGGAGCCCATTTGAGCGTTGGCATAGATGCGCTCCGCTCCTTTGGCAAACCGGTCGAGTTGGATCTCGCGGGCCCGCAAGACGCGGTCACGAATAGAGGCAGAACTTTCGGGCGATACGTTGCTGCGCAATTCGCGGTAATTCACCGCCGGGACGTCGATATGAATGTCGATCCGATCCAGCAGCGGGCCTGAAATCTTGGAAATGTAGCGCTCGATGATCATCGGCGTGCAATGACATTCGCGAGTCCGGTCGTTGAAATACCCACAAGGACAAGGATTCATGGCCGCCACCAGCATGAATCGAGCCGGAAACGTCAACGACATGGCGGCCCGGGCGATGGTGACGGTGCCATCCTCCAGCGGCTGGCGCATGACCTCGAGTACATTGCGCGGAAATTCCGGCAGCTCGTCGAGAAACAACACCCCATTGTGGGCCAGGGAAACTTCGCCGGGACGGGGAATCATTCCTCCGCCGATCAGCCCAGCATCTGAGATCGTGTGGTGGGGCGAGCGGAACGGGCGGGTGCCTACCAGACCGCTGGTTGAGTCGAGGACGCCGGCAACACTGTGGATCTTGGTGGTCTCAAGGGCCTCCTCAAAAGTCAGGGGCGGCAGGATGGTCGGCATGCGCTTGGCGAGCATGGTCTTGCCGGACCCAGGAGGTCCGATCATCAGCAGGTTGTGTCCCCCGGCGGCCGACACTTCGATGGCACGCTTGGCTGACTGCTGTCCGCGAACGTCTTTGAAGTCGACCGCAAATTGCTGCGAAGTCTCCAGCAAAGCACGGGTGTCGACTACCAGCGGCTGAATGCCGTTGCCGGTATTGAGCAGTTGTACGACATCCATCAGGCACTTCACTGGATAGACAGAAACGCCTTCCACCATGGCTGCTTCGCGAGCATTGACCTCCGGCACGATCAGCTTGCGAATCTTATTGGCGCGGGCGGTGACGGCGATGGGTAATGCCCCACGAACTCCGCGGAGCCCACCGTCGAGGGAAAGTTCACCGACAAACAATGCATCTTCAGGCGGTTTGTTATTAAGTCCGCCATACGCGCCTAGGATTCCCAGCGCCATCGGCAGATCGAATCCCGATCCCTCTTTGCGGATGTCGGCCGGCGCAAGATTGATGGTGGTAATTGTGGGAGGGATATCGTAGCCGCTGTTTTTCAGCGCCGAACGGATGCGCTCACGACTCTCCCGCACGGCCGCGTCGGGAAGTCCGACGGTGGTGAACTTATCGAACTCCGTCTTGATGCCGGAAACATCAACCTCAACCTCGATCAGGCTGGCGTCGATGCCGTAGACAGCGGCGCTGATTGTCTTGTAAAGCACAGGGGGAACATGCCTTCACCTGAGTAATACATGGTAGTAACCAACAATGATGTGACCCTACTCACGCACTAAAGTGACAGATATGGCCAAACTTGCGGGTTGGGAATGCCCGTTGGAGGGGAGTACCATCGCGGCCATAAAACGAAGTTCTCGGAAAATAGAGAAGGCGGAATTCTCGCGAGAATTCCGCCTACCGACGAAGTGTAAAGCTCTGGAGGAACGTAAAGCCTAAATCGAACACCAAGATCTAAACTGCAAGCATCCCATTGCTTGGAATTTTGACATCACAGGCCAGACAAACCTATCCCTCTTCCATCGTATTGGGGCTACAACTTAAGTCGTAGTCGAACCGCACAGTTTGCGGATCGACTACGATCCACAGAATCTCGATTCCCGCTAGCGCACCGCCATTGCCGGACGTGCGACCTGCACCCTTGACGGTACCGAACTGTCCTGCGCATCGACAACGGCGATGGTCGCGATGTTAACGACGTCTTCCACCTCCGCTCCCCGTTGCAGCAGGTGTACCGGCTTCGCCATGCCGGAAAGGAGCGGCCCCAGCGCCTCGCCGCCGCCCAATTGCGGCAATATTCTGGCCGCTATGTTGCAGGACTGCAGGTCGGGGAAGATCAGCACATTGGCCCCGCCCTTCAAATTCGAGAACGGGAAGACCTCCGCCAGTTTTCTAGCACTCACCGCCATATCCGACTGCAACTCGCCGTCGATCATCAGAGTCGGATCGGCGAACCGCACCAGTTCGACTGCGCGACGTACCTTGTCGCACAGCGGATGCCGCGTGCTTCCAAAACTCGAAAACGACAGCATTGCCACGCGCGGCACAACGTCGAAGCGCCGCGCTTCCTGTGCCGTACAAAGCGCGATTTCCGCAAGGTCTTCGGCGGTTGGCTCAATATTTACGGTCGCATCGGCGAGGAAGTATAGATCGCCTTTGCGCGTGATCAAAAGATAAATGCCGCTCACCTTGTGGATGCCTTCGCGAACACCGATCACCTGCAGCGCCGGACGAAGAGTGTCCGGATAGTTCTGCGTGACGCCTGAAACCAGCGCGTCGGCGTCGCCCATCCTGACCATCATCGAGCCAAAGATATTGCGGTGATTCATGAGCTCGTCGGCGGACGCAAGAGTCACGCCGCGCCGCTGCCGCAGTCGATAAAGCTCCTGGACATACTCGGAACGGCGGGCGTATGTATTGGGATCGACCACGATCGCGCCTTCCAGCGAAACGCCAAGCTCCCCCGCCGCCTTAGTCACTTCATCGCCATGCCCTACAAGCACTGGAATGGCGATCTGCTCTTCCAGAAGTACGTGGCAGGCACGCAGTATCTTTTCGTGCGAGCCTTCGGGGAAAACCACGCGCTTGGGATTGGACTTGGCCTTGTGGACCATGATGCGCATGAGTTCGTGCGCCTTGCCCAGCCGCTTCTCCAGTTGTTCGCGATAGTCTTCGAGGTTGACGGGGTTCCTTGCGACTCCGGAGTCCATCGCCGCTTTGGCAACCGCTGTCGCCTCCCACACCAGAACACGCGGGTCGAATGGCTTGGGGATGATGTACTCCGGACCAAACTTAAAGCGGCCCACACCGTAGGCGCGGCAGACTGAGTCGGGGACGTCTTCCTTGGCCAACGCCGCCAGTGCGTGAGTTGCGGCCAGCTTCATTTCCTCGTTGATTGTCGTGGCGTGTACGTCTAGAGCGCCCCGGAATATGAAGGGGAATCCCAGAACGTTATTAACCTGGTTGGGGAAGTCGGAGCGCCCTGTGGCCATGATCAAATCGTCGCGGACGGCTTTGGCCTCTTCGTAGGTAATTTCGGGATCTGGGTTCGCCATCGCGAACACCACTGGACGCGGCCCCAGCGAAGCGATCATCTCCGGCGTGAATGCCCCCTTCTTCGAGAGCCCGAGTAACACGTCGACGCCTTTGACTGCTTCCGCCAGCGTGCGCAGCGGAGTGTCGTGAGCGAAGCGCTCCTTGTAGGGATTCATGCCTTCTTTGCGGCCCTTGTAAACAACTCCCTTGGTATCGCAGAGGGTGACGTTTTCGCGCTTCACACCCAGCGAAACGTAGTGCTCGGCGCAGGCGATTCCGGAAGCTCCCGCACCGTTGACCACGACCTTGATGTCTTCCATGCGTTTGCCGACCAGCTCCAGTGCGTTCACGATGGCGGCGCCGGAGATAATCGCGGTCCCATGCTGGTCATCGTGGAAGACGGGGATTTTCATCGTTTTCTTCAGCGTCTCCTCGATGTAGAAGCACTCGGGGGCCTTGATGTCTTCAAGATTGATCCCGCCAAAGGTGGGTTCGAGAAGCTGGCAGGTGCGGATGATCTCGTCAGGATCTTTCGTGTTCAGTTCGATGTCGAACACGTCGATGTCGGCGAACCTTTTGAACAGGACACCCTTGCCTTCCATAACGGGCTTCCCGGCCAGCGCGCCTATGTCGCCGAGGCCGAGTACCGCCGTGCCGTTGGAAACCACGGCAACCAGGTTGCCCTTGGCGGTGTACTTGTAGGCATCCTGCGGATTCTTTTCGATTGCGAGACAAGGATCAGCAACGCCGGGGGTGTACGCCAGGCTGAGATCGCGCTGGGTCAGGCAAGGCTTGGTGGAAACGACTTCAATCTTGCCCGGCCGGGATCCCTGGTGGTAGTCGAGTGCGTCCTGCTTAGTAATGGACATGATGCCTCCGTTATGAACGATGCGGGCGCGTGGGTGCGGAGCGAGTGGTCGACGCGGGAACGGCCGTGGCAACTTACGACGGAGCAACGGGCGAGTAACGAACGTCTTGCGCTTCAGCGCACACGGGCCTGGTTGAGCCTGAACATGGCTCGTAACCTTCCAGCATGGGCTGAATGGGCGGGCGGAAATAGTGCAGCGGTCACAATGAGTTGTGAGGGAATCACAGTGGTCGGTGATAAGAAGCCGACTGACAGCTTCCGCAGGTGAACAACGGGTACAGCCTAAGCATTTGCTTATTATGAGCGAGCGAATTGCCGATCAGCATTTGCCACGATCAACTGAACACTACAAGCCGTCTCATAAATAGTCTGAGCGAGGGAACTCGAATTTCCTCAGGGGCTAAAGCCCAATGGGTATGACGCTTGGAGCGGCACGGCTGAAGCCGTGCCCTTTCAAAGCACATTTATGAGACCAGCTCTAGCGCCTGGCTAATTCTTTACGACCGTAGGAGAATGCCGACAATGCTGGCCGACATGAGGTTGGCCATGGTGCCGGCAATCATGGCACGAAATCCCAGCTTGGCCAGATCGTGACGCCGATTGGGCGCCAGCGCGCTGAGTCCGCCAATCTGTATGCCAATGGAGCTAAAGTTCGCAAAGCCGCACAACGCAAAAGTTGCGATGGTGACGGACCGCGGGTCGAGTGAAGCTTTCTGCGCCCCCAGCAACGTAAATGCCACCAGTTCGTTCAGCACCATGCGGGTTCCGAGCAGGTTGCCGATGGAATGGCAGTCATGCCAGGGCACACCAATGAGCCACGCGACGGGCGCGAAGATTACTCCGAAGATGGTTTCAAGCGTGCTTGGAAACCATTGAAATCCATGAGCCGCAAGCAGGTTGTGCACTCCTCCGAGAACGCCGTCGATCAAGGCGATCAGGGCGAGGAAAGATATAAGCATCGCGGCTACATTGAGCGCGAGATGCAGGCCATCCGTAGTACCTTTGGCGGCGGCATCGAGGACGTTGCTGTCCTTGGTTTCTAGTTCCAGGCCCTCGAGCCTGGAAGTGCCGGCGGTGAGCGGCTTCTCAGTCTCGGGCACGAGCATTTTGGCGATCACGATGGTTCCCGGCGCGGTCATGATGACCGCCGCTAGCAGGTGGCGTGCCTCGATTCCGCTGAGGATGTACGCCCCCATGATTCCGCCGGAAACGTGAGCCATGCCCGCTGTCATGATAACCATCAGTTCAGACTGGGTCACTTTCGGCAGAAATGGACGAATCGTCAGCGGGGCCTCGGTTTGGCCCATGAATATGCTGGCGGCCACGTCCATCGACTCAACCCCGCTGGCGCCCATGAAGCGCATCATCACCTTGGCGAATTGCTTGATGATGAACTGCATTACGCCGTAATGGTAGAGAATGGCGAAAAATGCCGCGATGAAGATGATCGTCGGCAGCACCTGGAACGCAAAGATCACGCCATATTTCGAGTACTTGCTGCCCAGCCCGCCGAAGAGAAACTCCGAGCCCACAAATGAGTAACTGAGCAGTCGGTTGATGGCACTGCCAGCGGCCGTCATCACACGCTCGCCGTATCCCACACGCAGGATGAGAATGGCGAATATGAACTGCAGGGTCAGTCCCACCCAGATGGTTTTGACGCGAATGGCTTTGCGATCGGTCGAAAACAGGTAGGCAAACAGCAGGATGGCAGCGATGCCGAGCACGCCGGTCAGACGGCCCATGAGAACTCCTGCGCGTCATCGAAAACAGGGCTATGAACTAGTGCGACAGAATTCGTCAGGGGTGTCTCCGTTGGAGTGCGGCGGTTGAATGTCATGGATTATTGGTCTGCTGGTGCGCCGAACTCGCGCACGATAGCGACACTCGCGCTGGCGCCGATTCGATTCGCTCCGGCATCGACCATCTCGGCGAGTTGCGCCGCAGTCCGGATGCCACCTGCCGCCTTCACGCCGATGTCATGACCAACGACACCGCGCATGAGCGCGACGTCGGACGCGGTGGCACCTGAGGCAGCGAAGCCTGTGGAGGTTTTCACGAAATCGACTCCCGCTTCAACCGCCAAAGCGCAAGCGAGAATCTTTTCCTCCTGGCTTAGAAGCGCGGTTTCAATAATCACTTTCAGGATCGCGCCGTGGGCATGCGCCAAATCCGCGAGGCTGCGCATCTCGGTTTGCACCAGGACACGGTCTCCCGACTTCAGTGCGCCAATATTGATTACCATATCGAGATCGTGAGCACCATTTTGCGCAGCAGCTTCGGCTTCGGCCAACTTGGTGACGGACAAGTTCGCGCCCAATGGGAACCCGATCACAGTGCCGACCTTGACCCGTGATCCGTGAACCTGTGCGGCCGCCAGCGTTACACGCGCAGGATTCACCATGACTGAGTAGAAGCCATAGCGCACGGCCTCGGCGCAGAGTGCAATCACCTGCGCGCGAGTGGCTGAGGGACTGAGCAGCGTGTGATCAATGAGGCTGGCAACGGAATGCCAGTCCTGAAGAAGGGTCGCCGGATCGTGGGTAATAACAGATGAGTTAACAGACATAGGCACGTGCGATTCTACCCCGACTGGTCGTCAGTTTCCAGAATGCAGACATCCGGCAAGTTGCGATAGCGCTCGGCGAAGTCGAGTCCGTACCCGACCACAAACTCGTCAGGAATCTCGAAACCGACATAATCCCCGTGGATGGGCTGGGTGCGGCGCGAAACTTTGTCGAGCAGGGCCGCGATCCTCACCGCCTTGGGTTGATGTCCTAGCAACAGATTCTTCAGGTACGTCAGGGTCAGGCCGGTGTCGAGAATATCTTCCACCAGGATGATGTTCTTGCCTTCCATGGAGTGACCGACGTCCTTCATCAACTGCACTTCCCCACTCTGCTGCTTGGAGTTCCCATAGCTGGAGACGGCGATGAAATCGAAGCTGACGTCGAGCTTGATCTGGCGGGCAAGATCAGAGAGAAAGATCGCCGCACCCTTCAGTACACCGATCAGTACCAATGATTCCCCTGCAAAATCATGGGTGATGCGTTCGCCAAGTTCAGCCACTTTCTTAGCGATTTGCTCGCGCGTGAGAAGGACTTTGAGTGTGTCCAAGACGTTCCCCAGTTAAGATTTCCGCGAAGTCTGGATGGTAGAGAATTAAGACGGGAAACTCAACTGACCATTCGCAGGCTGCGGCTGTTATCATGCCGCATTCTGGACAGTTCGTTCTCGTAGCCCGCCTGGGAGGGTCATATCATGTTCCGCCGTTCTTACTGCGTGGCAGTGGTGGCCGTACTGATTTTGATTGCTGGTCTCGCGATGCCGAGCGCCTTTGCGGCCAAACGACCTGCGGCTTCGTCCGAGGCCCAGGCCGAACGCTATTTCGAGAGCATACGGAAAGACCCCAACTTGCTGGTGGCGTTTCTGCTGGAAATGCCCAAGGGCGGTGACTTGCACAATCACCTGTCGGGCGCCATTTATGCGGAGACGTTGATTGAGTGGGCAAAGGACGAAAAGCAGTGCGTCGATCCCAAAACGTTCTACCTCACTCCATCGCTGAAGCCCTCGACAGGCGATCCTTATTGCTCGACTCCGACCGTACCGGCCGAGACGGCTCTTGCCAATCCAGTCCTCTATCGCAGCATGGTTGATGCCTTCTCCATGCGCAACTGGGAGTTGTCGGGACAATCCGGGCACGATCACTTCTTCGATACCTTCGACAAGTTTGGCGCGGCCACTCATGGGAACACAGGGAAGATGCTGGCCGATACTGCTACTCGCGCAGCCTCGCAACGCGAGGTGTACCAGGAGTTGATGTTCACGCCCACGGGCAAGCCATTCGGCGACATGCTGAACACCGATGCGGTCAAGGCGGTGAAGTTGACCGCCGACGCCACTTCCGAGACTTTGGCCGCTATGCGCAAAGTGCTTACTGAGAATGGCTTGTCGAAAGCAGTTCAGGACGCGATCCAACAAGCCAACGACGCCGAAAAGATTCGCGAGAGCGAAATGCGTTGTGGATCAGCGGACGCCACTCCGGGCTGCAAGGTGACACAGCGTTATCTATTTCAAG
This sequence comes from Terriglobales bacterium, assembly GCA_036512955.1. Classification (GTDB taxonomy): domain Bacteria; phylum Acidobacteriota; class Terriglobia; order Terriglobales; family Acidobacteriaceae; genus DASRAA01. The sequence continues at coordinate 10,906 of DATBZX010000073.1, forward strand.
TGTTGCGTGGCCTGCCGAAAGAAATTGTCTATGCGCAAATGCTGCTCGGCTTTGAGCTCGCCCTGGCCGATCCGCGATTTGTCGGACTGAACATGGTCATGCCCGAAGATTATTACGTCCCAATGCACGACTTCCCTCTCCATATGCGCATGATGCACTACCTGCACAGCCAGTATCCCCAGGTGCATGTAACCCTGCATGCCGGCGAGTTGGTCGAAGGGTTGGTGCCGCCCGAAGGTTTGCGCTTTCACGTGCGGGATTCAGTAGAGATGGCAGGAGCCGAGCGCATCGGGCACGCAGTGGACACGCTTAACGAGACCAACTCCCTCGATCTGCTCCATGAACTGGCGAAGAAGAACGTAATGATCGAGATTTGTCTGACTAGCAACGACGTCATCCTCGGCGTGCGGGGCAAAGATCATCCGCTACACGATTTCATGCGGGCGGACGTTCCGGTTGCACTGGCCACGGACGACGAAGGTATTTCGCGCTCTGATATGACCCACGAATACCTTAAGGGCGTCGAGGAACAGAACTTGTCGTACAGCGAGTTGAAGCGTATGGCTAGAACCAGCCTGGAACACGCCTTCCTCAAGGGCACCAGTTTGTGGAGTGACGGCAAGACGTTTGTTCCCGCAAAGGAGTGTGCCGGTCTGCAAGCGGCCACCACACCCAGTGCGGCCTGCCAGAGCTTTCTAGACGGCAGCGACAAGGCGCGGCTGCAGTGGCAACTAGAACAACAGTTCCGCGAATTTGAAGGGCGCAAATGGCCTGCGGTTACAGTTGAAAGGTCTCGGGCAGTAGCGCGCTAATGCCCGTCTGGCGGCGTTCGCCCTCATACTCGTAGAGCACTACAGTGTTGGGGCCGAATTCATGGATCACCTGGCGACAGGCGCCGCACGGAGTGCAACTCTGATGGTCGCGATGCACCACCGCAATGGCATCGATGGCGACGCCGCGCGACAGCTTCTGTTCCGCAACGGCGCGGAAGATCGCCGTACGCTCCGCGCAATTCGTTAACCCGTACGAAGCATTTTCAACATTGCAGCCGGTCACGATTTCGCCCTCGCTGGTCAACAGCGCGGCGCCGACGTGAAAACTGGAGTAGGGCGCGTAGGCCAGCGTCGCAGCTGCTTCGGCAGCGTCCCACAAAAACTTTTTGATCTCCGGCGACAGTTTCTTTTTCTTCACATCAACCGCCTGGCTGGGGAGTCGGCTCCCCCAATTTGGGAGCCGTCCGCATGTTGGGAGCGGGCGGGTTGGAGGGAGCTGCCTTGGGAGCCGGAGTTGAAGTATTAGCCGGCTTCGCAGGAACGTACGGCGGCGGATCGACTGCGCTGTCGAGCCATGCCGTGTACCAGAGATCGCGCAGCATCCCGGAGCCGAACGCCATTCGCTGTTCGATGAACTGCCGGGACTCAGACGTGCCTGCGCCTTCGAATCCGCCGGCCTTCTCAATCTGATAAACCTTCTCCACTGACCCATGCGATGTGCGGAGGTAGGCGAGGTAGTCCTGAAAAGGATTGTCGAGCTTGCGCGCCGTGGCCGGCACCAGGTCGGCGAACTTTATCTCCTTCTGATTAGCGGCGACAAAGTTGCCTTCCATTTTCCAGTGGATCGTATGCTCCGTGGTGTAGCCGTTAGGATTAGCGCCCGTCCAGCCGTTGTAATTCACCGTGGTGTGCAGTGGATTGGCACCGTCAGCGACATAATGGCCCAGCCAGCCTGCGTAGAAAATGGCATTGCGCTCGGCGAATTCCGGATTCGCATGATCGCGCACCGCGTGTCTATATCCGCGGAAAGCCACGATCAGCCGGCCAAATATTTCCATCGTGATGTACGGTTGCAGACCAACCTTTTCTGGCAGGAGACTGTCAGGATGTCCCGGTGCCCGCTGCCGCTTGACCTCCAGAACGCGGTAATAGCTGTAGCGATCTGGAGGCAACGTCATGCCCTCGATCACTTCCATATCGAGAAAGTGGTCCGGCTCTTGCGATAGCTTCAGCGCCACTTCTGACTTTTCGCGCCAGCGGTCCGGCTCCGGGCCGAGATACGCCAACTGCTCCTCAGCATTTCGCAGAAACGCCGGAACATCGGTTGGCAGCTTCTCGGCCGCGACGCGATTGATCATCATGTGGCCTTCGTTGCCCCACGGCCAGGCGGAGTTCGCTAGTAATAAAACCGTCAGAACATAAGGAATCAGGCGCGACCGGAAAGGAAGCATAACTATTTCGGGGCCTCTGCCGCCTTCGCACGGACGGTGGGGTCGGGCTTCTCCAGCTTGGCTAGATTGGGCTCGAAGCAGCGGCGACAGCGGGCTTCATACATTCCCGACGTGCCCACCACGATCAGGTCTTCGCTGGCGACCAGCCGTTGCGTGTGCTTGGCCGGGTTGCCGCACTGCATGCAAATCGCGAGTGTCTTGGTGATCTCGTCCGCCACCGCCAGCAATTCGGGGATGGGATGGAACGGGCGCCCGAGGTAGTCGGTGTCGAGGCCAGCAATGATGATGCGCTTGCCCATGTCCGCCAGGCGCACCACAAAATCCACGAGTTCCATGCCAAGAAACTGCGCCTCGTCAATTCCGATGACTTCAGTGCGCAGGTCCAATTGGGCTTCGATGTCGGCGGAATCACGCACCGCCAGCGAACGGATCTTCAAATCGCTGTGCGAAACGATGTGGTCGGCCGAGTAGCGATTATCGATCCCTGGCTTGAAGATTTGCACCCGCTGGCGCGCAATCTCCGCCCGCCGCAAACGACGAATTAACTCCTCGCTCTTGCCGCTGAACATGGGACCGCAAACCACTTCGATCCAGCCGAGATTTCCTTTCGCCCAGTTCATGAAATCACCGCCGACTGCGATGCGAGAGCAGCCGCGTCGGCCCGAGGATACCGCTCCGTCATGAATTGCTTTAACTCGTTGAAACTGGGAAAGACCTTGGAGGCGCAGCCCAGTATCCAGCCGCTCACGTTGCCTACCGGCAATTCGGTCACAAGGTAAACCGGGATGCCCAGGCGGTGAGCAAACGACAATTCCGCCTGCGACCCTGCTCCACGTGACGCGTATTCGTCCCAGTAGGCGACGATGTAGTTGGAACGATGCTCAATCCAATCGAGATCGTACGCGATGATTTTGCGGATGGTTTGCTGAAAACGCGGAAGGTCCGTGTGTTTCCAGCCACGGAATTCGCTGCGCTCGACCTCGGTAAGATTCTTCTTCTCGTCCTCGGCCGGGTCATACACGTCGTGACCAAGCGAACGCAGGAAAGGTGTCAGTTCGGCCCGCCAAGCCTTGCCGTGATCGGGGGAGTATTCGATGGAACCTGAGAGATAAGCCAACATCGTGGAAACGTGATTGTCGTCTGTCGCGCCGGAAAGGTCAATCGTTCGAGCATCCGTAGCTGAGGAAATCTGGGGTTGCCCCATCCTTTCCCAACATTTGGGAAAGGGTGGAAACGAACAGACGATGCGGTGAAATGTTATGTGAGGTAAACGAAACTACGGATTGAATGCTTACACTCGCGCCAGATGCACGCCAAACCACTTCTGGCGGTCATGCCAGCTTCGCTCCAGCTTGAATCCGCTATCCCTCAGGATCGATTCGATCATCTCGGCCGTGTACTTGTAGCTGTTCTCGGTGTGGATGCGCTCGCCCGCTGCGAAGTCGATGTCCATGTCGAGCAGGGGGACGAATACTTGTTGCACCGTCACACTTTCCAGGTGCATCTCCATGCGCGAACAACGGCGGTTCCACAGCGCGACGTGACGGAAGGTGTCGAGATTGAAGTTCGCTTCCAGTTCGCGGTTGATGCGCGCCAAAACATTCTTGTTGAACGCCGCCGTCACTCCCTGCGAGTCGTCATAGGCAGGGATGAGTATCTTCGGACTTTTGACCAGATCGGCGCCGAGCAACAAAGCATCTCCCGCCCGCAGGGTGCGACGTATGCGGCGCAACACACGTACCGACTCATCGGGCTCAAAATTTCCGATGCTGGAGCCGATATAGAGCACCAGCTTGCGGCCTGATATTCGGTTCAGCGCTTCCACGCCGCCGGTGTAGTCGGCAATGATCGGGCTCACGCGAAGTTGGGGAAACTGCCGTCCCAGTTGTGTCGCCGCTTCCTGCAAGGCACTGGGTGAAACGTCGATCGGGTAAAAAAGTGCGCGCGGTTGGCGGCGCAACAGTTCTTCGATCAGGATGCACGTCTTGGCTGCTGTTCCGGCACCGAGCTCGACCAGGGTCAGTGACTGTCCCGCGGCCTGCAGAATTTCCGGCGCATAACTCTCGAAGATCGCGCGTTCGGTGCGCGTCAGGTAGTACTCCGGCAGTTCCGTGATTTGCTCGAAAAGTTCGGAGCCGGCCGCGTCGTAGAACAGCTTCGCCGGAAGCCACTTTGGCGTAGCGCTGAGCCCTTCGCGCACCGCTGAGGCGGTAGTGCCGTTCGCCAGGAACTGAAGTTGCTTGCTAGTCGCCATTGGCCAGCCGGATACCCATGAACTGCCAGCGCGCATGGGGAGGAAAGAAATTGCGATAGGTGGGCCGGATGTGTGATTGCGGGGTCGCGCACGAGCCGCCGCGGAGCACCATCTGGTTACACATGAACTTTCCGTTGTACTCACCGACCGCACCCGCCGCCGCCTGAAATCCCGGATACGGAAGATAAGCGCTGCCAGTCCACTCCCATACATCGCCGAACATTTGGCTCAATTCTTTCGACTCGCGAGCAACTTGGGGATGCAGGGCGTCAGTGTCCATGAAGTTACCCTCCACAGCACACGAGTGCGAGCCGACTTCCCATTCGAACTCGGTAGCCAGCCGCTCGCCGGCCCAGCGGGCGAAGGCATCCGCTTCATAAAAACTGACGTGACACACCGGTTCCTCGGCAGAAACTGGCCGCATGCCGTCCAGCGCGTAGTGCCACCATTGGCCGTCGCGCATCTCCCAGTACAGCGGACCACTCCACTGATTGGCACGCACACAGTCCCAACCATCCGATAGCCACAGCGCGGCGGTCGTATATCCGCCCTCGAGCATGAATTCCATGTACTCGCCGTTGGTTACGAGCCGAGACGCCAACCGGAACGGCGCGAGATACACGTTGTGGCGAGGGCGTTCGTTGTCGAAGCCAAATCCCTCTCCCTCGAATCCTATGGGGTACACACCCTCGGGAAAGGAGTGCCAGCACAACGCGGGAGCCGTGTTCGCCGAACCCAGTCCAGCGTTACTTACCTCACGGTAGGCCGGACGCAGCGGGTTCAGCGCCAGGCCGCTCTTCACATCCGTCAGAATCAACTCCTGATGCTGCTGTTCGTGGTTCATTCCGAGGGAAACCAACTCCAGAACCTCGGGAGCCAGATCGCGCTCCAGCAGGCGCACCATTGCTTGATCCACATGGCTGCGATAGGCACGCACATCATCGAGAGTAGGCCGTGAAAGTGTGTGCCGCAGGGCTCGCATTGGTCGATCGCCAACCGCGTTGTAGTACGAATTGAACAGGTTTCGGAACGTTGGATTGAGTGCCTGATAGCCCGGAAGATGTTCAGTCAGCAGAAAAGTCTCGAAGAACCAAGTCGTGTGCGCCAGGTGCCACTTCGCGGGACTCGCATCCGGCATGGACTGCAGGCTGTGGTCCTCGATCGTCAGCGGAGCGCAACATTGCATGGACGTCCGCCTGACCCCAAGATACAGGTCCGTCAGGCTCGGGTCGCCCATCGTTAAAATCGGGCTGCTTGAATCGCGAATTGTTGAAACACTCTTCATGGCCGGTCGGAATTTGGCGATGCCAAGTTCAAAACACTTCCAGTCAAGATGCCAGACGGAGGCGGAAGCTGCAAATTTTAAATGTAAATTCGATTCCTACAGGCCAAGTTCAAGAACGGATTGGCTGAGCACTTATGGACGTAATTGAGGTCGCGTACGGCCCTTCGCCTAGTCAGCCCCCACCCGGGCTGATGGGTGTTTAGTACCTGCATCCGAAAGCAGCATCGACGGCCTCGTATAACGGCCCATCAGCGAGTTCCAGCGAATTTGTAGCACGTCCAGGCCCATTCTTAATCCATCACGCAATGGATTGATCTTGGAGCGATGATCATGCGCCCATTCCACTGGAATTTCTACCGCTTTCAACTTGTACTTCCTGGCGAGGAACAGCAGCTCCGGATCAAAGCCCCACCTTTCTACTCGCTGGCGGGTAAAGACTACCTGAATCGCCTGTCGCGTAAACGCCTTGAAGCCGCATTGGGTATCGCGGTAATTGAGCCGCAGAACGATGCTCAGCCCCAGATTAAAAAGCCTCCCATACAGTTGGCGATAGAAGGGCTGACGCTCAGTCTGCAGTTCGCGTTTGAGCCAACGCGATCCAATGGCTACGTCGGCCCCATCGGCCAACGCAGCAAACAACTTGTCGGCCTCCGTGATCGGCGACGAAAGATCGGCGTCGGTGAACAGCGCGACTGCGCCTTTCGCGTGAAGCATGCCATTGCGCACGCTGTAACCTTTGCCACGATTGCCGGGGTTTTCAAGCAATACAATCATGGGATTCGCGGTAGCGAACTTGCGCACCACCTCGGCCGTAGTATCGGTGGAACCGTCGTTGACCACGATGATTTCCGCCTGCACCCCACGCGTGTGAACGTATTCCAGCACCTTGGGAATTGAGGTGGTGAGACGCTCACTCTCGTTGTAGGCCGGAAGAATGAAGCTGTGGGTCAGTTCGCTCATCGGGAGATTCGACGCTGGCTCATTGTATGACAGTTAACTGCAAGTCAACACACGGCCACGAGACTCCGCGCCACCGGCCAAGAGCACCCTTATGGCCAAAATTGCACAGAGTACTTTCGTAACTTGCAGCCACAAGCGGGCGGGACTACGCTGGGCTCGATGTTCTCCTCTCGAATTGCTCTCGCAGTCGTGATTCTCGTAAGTTCCGCGGGAGCAGCCTCCAAGCCTCACGTGGTGAGCCTGGGAAAACCTACGCCCGTCAAACTGTTCCTAAGCTCGGCTGAAGACAAGACGATCACCATCAACGTCCGGCCGCTATACCTGGACACCAAGCTCAAGGAGTACACCGCTGGAACAACCCACGACGTGACCGACCGCCTATTCGTCGTGCGGCGGGCATTTCGTATCAACGATTCCCTGCCGGGCGAGGTGGTAAGCCAGTCCAAGTGGCTATGGCAGCGCGGAGGCTGGCTGCTGGTCGATCGCGTTACCGGCCGGATTTCTCAGATCAGATTGCCCGATTTCGATTCCTACTACTCAGACGTGAGCTGGTATCGAGACTACGCGGCCTATTGCGGAGTGGCGGATGACGGCGAGAGAGTCTCCGCTATCGTAGCGCAGATCAGCACCCGCAAGCCGATCTATAAGAAGCAACTCGAGAAGTTGGGTGGCGAGTTCCCCGAATCGATCTGCGAGGCCCCGACATGGGAACGCCAACCCGCGCGCGTGACCTTCACGCCCCACGGGGGCGCCAAGCAGACCGTCGAAGTCAACGGGCGGTTTGCCGACCTCACGCCCGATACTCCCGCCGAAGAATGACGTAAACTGTTCGCACCTTGAAGTCCTTCGACGAACTCTTGCGCGATGCCGAAGAAGCCCACGGACACCTGTGCGCCGGGCAAATTCTCGGTGTGCGCATGGCCATGCTTGGGCTCGAATTGCTCGGCATCGAAGATCCGCGCGGCAAAGATCGGAAACGCCTGATCACCTACGTTGAGATTGACCGCTGCATGACCGATGCGGTTGCCGTCGTTACCGGATGCCGCCTTGGCAAACGCGCCCTGAAATTCCGCGACTGGGGAAAGGTTGCGGCCACATTTGTCGACCTGGAATCAGGCAAAGCGGTTCGCATCGCGGCCAAAGAGAGCTCCAAGGCGCTCGCCCGTCAGATGCATCCTGAAATCGAGAGCAAGAACCAGCAGCAGATGCTCGCCTATCGCGAGATGCCGACCGAAGACATGTTTTCCGTGCAGTGGGTAAAGGTGTCGGTGCCTCCCCAGGAACTCCCCGGCTACAAGGGCGAGCGCATCGTGTGCGCCGAGTGCGGCGAGGGCATCAATTTTCAGCGGGAAGTGAAACGAGACGACAGAATTCTCTGCCAGTCATGCGCAGGGGGGAAATACTTCACCGCGCTATAGGGCACGACCTGTAGTCCACGGTCAGCAATCGTGGTGCAGGATGTTCGCGCGGCGCAAATTTGAATTCCCCTCATTCAAGCGAATGTCGCCGCTGACGCCAGTGCGTGTTCCACGACGTGGGCCGTGCGTAACACGGTGGCCTCATCGAAATGTTTACCCAATATCTGCAGTCCGATCGGCAGCCCTTCTTTGCTCTTGCCGCATGGAACCGTGATCCCCGGAATGCCGACCAGGTTGGCCGTGACCGTATAGATGTCCGCCAAGTACATGGCCAGCGGATCGTCGGCCTTTTCTCCAAGCTTGAATGCAGGAGTCGGAGTTGTCGGCGTAACAATGGCATCCACCTTGGCGAATGCCTCATCGAAGTCCCGAGCCAGCAGACTGCGCACGCGCTGGGCCTTCAAGTAGTAGGCATCGTAGTAGCCGGCGCTCAGCGCATAAGTCCCGAGCATGATGCGGCGTTTCACTTCCGTCCCAAACCCAGCATCGCGCGTTGTGCGGTACATCTCGGCCAGCGTTTTCGCATCTTTGGCGCGCACACCATAGCGCACACCATCGAATCGCGCCAAGTTCGACGACGCCTCGGCAGTCGCGATCAGGTAATACGTCGGAATGGCGTACTCCGTGTGCGGTAGCGAGACCGAGACGATCTCGCAACCAGCTTTCGCCAGTTCCTGGATGCCCGCCTCGACAGCGGCGCGCACTTCCGGATCGAGTCCCTCGGAAAAATATTCCTTTGGAACTCCGATCTTCAGTCCCTTCACCGGCTCGCCAATCTGCGCCACATAGTTCGGCACCGGCAAGTCGGCGGCCGTCGAGTCAAGAGAATCGCGGCCCGCCATGTGCTGCAGGATCAGCGCCACATCCTTCACGGTCTTGCCGAACGGTCCGACGTGATCGAGCGACGAGGCGAATGCGATCAGGCCATAGCGCGAGACGCGTCCGTAGGTGGGCTTCAATCCAACCACCCCACAGAATGCTCCCGGCTGGCGAATCGAGCCGCCAGTATCTGAGCCAAGAGAGGCGACCGCAGTCCCAGCCGCAATTACAGCAGCCGAACCGCCTGACGAACCTCCCGGGACCCGCGAATGATCGCGTGGATTCTTTACGGGATGGAAGCCCGAGTTCTCGTTGGAGGAGCCCATGGCGAATTCGTCGCAGTTGGTCTTGCCCAATACGATTGCGCCCGCGGCTTCGAGTCGAGCAACGGCGGTCGCATCGTAGGGCGCGATAAAGTTGTCGAGAATTTTCGATCCTGCGGTAGTGCGTACACCCTTGGTAGTCAGTACGTCCTTGATCGCAATCGGCACGCCCGCCAGCGGAGGCAGCGCGTCACCTTTGTCAGCCAGAGCGTCAACCCGCTCAGCCTGGCGGTGGGCACGGTCCTTGCAGAGCGTCAGGTAGGCGCCTATGGCCGGGTCGTCCGCTTCGATTTTCCGATAGAACGCATCGACGAGGGCCGTTGCAGTAATCTGCTTCTCCAGTACCGCAGTCCGCGCCGAATCCACTGTGAGCAGTTCAATGTTCATCGCGTGTCCGTTCGGCTCCTAGCGCTCGATCACTTTTGGCACCTTGAAAAATGTGCCGTCGGTCTGGGGTGCATTGCTCATGGCTTCGTCGTGCGGCAATGATGGACGCAGTTCGTCGGGCCGCATGGCATAGGAAAACGCTTCACTGCCCGTCGGGTCCTTACTCACCCCATATCGGCTGGCCACCTGCGCCATGGGCTCGACGTTGGCCGTGTCGAGTTGATTGAGGCGCTCGATGTAGCCCAGGATGGAGTTCAAGTCCTTCAACATGCGAGCGCGCTCGTCGGCAGTGAGTTCGAGATGGGCGAGATCGGCGACGTAACCGACGTCTTTCTCCGAAACCATGATGTGCTGTCCTCGTGATTATGTAGTCGGACGGATAGCGTGCGGTGCGACCACAAACGAAATACTCCGCACCGTTTGCCCAGCGATTTGATTCAGTCCCGTAAGGTATTGCTGACTCATGAACTGCAATTGATTGCGCCAGACGGCGTCGGGCACGGCCACCACCAGCGCTCCATCGACAAAGCTGAGAGCTCGGGTATTCGCCGCAACCGCGCCGCCGCAAGCTACCGGCCACGCCAGCAATGGGGCTTCAGCGCCCGCGTTAGCACAGACTTTTTGAGTGAAAATTTTCTTGAGTGTCCCGCGTGCGTGCTGCATGGCTGAGGGTTGATTTTAGCATCGTCAGCGCGAGAGGTCGCGTGGTCAAACAGAATTAGCTCGGCAGCGGGAATTCTTTTTGCACCAGCTCGTACGCCTCTTCCCTGCTCTGCAATTTGCCTTCGAGTTGCGCGTCTTCTATAGCCGACAGGATGTCTTTGAAACGTGGCCCTGGCTCATACCCGAGCGCGATCAAGTCGGCTCCAGAAATCAGCGCGGCCGGTCGGATCTGCTCCGGTAGTGTGGTCCGCACCTTCTCGCCCACTAAATCGTACAGCGTCAGGTCACCGTGACTGCTGAGACAGTCAATGCGGTGAAGTTCCATGTGCTCGTCGAACTTCGGCAGCCGCATGAACCGCTTCAGGGTCGATGCCTTCATGCGTTCGACATCGGCGAAACGCATGTGGTTGGCTACCAGTTCTTCGATTTGTTCAGTATCGTCGTTGGAGAAATGCAGGCGCTGGCAAATTTCGTGCGCCATCCGCACTCCCACCTCCACGTGTCCGTCGAAGCGGATGCGGTCGGGCGCGACGCGAAACGTCGGAGGCTTGCCGACATCGTGCAGCAGCGCTCCCCAGGCAAGAGTGCGCGAACAATTCGGCGGCAACTTCTCCAGAAGCATCATGGTGTGAATCCACACATCGCCTTCGGGGTGATATTGCGGCGGCTGCTCCACCCCATGCATGCGATCGATCTCGGGCATCACTTCTTTCAGCAGACCCGTGCTGTCGAGTAATTCAAAGGCTTGGCGGGCGTGGCCTTCCGTCAGCATCTTGGTCAATTCGTCGCGCACTCGCTCGCGGCTCACCTGATGAATCTGGGGAGCAAGTTGTTTGATAGCCGCGAACGTTGGGGGATCGATGGCATATCCAAAACGCGCCGCAAAGCGCACGGCCCGCAACATTCGCAGCTTGTCCTCCTGCAGGCGCTGCTCCGGATCGCC
>DATBZX010000074.1:0-5565 GCA_036512955.1 Terriglobales bacterium
TGCTCCCGCCATTGAGAGGTAGGGGTCTGCCTCTGCGCTGCCGATGATCCGCATGGTGGTGGAGCTGCAATTCTGCTCGTGGTCCGCGTGCAGGATGAACAGGATTTCAAGCGCGCGCGCGATCACTGGGCTGGCAACGTACTTGGGCTCAGTCATGCGCCACAGCATGTTCATGAAGTTCTCGGCGTAGCTGAGATCGTTGTCGGGATAGATATACGGATGGCCCTTGCGATGGCGGAAGGAATACGCCGCTATCGTCGGCATCTTGGCGATCAGGCGGACAATCTGACGTTGCCGGACTTCCCGGTCGCGAACATGTCTTGCTTCCGGATAGACCGTGGACAGTGCTGCCAGCGTGCTGACCATAATCCCCATGGGATGCGCGTCGTAGCGGAAACCGTCCATGAAGTGCTTGGTGGTTTCGTGCAGCATGGTGTGATAGGTGATGTCGTGCACCCATTCCGCTTCGCGTTCGGGATTGGGTAGCTCGCCGTGCAGCAGCAGGTAGGCGACCTGGAGAAACGTACAGTTCTCGGCCAGGTCGTCGATGTCATACCCGCGATAGCGGAGTATGCCCTTGTCCCCGTCGATGAAGGTGATGTTGCTCTTGCAACACGCCGTGTTCATGAAGGCGGGATCGTACGTCATCAGACCAAAGTCTTCGGGTTGGACTTTGATCTTGCGGAGGTCCATGGCACGAATGGTCTCGTGCTCGATGGGCAGTTCATATGTCTTATCAGTGCGATTATCGGTGATGGTCACAGACTCTTTGGGCATGACCTAATGCTCCTTCTGGGCCTACTTGGCATCCTTGCCAGTAGAGGCTTCGGATTTTGGCGCGTCCGATTTGGTCTCTGATGTCGACTTACTTTCGGACGCAGGCGCAGATGAGGTACTACTTCCGTTCCCGCTCGATGGCGGTGTACTGGACTTTTTTGCGTAATCGGTCACATACCAGCCGGAACCTTTAAACTGCACAGCCGGAGCGGAGATCAACTGCTCAAGTTCTCCTCCGCAGTGCGGACAGATGGTGAGAGGCGGATCGGAGAACCTCTGCTGTATGCGCTCCGTCAGGCTATGGCAGCTCTTACATTGGTATTCGTAGAGTGGCAATTCCTGGATCTCAGACTTCCTTCGAATCGGGGTCCCCGGTAAACCCTTGATTCTATGTTTCGTAGGCGGCCGCGGTCAATTTAGAAATCGAGGAAGGTCCAGACGTAGCCGGAGCCGCTCGGCGGCTTGCCAGAAGCAGTTCCAAGCCAGCACACTAACTGGGTGAAAGCCATCGCGATCATTCCTGCCCGGCTCGCTTCGACGCGGCTCCTGCGGAAAATTCTGCGCGACATCAACGGCCGCCCCATGCTGGCCCACGTGTATGAAGCAGCGCGAGCCTGTTCTGCGTTGCACGACGTCATCGTTGCGACCGATACCGAAGAGATCGCGTCGGTTTGTCGAAACAACAGCTGGAGTGTTCGCATGACTTCGCCTGCGCATCGCAGCGGAACTGACCGCGTGCACGAGGTTGCGCAACTCGTTGACGCGGACGTGTACATCAACGTGCAAGGCGATGAGCCACTGGCCCGGCGCGAACATCTCGAAAAGCTGTTGCAACTCATGGCTGACAAGTCGGTCGAGGTCGGCACCCTGAAGACACCTTGCGTGGCAGAAGATATCGGCAATCCGAACGCTGTGAAAGTGGTGACGGCACTCGACGGACGCGCGCTCTACTTTTCGCGCGCAACCATCCCGTTCGACCGCGACCGCAACGGCAACGTGCCGTACTTCAAGCACCTGGGCTTCTACGCCTATCGCAAGGCTGCGCTGGATGCTTTCTGCACTTGGCCGGAGTCAGAGTTGGAACGTACCGAACGGCTCGAGCAGTTGCGCTTCCTCGACCACGGAGCGTCGATCCACGTAGCGGAGACTCCCTTCGATACGATTGGCGTGGATACGGAAGAAGACCTGCGACGCGTGGAGAAGATCCTCGCTAGCCGAGGCTAAGAGGAACCAGCGTGGGTGCCCAGCTGGCTCTTCGCCCACGCTTCGGCGGCGCTGATTCGCTTGTCGATCGACGGATGCGACTCGAAGAACCACTCCACGAATCGCGAGGGCGTGCGCTCTGATAGGTTCTGTGCCGCCAGTTTCTGCATCGACGTGACGAACGGACCGATGGCAGAAATGTTCTCCCATGCATAGCGATCGGCTTCGCGCTCATGCTGACGTGAAATCGCATTGAGCGCGGGCATCAATAAAAATCCGAGCGCTGTTGCCACCAGGATAATCAGCGGCAGGTTGGCAAAATCGTAGAGCCGGTCCTCGAGCACCGGGAACCAGTCCCGCGCAATCGCGTACCGTAGCACCACGTTGGTCAGCCAGAATCCAACAAACATAACGGCCACCTGCATGAGGATGCCCTTCACGATGTGGCGGCGGACATGGTGTCCCAACTCATGCGCCAGCACCGCCTCGATTTCATCCTCGCTGTAATTCTGCAGCAACGTGTCCGATAGAATGATGCGCCGCGTCGCACCCATTCCCATCAACGCTGCGTTGGCCTTCTTCGATTTCTCCGAGAGCTTCCACTCGTAGACGCCGCGGACGCGCGTTCCCGCGCGCTCGCCGAGCCTGGTTAATCGTTCGCGCAAGGAATCGTTGTTCAGTGGCTCGAACTTGTAGAACAGCGGAAACAACACTACGGGTGCCAACCGCGCCATCAGCAGAAACAGTCCGACAAATACAGCCCACGCGATCATCCACCAGCGCTGTGGGGCGACGCGGATGATGGCATAAATAATTTCGACGAACAGCGTGCCCAGCACCAGCCCAACCAGCCAGCCCTTGAGCTCGTCCCACAGCCAGGAACGCATCTTCTGGTTCGACAAGTTGTACTGATGTTCCAGCCGGAATCCCAGGTAGTCGAACGGCGCGCTCAGCACCTTCATGATCACCGAAAACGTCAGCACATACAGAAACACTGCCAGGAAGTAGTGTTGACCAGCGCTGCGATAAGCCCAGTCGCGCAGCGTCCCGGTCCAGCCCGTCAGCAGCAGCACGACCAGCAACAGGAATCCGATGAACGCATCTGCCATGCCGAGCCATCGCCGGACACGGTTGTAGCGGCGGACTTCTGGCGTGTCGTTGGGCTGCGGACTGGCCGTCGCGTCCCTCTCTGATTCTGACGACTGCACTACTTCGCTCCCACTAGATTGCTCGCCTTAACGAAGGCCTCGGTTTCGCGCAAGATCTGCGCCACCAGTTCGGGTGAGGATGCTTCACAATAGATACGCAACAGCGGTTCGGTACCGGAGGACCGGACCAGCACCCAGGCCTCGGCGCCATTTCCATTGGTGGGAGCGTCGAGGTAAAACTTCACGCCGTCCAGCGTACCGATCTTCAACACCTTGAAGCTGCCGAGATTTTTGGGCTTGGCTTCCACACGGCGCATGGCTTCCTCTTTGACTTCCTGTGTCAGCCGAAGATCGGTGCGCGCGTAGTGGTGCTCGCCGTACTCCTGCTGCAGATCGCTCACCAACTGTCCCAGCGTCTTACCTTCATCGGCCATGATGTTGGCCAGCAGCAACGAATTGAGGATGCCGTCGCGCTCCGGCAGGTGCCGCCGAATGCCGATTCCACCCGACTCTTCTCCGCCAATAAGGATGTCGCGCTCCAGCATCAGGTCGCAGATGTACTTGAAGCCGATGCCGCACTCGTGCATCTTGCGCCCGTACTTGGCACAAATGCGATCGATCATTCGGGTCGTGTTGAACGCGCGAACAACCTCACCCGGCCACTGCTTCCGCTTCAGCAACCACTCCAGGATCACCGAGAAGATCTTGTGCGAGTCCACGAAGCTGCCGTCTTCGGCGACCGCGCCCAGCCGGTCGGCATCGCCATCGGTAACCAGTCCTGCCTGGCAGTGCTCCCGCACCACGGTTTCCTGCAACAGCGCAACGTGCGGCATGATCGGCTCGGGATTGATGCCGGGAAATAGCGGATTCAGCTCGCCTCGAATCTCGATATGGTCGATGCCCTTCTCGGTGAAGATCTGGCTCAGAACTCCACGTCCCGAGCCGTACATCGCATCGACGGCAAACTTGAATCCAGCTTTCTTGATCGCGTCAAGATCGACGAACTTCTTGACCGCGGCTACATACGGCGTCTTGAAGTCGGCTGCTTCGACACTGCCTCCGGGACGTTCGATTTTCGGTGCGTCAAGCGCGACCTCGATCGACTTGATAATGGCGGGCGTGGCCGATCCGCCGTAACCCGCCTTGTACTTCACTCCATTCCAGTTGTACGGATTGTGGCTGGAAGTGATCATCACCCCACCCGCCGCTGCGAGATTCACCACGGCAAACGACAGCGCAGGAGTGGGGGTGTAATCGTCGGAAAGATGAACGTTGATGCCCGCGGCGGCCAGCACTTCGCAGATCGCCTCGGCAAATGCCCGGGAGCCGAAGCGTGTGTCATAACCAACTACCAGGCCCTTCGTGGCGTCTTCGTTCTCGTGGACGTAATGGGCAATGGCATTGCCCACGCGCCTCACATTTTCAAAGGTGTAATCGTCGGCGATGATGCCGCGCCATCCGTCGGTGCCAAACTTGATTTGGGTCGTCATAAGGAATTGCCTGACTATTGCGAGTCGCGTTAAACGAGGTCTGTAAGCTTCTTGCTGTCGAGATACGCCACGACTTTCCCAACGTCTTGCGCATTCTCGCGCGTGGTGATCAGCAAAGCGTCCTCGGTCTCGACCACCACGAGGTTGTCCACTCCCACCACGGCCACGAACTTTTCGGAGTGCACAAAATTGCCCGACGCATTCAACGCGAAGTTCTGCCGAGACGATATTACGTTGTCGAGTTTGGGGTCGGTCGCCAGACGATGTTCATACAGCGCCGTCCACGAACCCAGATCGTTCCAGCCGAAGCCTGCAGGAATGCAGTAGATCCCCGATGTCCCCTCGCCCTTCTTTGAGCGTGGCTCCAGCACGGCATAGTCAATGCTGATGTTCTCGCACTTAGGGTACAGTTCGGCAAACGTTGCCGCGAATTCCGGAGTCCCGTAGCTGGCAGCGATCTTCTCCAGCACCGGAGCGGTGTTCGGCAGGTGCTCGCGCAGTGCGTCCGCGAGGGTGTGCGCACCCCAGACAAACATGCCGCTGTTCCAGAAATAATTCCCCGCAGCTACAAATTCCTCAGCGTTTTTCTTGGGCGGCTTCTCGACGAAACGACGCACCGGCAAATTCTCTTGCGCCGAAGTCCGTCCCACCTCGATGTAGCCGTATCCCGTTTCCGCGCGCGTCGGTGGAATTCCCATCACCACGATGTTCGCTCCGCTGCTCGCAATCTCCACCGCCTGCTGGACGTTCGCGCGAAACGCTTCTTCGTTGGAGATGACATGATCCGAAGGAAACATCCCAATGACAGCCGTGGGATCCTGTCGCTCCAAGATAAACGCCGCCAGCCCAATCGCCGGCGCAGTGTTGCGCCCGAGCGGCTCAGCAAGCACCTGCTTCGGATCGAGGTCTGGAAGCTGCTGCACGATGGGGTCGCGGAGGTCCTGGTT
>DATBZX010000075.1:0-18543 GCA_036512955.1 Terriglobales bacterium
TGGCGAGAGGCACTCCGGTGGCCTTTGAAACGTACGGCACGGTGCGCGAGGCGCGAGGGTTGACCTCGATCACGAAAACTTTTTCGCGCTGAATCGCGTACTGAATGTTCATCAGGCCGATGACGTGCAGAGCACGTGCGAGGCGAAAGGTGTAGTCGCGAATCGTCGCGAGTACTTCCGGTGAGAGATCAACCGATGGCAGCACGCAGGAAGAATCTCCGGAGTGAATGCCAGCTTCTTCGATGTGCTGCATGATGCCGCCGATCACTACGTCTTCACCATCGGAGAGAGCGTCAACATCGACTTCGGTGGCGGATTCGAGGAAGTGGTCGATGAGGACCGGCCGCTCCTGCGAATACTCCACGGCCTCTTTCATGTAGCGATGAACCGACTCGTCGTCGTAGGCGATCACCATGGCGCGTCCGCCGAGCACATACGACGGCCGCACCAGGACTGGGTAGCCAATGCGGTTGGCGTTGGCGAGCGCTTCTTCTACGCTGGCGGCGGTGGCTCCGGGAGGCTGCGGAATGTCAAGTTCCTCGAGCAACTTGCCAAAGCGCTTGCGATCTTCCGCGAGATCGATGCACTCAGGTGAGGTTCCGATGATGGGCACGCCCGCTCCTTTGAGGGGCAAAGCGAGGTTCAGTGGAGTCTGTCCGCCAAACTGAACGATGACGCCGACGGGGGCTCCGCCTTCGGCTTCGTGCTCGTAAACCGCCATGACATCTTCGTAGGTCAGCGGCTCGAAGTAGAGGCGATCGCTGGTGTCGTAGTCGGTGGAGACGGTCTCGGGATTGCAGTTGACCATGATCGTCTCGTAGCCATCGTCGCGCAGCGCGAATGCGGCGTGGCAGCAACAGTAGTCGAACTCGATTCCCTGCCCGATGCGATTAGGGCCGCTGCCGAGGATGATGACCTTCTTGCGGTCGGTCGGCGTAGCCTCGTCCTCTTCCTCGTAGGTCGAGTACATGTACGGCGTGAAGCTCTCGAACTCGGCAGCGCAAGTGTCGACGCGCTTATACACCGGGCGAATGCCATGCTTGCGGCGCAACTGATGCACTGACTCAAGCGAGCCTTTGCCGTTCTCTACCTGCAGCGTCTGGGACAAGCGAGCATCGGAGAAACCGACGCGCTTGAGGTGGCGCAGTGCGGCGGTGCCGATCGAGTCAAGCGGGAGGCTGTTCAGCTTGGCTTGTTCGTCAGCGATTTCCTTGAGCTGGTGCAGAAACCAGGGATCGATGTTGGTCATCTGCGCGATTTCGCGAACGGTCATGCCTTGCGAGAGTGCGTATCGAATGTACTGCAGTCGCTCAGGATGTGGCGTGACCAAGCGCTTGGTCAGAATCCGTGGCTCGATCTTTTCAGAGCCGATGCGTTTGCCAGTCTCCAGTGAGCGAACGGCTTTGAGAAGTGCCTGCTTGAAGGTGCGGCCAATGGCCATGACTTCGCCGACTGACTTCATTTGCGGACCGAGGGATTCGTCTGCGCCGTGAAATTTCTCGAACTGCCACTTGGGAATCTTCACCACGACATAATCAAGGGTTGGCTCGAAGCACGCGGGCGTCCTGCGCGTGATGTCATTGGTAATCTCGTCGAGGGTGTAGCCGACGGCAAGTTTGGCGGCGATTTTCGCGATTGGGAATCCCGTTGCCTTCGATGCCAGCGCTGAGGAGCGCGATACACGCGGGTTCATCTCGATGACGACCATGCGCCCGTTGTGCGGATCGACGGCGAACTGGATGTTGGAGCCACCTGTCTCGACACCGATCTCGCGGATCACGGCGATAGCGGCATCGCGCATAGCCTGGTATTCGCGATCGGTCAAAGTTTGCGCGGGCGCGACCGTAATGGAGTCGCCGGTGTGCACACCCATGGGATCGAAGTTCTCGATCGAGCAGATGACGATGACGTTGTCGGCGAGATCGCGCATTAGCTCGAGCTCGTATTCTTTCCAGCCGAGTACGGACTCTTCCAGCAGCACTTCGTGAACGGGCGAGAGATCGAGGCCGCGAGCCAGAAGCTCGAGCAACTCTTCACGGTTATAGGCGATGCCGCCACCGGTTCCGCCTAGCGTGAACGAGGGGCGCAGGATGACCGGGAAGCCGATCTTGCTGCTGAAATCGAGACCATCGCGAAGATTGTTGACCAGCGACGACTTGGGAACTTCGAGGCCGATCTTGGTCATCGCATCTTTGAAGAGCAGGCGGTCTTCGCCCTTCTTTATGGCGCCGAGTTGCGCCCCAATGAGTTGCGCGCCGTACTTCTCGAGGACGCCACTGTCGGCCAATTCGACCGCGAGATTGAGAGCCGTCTGCCCGCCGACCGTGGGAAGAACGGCAAAAATGCCTGAGCGTCCGCTCGAAGCAAGCATTTCGGCTTCGACGCGGATGATCTCTTCGAGATAAGTGCGGTTGAGCGGCTCGATGTAGGTGCGATCGGCCATCTCGGGATCGGTCATGATGGTGGCCGGGTTGGAATTCACCAGCACCACTTCATAGTCTTCGGACTTGAGCGCCTTGCAGGCCTGCGCGCCGGAGTAGTCGAACTCGGCGGATTGGCCGATGACGATAGGCCCGGAGCCGAGGATAAGAATTTTCGCGATGTCGTTGCGGCGTGGCATGGATTAAGTATTGCTCCCTTTCCACTCCTCCATCATCTTCACAAAATCCTTGAAGAGGTAGTGCGAGTCGTGGGGGCCGGGAGCTGCTTCCGGGTGATATTGCACGCTGAAGAGCGGCAGAGAGCGATGGCGCAAGCCTTCCAGCGTGTTGTCATTCAGATCGATATGCGTCAGCTCGACCTCACTTTGCTTGAGCGAGTCGGGATCGACGGCGAAGTTGTGATTGTGGGCGGTGATTTCGATCTTGCCGGTTGCCATTTGCTTGACAGGATGATTACCGCCGTGGTGACCAAACCTCAGTTTGTACGTTTTCCCGCCGAGCGCGAGACCGATCAACTGGTGGCCGAGACAGATGCCGAAGATGGGGACTTTGCCCATCATGCGGCGAATGCTGTCCTGTGCGTAGGTGACGGGTTCGGGGTCGCCGGGGCCGTTGGACAGGAACACTCCATCCGGTTTCATGGCGAGCACGTCTTCTGCAGTGGTGGTTGCGGGAACTACGGTAACGCTGCAAGACTCGCCCACCAGCCGGCGCAGGATGTTGTGCTTGATGCCGAAATCGTAGGCCACGACTTTGTACTTCGGAGCGTCGTCTTTGACACCAACCACTTCCGTCGGCTCGAAAGAACGCACCCCTTCTTCCCATTGATAGACGCGGGGGGTGGTGACCTCTTTTGCCAAATCGGTGCCGTCCATCTTGGGGATGGATCTCGCCTTAGCGACCAGCTTTTCGGTGTCGGTTTCAATGGTCGAGATGACGCCACGCATGACGCCATGGGTGCGCAGGTGGCGCACCAGCGCGCGGGTGTCGATCTCGGCGAGCACGGGAATCTTGTAGCGCTCCAGATACTCTTCGGCGACTTCCTGCGAACGCCAGTTGGAACTGACGCGGGAGAACTCGCGGACGATCAGGCCCTCGATGTAGGGGCGAGTCGCCTCGTTGTCTTCGGAGTTGGTTCCGTAATTGCCGATCTGGGGATTGGTGAGAACTACGATCTGGCCGGCGTAGGAAGGGTCGGTGAAAATTTCCTGGTAGCCGGTGATGGAAGTATTAAAAACGACTTCGCCGTAACATTCGCCTTTGGCGCCGAAGCCTTTGCCGTGGAAGATGCGAGCGTCTTCCAGCGCAAGGATTGCCTGCATTGCATCTCCGAGGAGTGGATTTTATCGATTTTATCAGGGATTGAGCTGGAGCATAAGAGGCGCAATTTCCCTCAATGTGACGGTGGGTCGGGGCTGCCGATATCAGATACAACCTTCCACGAGCCGTCGTGTTGCTTCTGCCAAGTCGTGAGGTAAGTGCCACGACGGACCTGTGGCTTACCGTCGTCGCCGGTGAGGCGAACCTCGTAGCGGCCGACTGCGAAACCAACGTCGCCTTGTCCCAGATACTCGGCTTTGGTGGGTTCCCATGTGATCTTGAAGCCTGGCAGATTGAACTGCTTGGTCATACCGGCGCGAATCTGGTCGAGTCCTACGAGGGGCTCAGCTGACAACTCGACGGCATTGGGGGCCATGAATTCCATCCAGCCGTCGACGCCGCGCTCGGCCGTGGCTTTGGCGAAGGCGCGCTCGGCCTGCATGAGGACATTGGTGTCGCGGTCTGCGGCGAAGGAGACGGCAGCGAGCACGACGATGCACAACAGAATATGCGGGATTGCTTTCATGGACACCCCCTCCAA
Source organism: Terriglobales bacterium (assembly GCA_036512955.1). Classification (GTDB taxonomy): domain Bacteria; phylum Acidobacteriota; class Terriglobia; order Terriglobales; family Acidobacteriaceae; genus DASRAA01. The sequence goes on from DATBZX010000075.1 coordinate 4,303, forward strand.
TTGATTTGAGCCGTTCTCATAAATACAGGGACCGCGAAGACCGAAGTCCCTCGGGGGCTAAAGCCCCGGTTTTAAGTAGCCGGTAGCGGCACAGCTGAAGCTGTGCCCTTTCAAAACACATGACGATATCCGGGGTCATACCATCGCAGTTACGACACGGCTGGAGCCCTGCCCTGTCAATTCAGATAGCGAGATTCGTCGTTGCACTAGCGCAGCTTGCCCAGCTTGGCGACGGGCCAGTAGCCAAAAACGGCCTTACCGTAAATGTAACTCTCGTCCACTGGACCGAAGTCGCGGCTGTCATTGGAGAGGTTGCGGTGGTCGCCCATCACGAAGTAGGAATGAGGCGGCACCACGGTTTCGGGATACGAACGAACGTCTTCGTACATTTGCGGAACGTAGACCTCGGCGATCTGGCGATCATTGACGTACACCAAGCCGTCTTCGATCTTCACGCGATCGCCGGCCACCGCGATTATCCGCTTGATGTAGCTCTTCGAGGTGTCGCGCGGATAGCGGAAGACCACCACATCACCCCGCTCGATTGGTTCAAGACGGTAGACGAATTTGTTGATGAATACGCGCTCCTGGTCTTCGAGCGTCGGCATCATGCTGGTTCCCTCGACCTTGACCGGCTGGTAGAGGAAGATGATGAAAAACGCCGAGACCGCAAGTGAGATCAGGATGTCCCTGACCCATCTGGCGAACACCGGGGGAACGCGACTGCTGCGAACAGGAGTGTTGCCGGGTTCGATTGGTTGCGAAGGCGTCCCCAGGGATCGGGGCACATTCGGATCAGTGGGCATGAAACTCATGGTTGGAGTCGTAGGCGTTCAATCCATTATAGAGAACACCGGCAGGACCCGAGAGGTTGCGATGGCCAGGTAAGTGAGTAGCGCGAAACACCCTGGGAAGCCTGCATTTGGCTTGGCGAGATCCACCGCGTTACGGGATGGAAGTCGATGGCCGGGTTCACCCAAGATCAACTGCCTTAATTTTCCGTCTTGCAGCATGACGAATCGTCAATACCCATACTGTCCGCTGCCGTTCGTCGATTTCATAGATGACTCGATAAGTGTTGGGCTTTCTGCCGAAGAGCAAATGCCAGATTTTCCGTCTTAACCTTCGACCTTCCGGGGCAACAGTGCAGCGATGGGGAAGTGCTCCTAGCGAAGACACGGCTTCCTCCAGCAGGTTGTACCACCGGGCGGCCGCTTGAGACTCCGCGGCATTCTTCTCCAAATACAAGAGCTCAAGATCGCGAACTGCACGATTTGCCAGTTCAACGCGGTATGTCATGTTTCCGACGAATCTCGTCGAATACCTCACGCGCCGGACGGGTACGTCCATGCTTAACATCGTCCAGGCCTTGGCGGATGCCTTCTTCCGCATCTGCACTGGCGGCAATGTCGAGCAGCCTTTGGTAGGCCCCTGCGTCCTGCACAATGGCAGCGGCCTTCCCCTTGACGGTAAGCACCACGGGGCGCTTGCTCTTTTTGAGCTGTTTCATAAAGTCGCCTGAACGGCGGCGGAAGGTCGTCAGAGACTGGATGTCACACGTAATGTCGAGCACAGGCTTACCCATTGTGTTAGCACCTTTTTAGGTGCTGAGAGAATACCACATCTTCAGGAAGCCGAAAACAGCCACGGCGGAAGGATCCTTGGACACTGGGGCTCTCTCGAATGCGCTGCAACTTCCAGTTTCCGAACAAATCTTGCTGCTTCCGCCACACCGTCTGGGAAACCTTTACGGTTCTCAGATAAAATAGCCGCCGAGGTTGGCACAATGAAAAAGTCCGCAGTGCTCGCACTGATTGTTGTTTTGGCCGTGATCGCGTTCGCCCAGGGTGACGGCATCCCTGCCTACAACGCCCGTCCGCCATTGCCGGGAGAGTTGCTGCCCATCATGCCGGCGGACCAACGGGTGGGGGAGCAATTCAAGTACCCATATCAGGTGCATGCCTACGATCTGGCCGCGAAAATTCCCGGGGTGATCCATCAACTTCCGTGCTACTGCTACTGTGAGCGCATCGGACATAAGAGCCTGCACACCTGCTTTGAGTCCAACCACGGTGCGCATTGCGGCATCTGCATGAAGGAGGTGTATTACGCCTACCAACAGACCAAGCTGAAGAAGACGCCCGCCCAAATTCGCGCCGGAATCATCAAGGGGGAGTGGAAGACGATCGATCTGGAGAGCGCCGCGAGCATGAATTAACGCCGCAAATGGCAATGTCCCAAGGTACAGTTGACGTCGCTGCGCGATGCGGGTATAACTCAGCAAACACAGCCTGTAACATTTGGGTTTTCCACAGCCCTGACGGGTTGCCTGCCGTTTACGACTCAAAGGATGCAGCAAGATGAAGAAAAAAGAGGCAGAAAACGTTCAGGAAACCGAAGCTAGGTTGAAGAAAAAAATAGATTTACCGGCATCCTCGACGGGAGCTGACAGCCGTGCCCGCAGCGGCAAGCCTTTGAAGGTGGCAGATGATCCTCGATTTTCACAGGCTGTGCAAAACTACGAGGCTGGCCTGAAGGCGCTGCAGTCTCATAAATACGACAAAGCCAAGGCTTGTTTTGAGAAGGTGGTCGGCGGAGCCAGCCCGGAACTGTGCGATCGCGCAGCGGTCCATCTGAACACGTGCAATCAGCAATTGAATCGCAACTCGGCGAAATTCAAGACGCCCGAGGAGCAATACGATTACGCGGTTTCGCTCATGAACATGGGCGACTACGTCAGCGCGCGCGAGGTGTTTGGAGACCTCTCGCAAAAGCATCCCAAACTGGACTTCGTGTGGTACGGTGCAGCGGCGCTCAGCTGCCTGATGGGTCATTTTCCGGATGCCATTACCGGACTCAATGAGGCGATCCGTCTTAATCCTGCCAACCGTTTCCAGGCGCGAAACGATTCTGACTTCAAGAGCCTCGCGGACGACCCCCGTTTCACGGAACTGCTATATCCTGATACCAGCGCGGAAGTGCCATCCGATTCACAAAAGTGGCATTTCTAGCAGCCGCTGATGTGGTAATGCAAAGCTCCTCCCATTCCGCCGAAGTACGCCCCATGAAGGTTGTTGCCATGGGTGGAGGTACAGGACTCTCCACGCTGCTGCACGGATTGAAACAGCACGTCATCCTATCGGGTGAGGAGTCGTTCGACCGGATTCTTCCCTTCATTTCCGAACTGTCGGCCATCGTGACGGTGAGCGATGATGGCGGCTCCAGCGGACGTTTGCGGAAGGACCTGAACGTTCCGCCTCCGGGTGATATTCGCAACTGTATTGTCGCGCTTGCAGAAAAAGAAGCGCTGCTGTCGAGGCTCTTCCAATACCGCTTCAAAGCCGGGGAGGGACTCGAAGGCCACAGTTTTGGCAACCTGTTTCTTTCGGCGATGACCGACATCACGGGAGACTTCAGCGAGGCGGTCCGTTATGCCGCTACCATCCTCGCAACCCGCGGCAATATCTACCCGGCGACCACGAGCAATGCGCAGCTTTACGCGATTATGGATGACGGTTCGGTGGTACGCGGAGAAACCAACATCACGGCGAGCCAGCGACGAATCACGGAACTTAGGATGGCGCCCGCGAACGCGAAACCTGCGATAGCGGCACTGCGGGCCATTGAGACTGCCGACCTGATCACGATCGGTCCGGGATCTCTGTTCACCAGCCTGGTGCCGAATCTATTGGTGCGCGATCTTTCCCGGGCCATCAAGGATTCCCGGGCCATCAAGGTCTACGTCTGCAACCTGATGACACAGGCGAATGAAAGCCTGGATCTGACGGCGTCGCAGCACATCCAGGCACTCTACAAGCACGCGCGGCACGAGTTCTTCGACTTTGCCCTGGTAAACCAGACTCTCGCGTCTCCCACACTGGTGACGAAGTACGCTGAGAAGCAGCAATCGCAAATCGTGGTGGATGCCGAGCGCATCGAGGCCTTGGGAGTGAAGCCTATCCTCGGCGACTATCTCACCGAGGAAGTCGATCCTATCGAGGGCCTGATCGCCCGGCACGAAACGCACCATGTCGCGCATGACTTGCTCCGGCTCATGCTGGAAGCCCGCGAGACTTCGGTCGCCGCTGTAGAACGCAAATCCTAAGCGTCTCTTGATACCCTGTAAGGTCATGATGAATCCGAGTTCCAACTCCGCCCATCCTTTGAACCAGACTGAATTCAAGTTCGCCATAGCGATTATGGCAGCGGGAAAAGGCACGCGGCTGAAGTCGCGGCATCCCAAGGTGCTGCACCAGATCGCCGGCAAGACGCTGCTGGGCCACGTAGTCGCAGCGGCCACCAAGATCGTTCCGCCGGAAAACATCTTCGTCATCATCGGACACGAGGCCGAACTGGTGCGCGAGGCGCTGCAATCGACCGGAATTCAATTTGTGCTGCAAAGTGAACAGCGCGGAACCGGACATGCGCTGATGGTGGCTCGAGAAGCCCTCCAGGGGTTCAGCCACGTGCTTGTGCTGTCGGGAGACGTACCGCTCATCCATCCCGAGACAATTAAGCGGGTGCGCGACTTTCACCTTAGCACCCAGGCGGCGATGACGATCCTGACGGCTGAGCCTGCCGATCCCACGGGATACGGACGGGTGTTCCGCAAATTCAAAGACGCCGAGCCAACCGACGAAGTCGAGCGCATCGTCGAACAGAAGGCCCTGCGCAGCAACGAGGGTGAACAGCGCGAGATCAACTCCGGCATCTATGCTTTTGGAGTCGGACCGTTGTACACGCACATCGACCAGCTAACCACCGAAAATCCCGCCGGGGAGTTTTACCTGACCGACATGGCTGGTGTGCTGGGCAAGGCGGGAGATAAGGTGCTCGCGCTGCGAGCCGAGGACTCCAATGAAGTGCTTGGTGTGAACACGCGCATGGAATTGGCTGAGTTGGATGCCAAGCTGCGGGCGAAGAAAGCGCGAGAGCTCATGGAAGCCGGGACCACCATTTTCCGCCCAGAGACGTGCGACATCGACGCCGATGTCGAAGTCGGCACTGATACCGTGATTGAGCCGTTCGTGCAGATCGTCGGACAGACGAAGATCGGCTCAGACTGCCGCATCCGCTCTTACTCGGTGATTACCAACTGCGACATTGGCGACAAGGTGCTCATACGCCCGGGCTGCATCATGGAGAGCTCCATCGTGCGCGACGGCGCACAGATCGGCCCGTACTCACATCTGCGTCCGGGAAGCGATGTGGGCGAGGGCGCGCATGTGGGGAATTTCGTCGAGACGAAGAAAACGAAGCTGGGAAGGGGCTCGAAGGCTAACCATCTTTCCTATCTCGGCGACGCCGTGATCGGTGCGGGCGTCAACATTGGCGCAGGCACCATCACCTGTAACTACGATGGCGTGAACAAGCACCAGACCATTCTCGAAGACGGGGTATTTGTGGGAAGTGACTCCACGCTGGTAGCCCCTATTAAGATTGGCAAGGGAGCTTATATCGGAGCAGGATCGTGCATCACTGACGATGTACCCGCCGACGCATTGGCCGTAGGGCGAGGGCGGCAGGTTACGAAGGAAGGCTGGGCTGCGGCGCGACGGGCAAAATTGCAGGCCGAAAAGCAGCGGTCCAAATAGCAATACATCATTCCTGGGCGACAACAACCGGCACAAGCTGAGCCGCCACCATTTTCCATTGGTTCGCCCGCTTCTCATACACCATGCTGAACCGGACCTAGTGACTCTTGTCGTTTGAATCAACGATTTTGCCGAGGACCACGACGGTATTCCCGAACGCCTTCACGGTGGTATCGGCCAGATTTTGATTGAGGAAATTCCGCGGCTGAGATTCGGGAGCGGTGACAACCAAGTCGGACTTCTGGATCAGGTTCCCTCCAGGGCCGGACCCCACGAAACCGTCGTCGAGGATCCGGTCGAGTGCGGCCGCGTCGCCACGTTGCTCCGCCTCAAGCCACAGCTTTTGAACTGAAGCGACCTCGTCCTCAGCGTTGCTTTTCGTCGGCGTAGAGGTCTGCGATAGAGCGGCGTAGCACACTCCCAAGATAAATAGCACTCCAAGAAACTTCATGGGCTTGTCAACTCCTAGGGGGGCACGTAGATCAACCCGCAATTCCCTAGTTAGACACTAGGCAGAATTTCGAAGTTCCATGGAAAAAGAGGGAGGCTTAGCGCCTCCCTCTTGTCTCACGATCCGGAAAAAGCCTTTCCTATTGGGTTGGTTGAATGGTGATCGCCGTGGTTGTCTTGAAGCTGACCGCGGACTCGGCCGGGATGCTGAGCTCCTTGTTGCCGGTAAACGCTGCCCCGGCAGTTCCGGCACCCGCGCCGATCAGGCCCCCGATGAGGGCACCCTTTCCACCGCCTGCGATTCCGCCGATGAGGGCGCCACCGCCCGCGCCGCCACCAATCATGACCGCTGAACGCTTGCCCTTGCCTTTCTGGGTGACGACGTATTCATCTGTGCCCACGTTGCGTGGCGCACCCTTGACGTTGATGGAAGTGAGACGGATGGCAAGGATGGCTTCGCCCTTGAATTTGCCAGCCGATTTGGCCTCAGACACGGTCCCAGTTACTCCTGAGCCCGCGGGAATCACTACCTTACCGTTGACGGAGATTCCATTGGCGAGCGTGCCAGTAAAGGCCTGGCCGTCCTGAGAGGACTTGGACGAAAGCGATTCGCCCATGCGGACAGTCACGGTCTTTCCGGCAGGAATGACTATTGGCTCGGGAGGCGGCGGGGGCGGAGCTTGCTCAGCCACTGGAGCTGCTGCGGTCGGGGCTGTTGCGGGAGCCTCCGTGGGCGCAGCGCCGGGAGCCGCAGCGGATTGACCGGGTGCGGCCTGGGTCTGAGGGTTCGCTGATGGGGCCGGTTGCGCCGCCTGATCAGTCGTGGCGGGAGCTTGTGCGGGCTGCTCTTTCTTACTGCAAGCTGCGAGTCCGATGACCAGGACTGCGCCAAGCATAACCGCGAAGAATTTAGAACGCATGAATGTCTCCTTTTTATTGGAACGCCGGACTGGATTCAATCCGGCTACTGCGTGTCAAAAGTGGGCAACCACTACAAATAGCCTAACAGCGGTGCGGATGCTGCAAAAGTCAAAATTTACTTCATGCAGCCGCATTTTTCACCTGCGGAATACAAGGAACATTGTATCTCGCTGGTGAAAAAACTCTTTCAACTAGGGCTCGACGGGCTGCTCGACAGAGTGTTCCAGCTTCGCCTCGTGCCGGAGAGCGAAGAATCCGGCCAATCCCGCGATCAACGAGGCAACAAGCACTGCCGTCTTGGCTTCCATCAAATGGGGCGGATCGCCGAACGCCAGCGAACTGATGAAAATCGAGACTGTAAAGCCTATTCCAGCCAAAGTGCCTACGGCGGCCATCTGCAGCCAGGTCACACCGCTGGGGAGGCGCGCCAATCCCATTTTCACGGCGAGGCTGCAGAAACCTACAATGCCGATCGGCTTCCCAATCACCAAGCCGATCAAGATACCCCAGGCAATACGACTCGTCAGCAGTCCGTTTGCGGCGCCTCCTGAAAAAGTCACGCCCGCATTGGACAAGGCGAACAACGGCAGCACGAGAAACGAGACCCAATCGTTCAGCTTGCGAGTAAGGCGCTCAGAGTCGGCCTCGGTGGCATTCACCAATTGCTCGAAACTGCCGAGCAGCCGGTTGGCGGTCGCCATGTCGCCTTCGGCCTGGGCAGTACGGAACCGCTGCATCATGTCGATGCCAATCTCCTCGAACTGCTGCAGCGAAAGGCGCGCAGACGTGGGGACCATGAAGCCGAGGATCACACCGGCGATGGTGGCATGAATGCCCGATTGCAGAATCGCGACCCAGAAGGCCACACCCAGGACAAAATAGACAATGGCCCGCTGGATGCCGATGCGGCGCAATCCGAACATCACCAGCAGGAAGAAGACTCCGACAAACAATGGCTGCAAGTGCAGCGTGTCGGTATAGAAAAACGCAATGACGATAATGGCGCCGATATCGTCGGCGATGGCCAGCGTGAGCAGGAAGACCTTCAATTCCGATGGAATACCTTTCACCATGCCCAGCACACCCAGTGAAAAGGCAATGTCGGTGGCCATGGGGACGCCCCAACCGTGCTGACCCGGGCCGCCATAATTCACGGCTACGAACAGGAGCGCCGGCAGGACCATGCCCCCGAGAGCGCCTACGATGGGAAGCGCGGCCTTGCGGACGTCGGATAGTTCTCCGTGCACAATCTCGTGCTTGATCTCCATCCCGACGAGAAAGAAGAAAACAGCCATTAGAGCGTCGTTGATCCAGGCGTGCACGGGAAGCTGGATGCTCGACAGGGTTAGTTCCAGTTCCCAGACATGATGGTAAGAGTTGTGCCAAGGAGAGTTGGCCCAGACCAGCGCGGCGATTGCCGCCGCCAGCAATAAGACGCTGCTCATGCCCTGAATGTGAATGAATTCCTGAATGGGCAGCACGAGCGCGCGAGTGAAGAGCGATTCGCGCAGCTTGACCTGCAATGCTCCGTAGGTGCGATGAGGAATTCCCATTATCTTGTCAGACAGGCGCCCGGGTTCGCGAGACTGGTTAGTTTATTCAACGCAGAAAATTGAAGTTGGTCAACTTTGGCGGCGACGGACGCAGATGTTTAAGCGCCGCATTGTCATTTCGACTATCCTGTTTGCGCAAATGTACTCCGTAATCCGCAACATTCTGATCGTATATGCCGCTCTCCTGCCCATCGTGAATCCACTGGGGATGGCGCCGATCTTCGCCTCGATGACCGACGAATACGACGCTGGCGTGCGCAAAACCATCGCGATGCGAGTAGCGGTGAACGGCATGGTCCTGCTGATGGCCTCGCTGTTCATCGGCTCTTATGTGCTCGATTTCTTTGGTGTCAGCATCGCAGCGGTGCAGTTGGGCGGAGGTTTGGTGGTGATGGTCGCAGGCTGGCGGATTCTAAACCAGCAGGGCAACGATTCGGAGCGGCGAGTGGAGGCCAAGGCAAGCCCAGAAGACGCCCTGTCGCAGGCGTTCTACCCTCTCACCATGCCCTTGACCGTGGGTCCGGGATCGATTGCCGTCGCCTTGACGCTGGGCAGTAATATCCATACCGAAACCCACTTGCAGTTAATCGTGAGTGCGCTCTTTGCCACCATTGGAATCGTGCTGATCGGAATCACCATATTTCTGTGCTATCGATTTGCCGACGGTCTGCAGCGACTGCTCGGGCCCAATGGAACCAGCATCTTGATTCGGCTGTCGGCGTTCATCCTGGTATGCATCGGCATCCAGATCATGTTCAACGGAGTGAACCTGTTCTATGTCGAGATGGTGCGCAACGCGAGAATGTCGGTGGAGCCGCATTGAAAAAGCATACCCCTCGGGGGCTGAAGCACCCTCATGATGACAAGAATTCCAGAGTGCGTGTTCGGCGCAGCTAAAGCTGCGCCGCTTCCAAGCATCAGGTCCCTGCAGTTGTTTTCTCCCTGCAGCGTTTCTAGGAATTCTCTTTCTTGTGGCAATCGGCACATTTCACTGGCGCGGCCTTGCCGTGGCTGTTCTCGGTCTTGTGGCAGGTGATGCACAGTCCGGCAGTGGCGGTGGGATTGTGGAATGCTGCCTGGAGGCCGGTCGTCACGGGCGGAGTGGGCGGCTTGGTGTGGCAATCGGTGCAGGGCTGTTGCGGTGATTTGAGGGGCTTCGCCGAGTTCGAGGCGTGATGGCAGACCGCGCACTTGCCCGCGACCTTTAGATGAGCCGCGTGCGGGAACTTTACTGCTCCCATCGATGGGCCCTTCAGCAAGAGCGAACTCTGCGCGGGTGCCTGCGCCAGCGCACTGCAAACCGCGATCAGCAGAAAAAGCACAGAGAGTGCCGACAATGAGCGAGTGATCTTCACGATGTACCTCCGAAACTGGCCTATCTACTGATGCGCCCGATCCTGATATTTTGGCCGCAAGCGGAGTTTAGGCTAACGCGGCGAACAGTTCTGTGACTAAGCACGCTCATCCGTGTGATGTCATGCGACCGCACGTTTGCCAACAACGCAATGTGGGCTACCGACGAATTGACCAGTTGAGCCTGAATCTAATTCTGGCGCCAAATTTGATCTTTGTGAACGAGTGCGTGATGCAGAACCGGTCTCAACCCTAACCGGCGAATCCCCGCGCCTCGGAGCGCATCCAAGTTACTTCGCGTGTAGCATCGACTGCACAAAGATACCTCGCCGCTGGAGATCACTACTCATGTTCAAGCGTTTCGTGTTGATCGGTCTGATCATCGTTTCAGGTGCTCTATTGGGCGCGAACTTGTTTGGCGCGTCGATTCCTGCCGTTGGCAGCGCTGCGCCGGGCTTCACCCTCAACTCGCAGGACGGCAATCCCGTCTCGCTTTCGCAGTTTCGGGGAAAATGGGTGGTGCTGTACTTCTATCCGCGCGACATGACCAGCGGCTGCACCATCGAAGCGCACAATTTCCAGCGCGACCAGGAGAAGTTCAAAGCCGCAAATGCCGTCGTTCTCGGGGTGAGTGTGGACGACACCAAGTCGCACCAGCAGTTCTGCACCAAGGGAGGCCTGACCTTCAAGCTGCTCTCGGACACGGACCATAAGGTCTCGGAAGAGTATGGTTCGCTGACCAACCTGGGGCTGGTGAAGTTCTCCAGGCGGCACACGTTCATCATCGATCCGCAGGGAAAGATCGTTCAGGAATATCCCGACGTGGACGCGAACATCAACCAGCACAGCGAACAGGTGCTGAGCGAGTTGGCGCAACTGCAGAAGAAGGGTTAGCCGCTCGCGGATGAATTACGACGCAATCCTGCTGGTTTCGTTTGGCGGCCCCGAGTGCAATGCGGACGTGCTCCCGTTTCTGGAGAACGTGCTGCGCGGCAGAAACGTTCCCCGGGAGCGAATGCTGAAGGTCGCGGAGCACTACTACCTCTTCGGCGGCAAGAGCCCGATCAACGATCAGAATCGCGCGCTGATCGCAGCCCTGGGTGCGGAACTCAAGACCCACGGCCCGGACCTGCCGGTCTATTGGGGCAACCGCAATTGGCACCCGATGCTGGCGGACACGCTGCGGCAGATGAAATCCGACGGCGTGAAGCGCGCCATCGCGTTTGCCACTTCAGCCTACAGTTCGTATTCCAGTTGCCGCCAGTATCGCGAGAACATCGCGGCGGCGCAGGCTGCGGCGGGAGACGGCGCTCCGCTGGTCGATAAACTGCGCGTCTTCCATAACCACCCGCTGTTTGTCGGAGCGAACGTTGAACATGTGGGCGAGGCGCTCGGCCGGATCCCGGAAGATCGCCGCGGCTCAGCACGCGTCGCTTACACCGCGCACAGCATTCCTGTGAGCATGTCGGAGAGCTGCGATTATCATCGCCAGCTACTTGAAGTAGCACGGCTGGTATCTGCCGCGCTGGGGCGCGCGCCTGATCCGCTGGTCTTCCAGAGCCGCAGTGGTCCCGCCTCGCAACCGTGGCTGGAGCCGGACATCCTCGATCACCTGCGCGACATACAGCGGCAAGGCGCCACCGACGTAGTAATCGCGCCCATCGGATTCGTGTCCGACCACATGGAGGTCCTCTACGATCTGGATACGGAAGCGCGACTTCTCTGCTCCGAGTTGGACCTGAACATGGAACGCGCCGCGACGGCCGGCACGCATCCGAAGTTCGTCAGCATGATCCGCGAGTTGATCGTCGAGAGGATGGATGAAAGCTCTGCAAAGCAGGTGGTCGGCATTTATCCCGCGAATCCGGACGTGTGCGGGATCGATTGTTGCCCGGCGCCAGTGATGCCGATGATGCCCGCTGTGGCCTCCAATCCAGCCTAGACGGGCCTCAATTCCCAATCTATATCCTTTGAAATGCGCCATTTGCGCATACGTAACCTGCCTGTGAATGGTTAGCTTTGACGCTCCGCCTCGCGGTGATTCCACGCCCTTCGATCCCCTGTATGTGACGCCCGTCACAGAGTGGTTAGTACCCCGGTCACAGCTAGCCGGGCAATCCCCCGATATCTTAAACATTAACGGTTTTCCAACTACATAACAGACCGCGCACGTAGCTCGATCTGGGGGACAACAGACGTGAAAACAACTGAAGAAGCTAATACCGCTGCGTCGCTCGAGGACGCAAATGAATCCCAGTCGCGCGGTGGAATCAACACCGAAGAGCCGTTGCCTATTGGCCAGGAAGCCGGCCAGGGCAAATCCGCGAGAAAAAAAGTAACCCTAGATGGCAATGAAGCCGTAGCGCACGTGGCCTACCACGTCAGCGAAGTCGCGGCTATCTATCCGATTACGCCGTCCTCTCCCATGGGAGAGTCGTCCGACGCATGGGCATCGATCGGCGAGAAGAACATTTTTGGGACGGTTCCAAAGGTCATCGAGATGCAGAGCGAAGGCGGAGCCGCCGGCGCGTTGCATGGAGCGCTGCAGGCCGGCGCACTGGGCACGACCTTCACCTCATCGCAGGGACTGCTGCTGATGATCCCCAACATGTACAAGATCGCCGGTGAGCTAACACCGACGGTGATTCACGTGGCCGCCCGTGCGATCGCTGCGCAGGCGCTCTCGATCTTCGGCGATCACCAGGACGTGATGGCTACGCGGCAGACCGGCTTCGCGCTGCTGTCGTCTAACTCCGTCCAGGAAGCCATGGACCTGGCGCTGGTCGCGCATGCCGCGACGCTGGAATCGCGCATTCCCTTCCTGCATTTCTTTGACGGCTTCCGTACTTCGCATGAAGTATCCAAGATCGAAGAGCTGAGCCTCGACGACATGCGCGCCATGATCGATGACGACTTGGTGCGCGCGCATCGTGAGCGGGCGTTGTCTCCGGATCACCCGGTATTGCGTGGCTCGGCGCAAAACCCTGACGTGTATTTCCAGGGACGCGAGGCGGTCAACCCTTACTACCTGGCGTGTCCCACGATCGTGCAGAACGCGATGGACAAGTTCGCCGCGATCGTCGGCCGCCAGTACCGGCTGTTCGAATACGTCGGCGCGGCCGATGCCGAACAGGTGATCATCATCATGGGTTCCGGCGCGGAAGCGGTCCACGAAGCAGTGGATTACATGACCGCGCAAGGCAAGAAAGTCGGAGTGCTGAAGGTTCGCCTGGTCCGTCCGTTTTCGGTCGAGCATTTCCTGGAGGCGCTGCCTAAGACGACGAAGAGCATCGCCGTTCTGGACCGCACCAAGGAGCCGGGCAGCATTGGAGAGCCGCTGTATCAGGACATCGTCACCGCCCTGACCGAAGGCTTCACGGCCGGCAAGTGCAAACTGGCCGCGTTCCCCAAGGTCGTTGGTGGGCGGTACGGGTTGTCGTCGAAGGAGTTCACTCCGGCGATGGTAGTCCGGATCTACGAAGAGTTGACCAAGCCGGCTCCGCAGAACCATTTCACTATCGGCATCGTTGACGATGTCACGCACACCAGCCTGGCGTTCGATCCGACGTTCTCTACCGAGTCGCCGGAGACGGTTCGGGCCATGTTCTTCGGACTTGGTGCGGATGGCACTGTGGGCGCCAACAAGAACACGATCAAGATCATCGGCGAGGACACTGACCTCAACGTGCAGGGCTACTTCGTGTACGACTCGAAGAAGTCGGGTTCGGTCACGACCTCGCACCTGCGCTTCAGCAAGAAGCCAATCCACTCGACGTATCTGATCTCATCGGCGAATTTCGTGGGCTGCCATCAGTTCAGCTTCATGGAAAGGCTCGACGTACTACGAGCCGCCGATCCGGGCTCGGTGTTCCTGTTGAACAGCCCGTTCGGGCCGGAAGAAGTCTGGGACAATCTGCCACGGTCGGCGCAGAAGACGATCATCGACAAGAAGCTGAAGTTCTACGTGATCGATGCGGTGGAAGTGGCAAAGGCAGCCGGTATGGGCGGACGCATCAACACCGTCATGCAGACCTGCTTCTTCGCCATCAGCGGCGTGTTGCCGCGCGAGGAAGCGATTGCGAGCATCAAACACTCGATCGAGAAGACGTATGGCAAGCGCGGAGAATCGGTAGTCCGCAAGAATTTCGCGGCGGTCGATGCCTCGCTGGAAAACCTGCACGAAGTGAAAGTGCCGGACGCGATCACCTCGAAGTTCGAATTGCGCCCTGCGGTCCCGGCCAGTGCGCCCGCGTTTGTGCGCGATGTCGAAAGCCTGATGATTTCGGGCGACGGCGACCTCATTCCGGTGAGCGCGATGCCGATCGACGGCACGTTCCCCACCGCGACCACGCAGTGGGAGAAGCGCAACA